>DATIFN010000024.1:0-26914 GCA_035455245.1 Nitrosopumilaceae archaeon | reverse complement strand
AACATGATGTACGCCCGATGCATCGTTGAGGATCAGTTTTAATGATGTGTGGTCCCCCGTAAAAATCTGGTTGGGTAAAATTTTGTTTGAGTAAGAGTTTAAAGCAAATCCATTACCATTGATCGAAAAAGGAAATTCAATGGACGAATCATTTGATGGCAATATGATTTCCGAAAGATCCGTAGTGGTTGTTATAGATGATCCTCTAAATGTAAATGAAGGGGGCGAGCTGTCTCCAACACCTCCCTCTGTAGATATAAAATCAAGAACAAAACCAGGACGAAGAAGACCGCCCCCGCTTCCGCCACCACCAGAACCAAGTCCGATTTCTGCCGTTCCTCTGGTTCCTCCGAAGGATGCAGTTATCGTGTCTCCTACAGAGGATTGAATTGCGCCCAAAGCACTATTTGAATTAGGAATGACCAACCCCTTGGAAGTTTCACCTTTGTAAGTTACTCCAACAACATTTCCAGCAGAAACATGAAGAGAATTGCTTCCGGTATTTTCAGAAGTAAAAATAATTTTGCGCTCAAAAATTCCTGTGTTAGGGCCAGTCTCCGTTAAAATGAAAGGATTGAGACCTGTTTGATCTGAAGTTGAGTTTACCGCAACGCTAATGGTATCAACAACATTATTGAAATCCAAACCACCAGCAGGTTCTTGCTGGCTTACTGTGACAATCCTACCTATTGGAATTTGATCATCACCTGTCATGAATATTAAAGCTTGATTTGTGAAGGTTCCACTATCAGGTCCAGTCTCCGTTAGTTTAAGTGGAATCCCTACGGAGTCGGTAGACGAGGTAATCGTGATGGATATCTCTTCCTTTGTAGCGGGGTCAAGGTTGGAATTTGGATCCGTCACTGTAACTATTGCATTCTCACTTAGTGTAAAAATTGGCCGATTAAATGTAACAGTTCTTGAGAATATGGATGCAATTCCAGTTTGTTCTCCAAAGGATGCTGTAATTATATCCCCGGCTGAAGCATGTAGGTTTCCGGGAAAGGAAAGCCCGGTTGTGAAATTGCACTGTCCTTCAAAAATTCCTGTGTTAGTTCCTGTTTCTGAAAAAATGATATTAATTCCCAATGTGTCAGAAGTTGAAGTCATATTGACCGATATGCTGTCCACAGAATTGCTGTCAAGGTTAGAACCAATGTCTGTAACTGAGACATTTGCGGAATTACTCAATTTATATTCCGAATTATCAAAATTAATCTCGGTTGGAACAAGTTTTCCTGTGTTAAACAAAATGTCAGCTGATCCAACTGACGTATCGATCCACACCACATACACATTTGAACCATATTCAGCTATCTGTGGTCTGGATGAGGATCCTGCATTATCACTTAGATTAGAGAGATTCCCAAATGAAATCCCATTATCAGTACTTGCCTTGAATAATGTATCGCCACTACCAAAGGTGCTATCACTCCACGTCACGTATACATTAGAGCCGGACGCAGCAATTTGTGGTTCTGTAGATCCTCCTGCATTATCACTTAGGTTGATAGTATCTCTAAATGATGTACCATCATCTTGACTTGATCTAGTAAAAATTTCCAAGCCTCCAGGACCAGAGTCCAACTCAGTCCAAACTACATACACGTTAGAACCAGAAGCAACAATTTGTGGAGATGAGGAATCATCAATACTGTTACTAAGATTAATTGCACCGTCAAAGTTAGCTCCATTATCTGTGCTTTTATCAAAGAATATCTCATTAGTTCCATCGGTGGAATTAAATTCAATCCATGTTAGAAAGACATTTGTGCCGGATGCGGCAATTGATGGTAACTCCGACAAATCAACGCTGTTGCTTACATTGATCACACTGCTAAAGGATGTACCATTATCTGTGCTTGCTTCAAATAATATGTCTCCACTTCCAAAAGAGAAATCTTTCCACACTACATACACATTAGAGCCAACTGCTGTAATCTGAGGATCTTGTGAAAAACCAGAATTGTTGCTCAGATTTGTTGCGATGGGATTAAAAGCTATGCCATCGGAAAAACCTAGTTGTATAGATGTAAGAGAAAAATATATTGCAAAGCTTAAAAAAATAACCATCGCCTTTGTGATATCAGGAAATCTTTTGTGAAAATAATTATTATTTATTTTTATCCAAATTGAGTTCTTTTTTTTATTTTTTAGTTGAGAATCCCTTCGTTGCACATCGCTTTAAAGAAAAAGTAGAATTTGAAGCTTTATGAAAAGAGACAGTGTTTGGTTTAGAAAAAATGAAAATAAATCAAAAAATTGAGTCATTTTATAAGTTTCTCATGAAATCAATTTGGAAAAAAATACTCCGTAAACCTAGACTAGGTCATAGAATTCATTATTGTTTGCGCTTTATTTCTTATGTCTGAATTTATTTTTACAATCACTAGTCCTTCATTTGGTTGTCCGTACAAAATAACTGCCTTTTCAGGCGCCATCACACAAACAGGCAAGACAAGAAGGTCTTCTTCACCTATTACTATGATTCTTGCAGGAGATGCATGAAGTGCTTTTTTTATCGCATCAAGACTTTCATTAGTTATTTGAGCAGCTGGGTTGGTACAAGAAAAGGTTGTCTTGATATCAGATGATGGCAATTCTCTCTGCACCCTCTTTTCTAAACCATCTACGATTTGCAATGACGGTGTAATCCCGAATTTTTCCAATTTTTCTGTGGTGGCGTCTCCAACAGTAATTACAAACGAACCTCGAGGAATGTTTTTCAAAATGTTTTCCTTTGTGGTTTCAGAGTCTTTAATTAAAATCCCTAGTGGTTTTTTTAGGCTTTCACGAAGTTTCTCAGGAAGGTGCACAGTGTATCTTTGTTTTTGGCTATTTTTGCGTAGCTACTTCAGCACTAAGCTCTTCTTTGAGTTGATCTGCAAGGATGCTGCATTTTGCTGCGACATTTTTGGCAGCTGCCATAAATGCTTCACCATGCGTAGAATTGGGGTCTGTAACAAGGACTGGTCTTCCAGTATCAGAGCCCTCCATGATTCCAGGGTTTAGTGGAATCTCACCAAGAAATGATAAACCAAACTTTTCGCAAATCTTTTTTGCTCCTCCTTCTCCAAAGATGTGATGAACAGTATTACAATCTGGACACTTGAAGTAGCTCATGTTTTCAATTACACCAAGGATTGGAACGTTTAGTTTCTGAAACATTCCAAATGCCTTTACTGCAACATTGCTTGCAACTTCTTGTGGTGTCGTAACCACAAGTATCCCAGTAATTGGTATTGTTTGGGCCAATGTAAGTGGAATGTCACCAGTCCCAGGGGGCAAGTCTACTATAAGATAATCCAAATCAGACCAGTTGGTATCAACCAAAAATTGTTTTACTATTCCAGAAATGATTGGTCCTCTATAGATTGCAGCTTGGTGTTCCTGCTCTGCAAAAAATCCAAACGAAACAACTTTGAGTCCATGTGATTCCGCAGGTTGGAGTTTGTTGTTTTCAACCTCCATTACCGCTTTTCCCATGCCAAGCATCAATGGAACACTTGGGCCATAGATGTCTGCGTCAAGCAATCCCACTTTGGCGCCAGTTTTTGCAAGAGCAAGTGCCAAATTAACTGAAACCGTTGTCTTGCCTACTCCACCCTTGCCGCTTGCCACACCAATGATGTTTTTGACAGTTGGCATCATTTCATCCATGCTTAGGGCACGACCCTCCATTACTTTGGCAGAAACTTTCATGTCATATTTGCCAATTCCTGGTATAGAGCCAACTGCCTTTCGGACATCTTGTTCTATTTCATCATTGAATGGACAAGCAGGTGTAGTAAGTTCTAATGTAAACTTGAGATCATTTCCATTTATTTCAAGATCTTTAATCATTCCCATGGATACAATGTCCTTTTTGAGGTCTGGATCTATTACTGAACTTAGGGTCTTTAGAACCTCATCAACTGCAACCATATTGAAAAATTCGCTTTTAGATTATTTAAACATAGGCAAAATTAAGAATAAAATTCATCCAAAGATTCATAAATTGAAATTTTATCAATTTTCTCTGTATGTTCTCCATATCTACCCTTACTGATGTAGTCAGAATTCCACCGAAACTTTTTGGTGAGTCTCTAAAAAAGGCAGCAATTACAATTTTGAGGGAAAAATACGAGAGCATGATAAACCCAGAACTCGGTTATGTAATCATGATTCTTGATACCAAAGTGGATCAGATGGGAAAGATAGTTTCTGGTGACGGAGGTACATTTCATAAAGTAGAGTTTACTGCATTAACATTTTATCCAAAACTCCAAGAAATCGTGCGAGGAGAAATTGTTGAAATTACAGACTTTGGTGCATTTGTAAGAATTGGTGCAACAGATGCGTTATTGCACTTGTCCCAGGTAATGGATGATTATCTAAAAAGCGATGTAAAGTCTGGTATGATATTAGCAAACCAAAGTGGAAGGACACTAAAGATTGGTTCTACAATTCGTGCAAGGATTACTGCTGTATCACTTGGAAAATCAGCTGCAATGAAAATTGGTATTACATGTAGACAACCATTCCTTGGGGCAGATGAATGGATTGAAGAAGAACTAAAGAAGGCAAAAGCCCCAGTCCAAGCTGAAAAGGCAAAAGCTCCACCACATGCCGAAAAGGCAAAGAAAGTAGAAAAGTGAAACTAGTATGGTAAAAGAAATGGCATGCAGAAAGTGCAAGTTTGTCACTATAGGTAAAGTGTGTCCTATTTGCAAATCATCTGACCTTACTCCGGATTGGCGTGGCTCTGTACTGATAGTTGATCCAATAAATTCTGTAGTGGCAAAATCTTTAGGAATTAAAGAAAAGGGAAAATACGCAATTAAGGTAACCTAGATTGCATATACGTGCAAAAAAGGCGCTTGCTAGTTTTTTAGCTGAGGATATTGGAAAAGGTGATATTACAAGTAATTTATTACCTAGAAAAAAAATTTCTGCAAAAATAATTTCAAGGCAGTACGGAATCATAGCGGGTGTCATGTATGCAAAAGAAATCTTTTCCTCCAAAGGATGCCAAGTAAAGATAGTAAAAACTGACGGTTCTCATATAAAACCAAATGATACAGTAATGGTTATCTCGGGTACTGCACAGGCCGTGCTCTCATGTGAGAGAACGGCACTAAACCTTTTGTCTAGGATGAGTGGAATTGCCACACAAACAAACATGCTTGTACAAAAGATACGAAAAATAAATCCCAAGGTAAAACTATATTCTACAAGAAAGACCGCTCCAGGATTACGATATTTTGACAAAGAAGCAGTAGCTATAGGTGGGGGACAAAAACATAGACTATCTCTTGATCAAATGGTAATGATAAAGGATAATCATCTTGCAGTAGCTGGCTCTGTTTATCCATTATTAGAAAAGGCAAGAAAAAAGTACAAAACATTTGAAGTCGAAGTTGAAAACCTTCATGATGCCATTATTTCTGCACAGGGTGGAGCATCAATAATCATGCTTGACAACATGAAACCAAAAGAAATTTCTCAAGTTGTTAAAACATTGAAAAAACTTGGACTGCGAATCAAAGTAAAACTAGAGGCATCCGGAGGAATTAATTCTTCCAACATCCAGTCATACGCAAAGACAGGAATAGATATGATATCTGTAGGAAAAATTACAAGTTCAGTTGCTGGCCTGGATCTGAGTTTAGAAGTTAGCTGATAGCAAGCATTCTGTCTATTGCAAGTCGCGCCTTTTGTGCAGTGTTTTTTGGAACTCTGACTTCGTATTTGTCTTCTTTAAGTGAGGCATAGACTTTTTCAAGTGTTATCATTTTCATGTACTGACAAACTGCATTTTCTGAAACTGGGATGAAATCCTTTTCTGGGTTTTGTTGTTTCATCCTGTACAAGATTCCAGTTTCTGTTGCAACAACAAAACTCTTTGCTTGTGAACTCTTTGCATAATTCATCATTCCTTCCGTAGATAACAATTGTACTTGTCGACTTCCATAGTCACCTTGCGAAATTCCATACATCAGTGAGGTGGTGCAACCACACTCTGGATGTACTAGAAATTCAGAGTTTACGTGCTCGTTTAGTTTTGCTTCCACATCTTGCGATCTTATTCCTGCATGAACATGACATTCACCTGCCCAGATGAACATGTTCTTTCTGTTTGTCATCTTTGCTACATAAGAACCCAAAAACATATCAGGCAAAAATAAAATTTCTTTGTTCTCTGGAATTGCTCGTACAACATTAATCGCATTTGATGAAGTGCAGCAATAATCAAGCTCTGCTTTTACTTCCGCAGTCGTATTTACATATCCAACAGTTATTGCATTAGGGTGTTGACCTTTCCATTTTTTTAATTCATTTACTGTTATTGTGTCTGAAAGCGAACATCCCGCTGATAAATCTGGAATGAGTACTTTTTTGTCAGGACATGTTATCGCTGCAGTTTCTGCCATAAAATGAACTCCACAAAACAAAATCGTTTTGTGATCTGTCTTTGCAGCTTGTCTTGATAGGCCTAGCGAGTCACCAACATAGTCGGCAACATCCTGTACTTCAGGAATCTGGTAATTGTGAGCCAAAACGAGAACATCTTTCTCTTTTTTAAGTCTCAGAATTTCTGACTTTAAATCCATTTGTCTAATGTAAATCGGTAGAAATGTGCATTTAAAGCATAAGATGTAAGGCAGCTTTTACGACATCTTTGAATGTCTTGGCAATATTTGCCAGCTCATGTTCCTATCCTGATGTCTTGCTTGCAGATTGCTCTGAGACATTCAATTGCAGAAAAGATTGCAAGCTGACTTGTCTTTGGGTTTGAATCGCTTGGAACATTTTCCACCTTGATTGAAAACTTGCCAAACTTTCCTTGAGCTAATATCTCATGAGTGTTTTTGTCTATAGTTGGGTCTGCAACAATTCTTACTTTTGTCTTTTCACTTCCAATTCCTGCCAAGCTTAAGAGTGCGGCAACATTGATGTTTGCAGGAAAAAGCTTTACCACCTCTTGAGCAGCTCCGTCATAAATTGTAGTTGGTTTTGTGATTTTATCAAGATTAATTTCTGATGTTTCAAAAAACTTGGCTCCCTTCAATGCCTTTGGATTCTTTGTTGTAACCAAAGTTACTGATTCTAGCTGGTTTTTCACAGCACGTATTCCGTCAAGCCCAAGAATTGCACCAGAGGGAAGATAAACTGATCTTTTAAAATCTTGACTAGCTTCTAATATAATATCAAAAATTGATTCATCCAAAAGTGCACCAACACTCATTATCATCAAATCTTTTTTGTTCTGAAGTATTGTTAGAGCATTATCGCGAATAGCATCTTGTGATGCAGCCTCAACTATTAGATCTAGTGGTGCAGCTGCAAGCAATCCAACATTTTCTGTTATTTCAGGTCTGGTCTTTAGTTTTTCCACTAATTTTTTTGATGCCTCTTTTGAAAAATCAAAGACATGAGTGAGTCTGGCATCAATTTTTCCTGAATCAATTGCCAATGCAATTTCAGTTCCAATCGCACCACATCCTAAAAGTCCGATTTTTTTCAAGACAATCAGAACTTTGTATTATGCCCTTGTTAAAGCTATAACTTTAAACAAGTTTTGAACCAATGTTTCTTGTTTAGAAAATGAGTTCTGGATTAATGGAAAAATTCCTATTTAGGATAGCAAAACAGTGGATAGCTGGTGACTCTATGGCTCAAGCCCTAGAATCAGCACGTATGGCAAACAAAAAAGGAATGGATGCAATCATAAACAGGCTTGGAGAACACGTCACAACAAAAAATCAGGTTGAAAAGACTGTAAAAGAATATCTAATTCTCATCTCAAATTTACGAAAATCAAAGGTTGAAGGCGGTGTATCCATCAAACCAACACAACTTGGTCTTTCACGAAACAAAAAAGAGTGCTTGAAAAACTATGAAATAATAATTGAAAGGGCTTCACAGTCACAGTCGTTTGTTTGGATTGACATGGAGTCATCCGAACACACTGATGACACCATTGGAATCTATCTTGATTTATTTGATAAATACGAAAGACTTGGTCTTGCTCTACAAGCTAACCTTAGGCGTTCAAGAGGAGACTTGATGCATCTTCTTGAAAAGGGAGCAAAGATACGTCTTGTCAAGGGAGCATACAGGGAAAAAAAAGCAATTGCATTTCAATCAAAAAAAGAAGTTGATCAAAACTATAGAAACTTGATGGAAATGCTGTTTGTAAAAGGAAATGAGTTTGGCATAGCAACACATGACTCTGTTTTAATTGAAAAGGCAATTCGACTCTCAAAGGTACATGAAAAAAAATTTGAGTTCCAATTTCTTAAAGGAATTCGTGATGAACTAAAGCCTGGTCTTTTGAAGAAAGGATTTTCTGTTTCAGAATACATCCCCTATGGAACAAACTGGCTCCCATATTCTATTAGAAGGCTAAAAGAAAGAAAACGCAACATCTTGCTTTTAGGAAGTTCGTTTATTCATTCACATCGAGTCTGAGTTTGTTCTCGCATAAACTGGAGCAGATAGTATTCTCCACCTGCTCCTTTGCCTGAGATTCCAGAATCTTTCCAACCCACAAAGGGTTGTGCGCCAACAAACGCACCAGTAGTAGCACTTGCAGATCTGTTTGCATAAGTCACTCCGGCCTCAATTTTATTAAAAAATGTCTCGACTTGGTTTTTGTCTTGGCTAAAAATTCCAGCAGTGAGACCATATTCTGTCTTGTTTGCTAGTTTGATTGCCTCATCCAGTGTATCACACTCTAGTACACAAACAAAGGGCAAAAACAACTCGTCTCTTACAAGTTCATGTTCTTGTGGTAAACCAGTAACAATGGTAGGTTGTACAAAATAGCCATTTTGATACTCAGGATCTTTTAAAACCAAACCCCCCTGAATTATTGTTCCATCTTTTTTTGCAATCTCTACTGCTTTTTCAAATCTTCTTACCGAAGAGTCATTAATTACTGGTCCCAAAAAGACATCCTTTTGCCATGGATATCCTATTTTTAATGAACTTGTTTTTGATACAAGTTTTTCCATAAACTTGTTTGCAACACTTTTTTGAACATAAATTCTAGAACATGCACTACACTTTTGTCCCCCATAACCAAATGCAGCACGCATTACTCCATCTGTGGCTTTGTCAATGTCTGCTGATTCTGTAATTATAACAGGATTTTTCCCACCCATCTCAGAAATAAACGGACGTGGGTTTTTTTCAATAAATGTTCGATATCCTGACATCCCAACATCTTTGGAACCAGTAAATGCAATTCCGTCTACGAGCGAACTTTCAAGGATTGTTTTTCCAACTGTGCCTCCAGAACCTGTTACAAAGTTTATTGCAGCTGGTGGTAGCTTGTGATAAATTGCCTCTACAAACTTGAATGCTGAAAGTGGAGTGTCACTTGCTGGTTTTAGCACAGCAGTGTTTCCAGTAAGAAGAGCGCCTGTAGTCATTCCTATTGCTATTGCGGAAGGAAAATTGAATGGAGAAATGATTCCCCATACCCCGTATGGTTTTAACACACTGCGTGTCTTTTCATTAGGATTGGCACTCTTGGTCTCCTTGGAATATCCATCGTTTACCTCAAGTTGCTCTGAATAAAACCTTAGAAAATCGATTGCCTCATCGACATCACCCATCGCTTCTAGTCTATTTTTCCCGTTTTCAAAAGCCATTATTGCAGCAAGTGTAAATTTCTGAGAAGAAAGATCATCTGCCACTTCTCTGAAAATCTGAACTCTTTTTTGAAAAGGGGTTACACTCCACTTGAAAAATGCATCCTTGGCTGATTCGATCGCATGTAATGTGTCTTCATTTGTAGCCATTGGAAAATTAGCAATCACGATATTTCTATCAGCTGGAGACCTTACCTGAAATTGATTTTCAGAAAAGATTTCTTTTCCGCCTATTAAGATTGGATATCTCTTCCCAAAATCTTTTCTAACCGTTTCTATCGACTCATCAAATTTTTTGTGAAAATCATCGGTAGCATTGTGTATTACTGCTTTTGCCCATGTTTTTTCATTTTCAAACATGCGTATCCTTGTGGCTGACTCCATAAATTGATTATCTATTAGCTTGCACGCAACTCATTTTCAAAAAATAAACATTTTATCTATGGATGTAAAGGGTGCTTATGCGAAACACTGTCTATCTCGATGCTCTTAAAAAACGCGAAGAGACCTTGTCTGTGCTAAAAGGACAACGGTTTGAACAGATTGTGCAGGAAGCAAGAAACAACTGGATAGAATACACCCCACAAAGACAAGATTCCTTAATTGCTGGAATAGATAGCAGCTATAACAGTACAAAATTCCAAGGCCTGGAATTATGGGTCGTTACAGCTGTTTCAATCCAATCTGATGGTGTGATTATATCAGAACTGCACAACCAAGGGTTAGGAACCCCAAATCCTGAACTTGCAACCCAGGCAAGCAAGATGGAAATTGATGCTTGCGCAGCCTCTGTAGACAAGGTCGATTTGGTGATTATGGACGGATCCCTATACTCTCAGTTTCTCACAAGACAGGCATCTCTCATCGCCTCCCTTACTGGAACCGTAAAGAAGAGGAACAATGTTGTTTTTATCTCAAAAACATCTGTTACAAAAAACGAGTTTGGTAAGTTTGGCTCTCTTGCAGGTGACATTTTTTATTACAATCATGCGGTAAAAAAGCCGGGCTTTAGCAAAATCTTTGTAGACCGAGATCTTGGACCAGGCAAAGTAATTTCATCTGTGTATGCAAGACTACGGGATTCTACTCCTCTGATAAAAATTGAATTGTTAGGTTCTGATCACAATGAATCAGAAATTAGATCACTTTTGGACAGGCTATACAAAAACAGCGTATCAGGTTATCCATATGCTCTTAAGCTTGCACACAACAACTGCAAGATTTCTTACACTGATCTGGCAAGACTTGTTAGTCTATATGGCCTAGGAAATGAGATTGGATCAAGGGAAGTGCTTGAATGAATATTGGTGTAGTGATAGGAGAAGCAAAACCGACTGAGGTTACAGGGCAATCTATGCGACCACTTTCTGTGGGTGAGTATGTTATTGTAGATTCACAAAATGGAAAACTCTTAGGTTTGGTTGAACGCTCCATTGTTTCAAGCGATGCCCTAACTGACATAAGAAACTTTGATGAGGCGATGGAAAGCAAAGAAGTCGCTGAGCTAAACTCTCGCGACAAAAACTACAAAGTAAAAATTGGGATTCTTGGTTTTTTAGATAAACTGCAAAAGGGTCAAGCCATAGTTCCCGCAGTTCCGCCACTTCCTGGAACATCAATTCTTGAAGCGACACAACAAGATCTTGATGTCATATTTGCGCCAAAACAAAAAGAGTGGATAAGGATTGGTTCTCTTTTAAGAAATTCTGAGATTGAGGCAAAGATCAACATAAATCGAATCGTCTCAAGACACATTGGAATACTTGCCATGACTGGGATGGGAAAAAGTAACCTTGTTTCTCTTATTGCAAAACAAGTTTCAGCACTGCAAGGTACCCTGATAATTTTTGATTATCACAACGACTATACCAATTTGAGTCTTCCAAAGATTAGTGTAACAGACGCCAAGATAAACCCGCGACTATTGCAGGCAGACAAGCTAGCTGAAGTAATTGAGCTTAGAGAAAATGCGGACAAGCAGCAAAGAGTATTGCGTGAATCCTTTACTACTCAGGTAAGACAGGCAAAGGACTTTTGGGCTGCACTTGAAGAAAGTGTCTCTGAGTTTGGTCATACAACAAAAGGATACGCAGACAGTGCTAGTAGGGTGCTTGACAAGATTGATGATGCAAAGCATAGGTTCTCTGACATTTTGGATCCTGACTGTGGTGATCCAGTTGATCTGATAAAGGAAGGAAGAGTAAATGTACTAAGTGTTGCAGAGCTTAGTGAAAGACAGGCAAACGTCGGACTGTCTTACTATTTACAAGAATTACTAAATGACAGAAAGGATTCTTACTGGGCAAAAAAGGGAAGAAAACTTTCAAGAAATACTACAAAATTTTCAACTCCACTTTTTGTAATAATTGAAGAAGCTCACGTCTTTATTCCAAAAGGCGAACACACTGACACAAAGTATTGGGCTTCAAAAGTTGCAAGGGAGGGAAGAAAGTTTGGAATTGGTCTTGGAATAGTTTCGCAAAGACCTCGAAACATTGATCCAAACGTCCTCAGTCAGATGGGTTCACTTGCAATAATGAAAATAGTTCAAGACGACGACCAGCAACAGATTGCCTCAGCAGCAGAGTCTCTAAGCAAAGACCTTCTTACACAACTTTCCTCACTAAACATCGGTGATGCAGTTTTAGTGGGTCAGTGGGTAAACCTCCCATCAATTGTGCATGTCGATGAAGTAAAAGGAAAGGCAATAGGCTCTGATCTTGATGCAGTTGCAGAGTGGTCTGAATCTACAAAATACAAAGAAATCGCAGCAGAATCTACCCAAGGTCTTATTCAAAAAGACTTGCTAATGGATTGATATGATATTTTCCCACATATCTGATACACATCTTGGATTTGTACAATATTATTCAGAAGAACGAGAACAAGATGTCTATTCTGCTTTTGATCAGGCAATTGACATTTCTATTAAAGATCATGTTGATTTTGTAATCTTTGCAGGAGACATATTTCATGTACCAAACCCAAGCGGAAAGGCAATCTTGGTTTTGGCAAATGCCTTAAAAAGGTTAAAACAAAACAACATAGATTCATTTTTCATTCTTGGCGAGCATGATATCAGCAGAATACGTTCAACACCAATTCCCTTTGTATATCATAACCTAGAGTTTTCAAAGTATATTGGAAACGGCAAACCATTTTACCACAAGGATGTGATGCTGGTCGGCTTTGACAAGCGAAGAAAAACTGAAGCTCACACCTTTGAAAAGGATTTTGCACAAGTAGACTTGGAAGCAAAAAAACACAAAGGCCACAAAATTCTTGTTTTACATCAGGGAATTGCTGAGATAAACAAGTTTGCAGGTGAGCTAAACTCTACTGAACTTCCAAAGAACTTTACCTATTATGCCATGGGACACCTTCATGAGAGAGAACTTAAAAAATTTGGCAACCTTGGAGGCCCACTTGCATATCCTGGATCTATTGAGCTTACCTCTAGTGAGGGAATAAAAGAAACCCAAAAGGGCTTTTATGAAGTTGACATTTCATCAGAAGAGGCAAAACCAAATTGGATAAAACTTGACACGCGTCCACAACTTACAGTCAAGACTGAATTTAAAAATCTTAAAAATGAAGTAGACCTATTATCAAAAAAATTAGAAACATTTGTACGAAAGCCAGTAGTTGAAATAAAAATTCATGGAGAAAAGATAGAAACTGATCTGGTGCAATCACAAATAGCAAGACTCTATCCCCTTTCCTTGCGATGCTTCTGGAAATCTATACAACCAGAAGAAAATAATGGTTTGACATTTGTGGACAAGCCAGCAAAAATTGATGATGAAATGTTCAAACTTGCTAAAGATATTTTGAATTCCGAGTCATGGGCAAACTTTGCAATAAGAGATCTTTTGCCACTCCTTTCCTTAAACCAACTTGACGAAGCAAACCATCTTGTGATCGAAAACTATACTCGATTCAAAAAGGAGAAAAAAATTGTTAACTGAAATAGAACTTGGAAACTTTCTTTCACATTCTAATACAAAACTTCCATTTGACAAAGGAGTAACAGTCTTTGTAGGCCACAACGGCGCAGGCAAGTCAAGTGTAATTGATGGAATCACCTTTGCACTCTTTGGACAGCATACAAGAAACTCTAACAAGGGCTTGATTCGTCGTGGCTCAAATCAAGGATACGCGAAGGTTGACTTTACTATATCAGGAAGGGCATTTGAGGCAGTACGAAAAATTGATTCCAAAGGAACTCTTGCTGCACAGTTTTTTGAGAAAAAAAATGGCACTCTAGTACCACTTGCAGCAGGAGAGAGAAAACAGTTTGGAGAATCCATGACAAAGGAGATAGAATCTCTAATTGGAATGGATTTTGACAAACTCAAAATAGCATCGATTGTACGACAAGGTGAGCTTAATTCAATCATTGATGCAGATCCAAAAAAATTCAAAGAACTAGTAAATGCGATAATTGGAATAGACAAGCTTGACACTGCGTTTGGATTGATGAAAGATATCGTGTCAAACTTTCGTGAATCGATAAGAAAGGAATTAGAGTATGATGATACTGACATTGAAAGTCTAAGAACAAGGTTTGATTTTGTTTCAAAAGAGATCAAAGAGGCTGAACCACAAAAGGAGGAATTGGTTGTAAAAAAACAAAAACAAGAACGAGAGCTAACACTACTTCAGGAGAAAATCGATTCAGAATCTCCAAAGGAGTCAAAGATAAAAGATCTAGACACTAGAAAATCTGAGCTTGTCAAATATGTCAAGACAGCAATTACATCACTTCAAAAAGAAGTCGCGGAAAAAGAAAGAAAACTCTCAGATTGTGAAGGATGTTTTGATCACGTATCTGAGAAAAATCAAATTGAAACACAAATTACTGCAATTGAAACCGAATTAGAGTCAACAAGAAATCAAATCAGACAACTATCAGAACAGGTTGGCAAGCTTGGAGGTCAAGAAGAACTTGCTACAAAATTAAAGCTAAAAGACGGCAAGTGTCCCGTTTGCGATTCGGCAGTAAGCGACCTCAACCCTTTATTTCAAGAGGAACACATTCGAGATGAGATTGCAAAGATGAGAGGAAAAATTGCCTCTCTCACAAAGGCTGAAAAAGAGGCAGTTTTAGGAAAGCGCGAATTAGAACAAAAACACCAAAAAGCAATAAAGGCAGAAAATGTCCTCAAAGCACACGCTATTTCAAATCCAAAAGACCTGATGAATCTAAAAGAGGAAATTATCAAACTAAAATCTAATATTGAAAAAATACCAGTTAATGTAGATTCTTTAGGAAATCTGCTACATCTTGCTATAGATTCGCACTCTCAAACTCTTTTAGAAACAATTTCCAAGTTACAGGAAGAAACAAAAGGATTTAATCTTGAGGAATTCAAAAACCTAAAAATTTCTTTTGAACAATCCAGAAAAGCTCTTAGTATTACCGACCAGCAACTTGGTGCAATCACCCAAAAGATCCATGACGCAAAGGAGCAGCAAGAAAAAACTTCGAAGATTTTGGATGAGCTTGTTTTTGTAAAACAATATGTTTCAGAATTGGATGGGGTACGTAGCCAAATTTTCAACAGAGACGGACCTGTTGCAACAAGCTTACGTTCATGGGCTTTGAACCTGATCTCACAAAAGGCATCAGAGTATCTTGCGGCATTTAACGTAAAAATTCAACGAGTTTCACTTGAAGAAAAGGCAAGAGATGTTGGGATTTCTTGCTATTCCGGAAACACGGTATTAGATTTAGAGTCACTTAGTGGGGGAGAAAAAGTAAGTGTGGCACTTGCGCTACGACTTGGAATGGCTCACATCCTTGGTGCATCAAATCTGAATTTTATTATCCTTGACGAGCCAACCACACATCTTGATGAAGAACGCAGAAAATCACTTGTAGGTGTACTGTCTCAAGCCTTTGAGGCAAATCTTGGGTCCATTTCACAATTTATCATCATAACCCATGATACAGAAATTTTTGAAAACTCTAACGTGGACATGATATATAATTTCGAGTCCACCCAAGAGGGCACAAAGGTAACTGCGCTCTAGCCACCAGTAAGCTTGGCAAATCTCTCGTTTTTGCTTAATTTTTCCATAAAGTGCAGGTTTGACAGGGCAACAACTGCTGACTCTCTAACTGGTTCACTTGAATCTGAGAGCGCCGCTTGAAGGGTCTCTTTGGCATCCTGGCTTCCTATTACACCAAGAGCAATTGCAGCTTCATGTCTTACAAAGAAGCTTGGATCATTTTTTACTGCATCTTCAAGTGATTTTACTCCACTTCGATAACACATCTGACCAAGTGAAAAAGCAGCTTCGTGTCTAACAAGCTCATTTGAATCATTTTTTAGGACTTTGGAAACATGTGAAACCATTTCCTCGCCACCAAAATCTACAAGAATGCATACCGCTCTTGTTCTTATGACATAGTCTTTGTGATCTAAAAGCTGGACAAAATAATCCGTGTCTTTTTTTTCATATTTTTCTTCCATCTCGGCTAACAATTCTATTCTTGAACTTGGAATAACTTCCATGCACACAATTTTATGCGCGAATATTTATTCATTGACAAATCCTGCTTTAGGGTGTTTATCACTGGTTCATCTTAGAAATAATCATTATTCCTTTAGCTTACTTTCTTGAAAAATGTCTGAACCATACCAACAGTATCTAAAATAATCAAGACACCATTCATGAAACATGTGATCGTTACTATAAAAGATCTCCCGGATGTCAGCACTCCCATCGATAGTTGGAAACATTACACAGGCTTCTTTTTCATTTAAGACAACAACTACCTGCACTGTCTTTCTCATCTTTCTTTCAACCAACCCTTTTTCAATGAATGTTTTAAAGCCAAGTTTTTCAAGCAATTTCTTTCTTCCCTTTGGCACCACGGCTGACTCGGAAAAAATGTAATTGAATTTGATGCCCTTTTTTACTCTGGCAATAAGAGGATCAATAAGATCCAGTGGTACTTCTGCTAAAACTTCGTAAATGTATTCATCTGCATTTTTGTAAATTTCCTTCCACTGTTCCAAGACTTTGACAAATCCCTTTATGTGCTGACCGGCAGCCAAAGCACCAATTCGTTGGATAAATTTCATGGGAATGTCTCCAAAATCATGATCTTCAAAATATTTCCTATTCCTTGAAACAAAAACAAGATTTGGAATCTGCGTACAAATGGTTTTCCCATATGTGGTTAATTGGTAATAACCATCGCTATTCTTTTTAATCAAACCAGCATCACTTAGGCGTTCAAAATTTCGGTGCACTTCCTGAACTGTAGATTCTAATTCCTTTGCCATGGGAGAGATCTTTGACTTGTGTGCCATAAGATTGAACAATATGTTCAGTCTCTGCTCGCTAGAAAGTTCTAAAAAATCTTTTGCTGCGTTATTATAGAGGTTCTCCATACCACCCATGTTTAAATTATGAATCTAAATCTTACTTGAGGAAATTATGATTCGGGCCAGTTTGAACCGCAATCAGGGCAAACACCACGTTCTCCATGGTATCTTTCATCAGTTACAATAATTGCCTCAAGAGATCCGCAATTAATACACTGCATCTTGATTTTTTCCATAGTATATCATAACCAATTTTCTATATTAACACGATACAACAACTCAGCTGAAGTTTCATAGGTCTAGCTGAATAGATCTTATCAGCAAATTATGTGAATTAGAGATATGAAAACAACATTAATCCAAAACAAAACGAAAATCTGGGACAAAGAGGTGCGAGCCTCTTTTAGAAAAGTAGTTGCATTTGACGCTCTTTTTTACGCGTTAGGTGTAATCACTGGTGCCGGAATTATGGGCGCGATTCTGCTTTCTTAGAATCGCTCTTTTCTTTTTTTAAATCAGGATAGAAACGATAACTATTCATATTCATTGACTAGATCACTGATAAGATGACTCGCTGTAGATACTGGCGCCTGTCAATAGAGGAGATCAAAAAGGTAACATATGATCCAAAAAAGGTAATTGTCTGGGAAATAAAATGCACAAGAGATGACAGTGGAGCCCATTTTGCCGTATTTAGTTATAGAAATGGTACACCGTGGGACTATAAGGAAATTAAGGGAATTGTGTTTTATTATAACATGATTTCCCGTGACGAAGTAAACAAAATAGCAGAATTTCTAAAAGGAAAGTTTGGTGGAGATCCGAAAGAAAAAGGTGAAAGAATTTTCTTGATTGGTTCTCGCGAGATTTATTCGTCAAACGAGATTGCAGAGCTTGCAGCTGAAATTGGTTCCAAGTTTGAGACTAGTGTTGAGATTTCAGTTGAACTTGAAAACTTTACTCCACAAGAACAGGAGCAGAGCAATTTTCCTTCAAGCAAACTCTTGCCAATTCCAGGCAAGTAGATAAATATAGATTTGACCATTTTTTAGATCTCCGATGGATGAACTAAAACAAATTGGCACACATCTGGAGGAATTAAGAAAGCGAATAGTTCGAATGGTTATAGCTGTTGGAATAATTTCTTTGTTTATTCTTTCTTTTCACATAACTGCATTTGACTATAACGGCATGACACTTTACTATCCGACTCTTGATCCTCTTGATAACATTGCAGCTCAGGTGACCATGGCGATGAAAAATCAAATGGTCCCAACCTCTGTGCAGTTGATTCAAACTGCCCCAGGACAAGCAATGTTTGCTCAATTTTATGTTGCAGGACTACTTGGCATTGTTTTTGGGATGCCTGTGATTGTAAAAGAATTGGTGGGCTTTTTGTCGCCTGCCTTGGATAAAAAAGAAGCCAAAATCATACGAAACATAACAGTTCCCGCAGTCGTCCTTTTCATAGCAGGATGTCTTTTTTCATACTTTTTTGTTACACCATACATTTTGGAATTTCTTTACAAGTATGGTGAGGCAAGTGGTCTTGTTACTTTTCTTAATGTAGTTGATTTTATCACATTTGTACTCCAATTTCTTTTAGCATTTGGACTCTCGTTTCAGCTACCATTGGTAATGTATGCAGTAACTGCATCTGGATTAACCGACGGAAAATTTTGGAGAAAAAACATTCGATATTCAATAGTGATCATAGTAATCTTTGGAGCTGTGGTTACCCCAGATGGAAGTGGAATAACAATGTGGTTTGTTTCATTACCAATGATGGTACTTTACCTCTTAGGAATGGTTTTTGCTGAGCGACGAGGCAAAAAGACTGCAACACTTAAATCTTAATCTGACAACATCAATGTATGGCCGGAATTGGAATGCAAGAAATTGTAATCATTCTAATAGTAATTGGTGTAGTTATCTTTGGTGCCAAAAAGATTCCAGAACTTGCTAGAACATTTGGTAAAGCCAAAGGGGAATTCGAAAAAGCAAAAATTGAATCCGACAAGGAATTAAAAGAATTCAAAGAAAAACAAGACTCAAAATAAAACAACGCTTTTTTACCCATAAACAACAAAGTAGCTTGTGATTAGAAGATCTGATATTCAAGAAACAGTCAATGGATATTCTGATCTTACTGTAGGTGCTTTAGGGAGTCACTCTGCACTTGAAATAATGGATGGTGCAAAAGACGAAAATCTATCAACTATAGTTGTATGCCAAAGGGGAAGAGAAACTCCTTACAAAAGATTCTCAAGACTTTCTGATGAAATAATCATAGTAAACAAATTCAAGGACATGCTTTCTGCAAAAATTCAAAACAAGCTTCTCAAATCAAATACCATAATAGTTCCACATCGTGCACTTACGGCCTATCTTGGTTACAAAGGAATAGAAAACGACTTTAAAGTGCCAATATTTGGGAACAGGGCTCTCTTTCAAGCAGAAGAACGCTCTCATAGAAAAAACCAGTATTATCTTTTAGAAAAAGCAAGGATAAAACACCCAAAATTATTCAAATCGCCAAAAGATATAGACAGACCTGCGATAGTAAAGGTGCAGGAAAAATCCCGCAAGCTTGAAAGGGCTTTTTTTAATGTTTCATCATATTCTGATTACAAAGAAAAAACTGAAACAAAGATAAAACATGGTCTTATATCAAAAGAGGATCTCAAGATTTCAAGTATTGAGGAACTGGTCATAGGGACTTATTTTAATTTCAACTATTTTTCCACACCAATTTCAGATGAAGTAGACTTTCTTGGAATAGAAAGAAGATTGCAAACAAACCTTCATGACTTTAACGCACTACCTGCAAGACAACAGCTTGAGATCGATGTTTCGTTACAAAACATCGAAGTGGGGCACACTCCAGCAAGCATACGTGAATCATTATTGGACAAGGTCATCTCTGCTGGTGACAAGTTTGTTGCTGCCGTGAAAAGAGAATACTCGCCTGGAATAATAGGGCCATTTTCCTTGCAGAGCGTGATTACACGCGACCTGGAAATCATAGTGTATGATGTTTCATTGCGAGTTCCCGGAAATCCAATTCTGGCAACAACTAGTCCGTATACAAAATACAAGTATGGAACTACATTTGGCGTTGGAAGAAGAATTGCAATGGAACTTAGAAAAGCTCAGCAAGAAGGAAGGCTGGCAGAGATAGTAACCTAGGCTTCCATCTTTTCTTTTAACAAGTTCTTTCTTACAAGAATTGGAACATTATAAAATGATGCTAGTGCAACAGCATCCGATGCCCTATAGTTTCGCATTACAAGCTCTGTTTTTCCAGTAAGGTATAGGTTTGCCCGCAGTACGCTGCCACTTTCATATACTTTGATCTTCACCAAAAACAACTCGTTTAGTTCCGCAATCTCTTCAATCATGTTGTAAATGGTTGGAACTGAATCTCTGTGGCCCTCCATGAAATTTGTGATATGCCTTGCTACCTCGCCAGAAAATGCCCTCATGTGGAACTCCTTTCCGTCGTTTGCCCTTAGGATAAGAAGACCTTCGACTCCGTATGGATCAACAAAGCCTACGTATGATATCTTGGCATCCTCATAATCAGAGTCTTGAACTTCGTTAATCTTCACGTTTGAATACTAGAGTCATTCATTACAGATAAAGTCTTTGGCAAATACAGATACAATTTAATGTCACAAAATTTGAGTTTGGAATTATGGAAAAGCAGGTGACAATGCAACAATCCTATCGCGCAATGATCATTGTGGGATTTTTATCAATTGTGGCATCGTTTCTGATCTATACCAGATATGATTATTCCGCAGTAACACAAGAGATGACTCCTTCCCTTGAACGGGTCGCAGTTGCAATGTATGTGATTCTCTTTATGTCCTTTGGAGCAATTGGATACGGATTATTCAAGTTTTACAAGATAAAAATTGCTCAAGGTGGGGATTCTATTTTTTCAATAATTTCAAATTCAATTAACAACAAAAGATCAAAACAAATCTTTGTTGCAACCTCCATAGCCTACGGGATATTTTTTTCATTGACATCTGGAATACTAGTCTATCAACCGGAAGTGATATTTTCACAACACTATGGAGCCCTAGTGCCATCAGTACACATCACTCCCTGTTGTGGTCCTGCTGGTTACATGCCAGAAATTGTTGGATACATGACAGAACATGTGGGCTTTAAGATAATCCCAATCAATTTTGTTTTGCAGGTTACTGTCTCTTTTCTAGTCGGTCTAAACTTTGCACTTGCATCAAAAGCTTTTTCGATGTACAAAAAGACTGGTGGGATGAGTGGATTTGGAGCAGTAACGGGTCTTTTCATAGCTTGCCCTACATGTGCTGGGACCTTGTTGTCTGCTCTTGTAGGAGCTGGGGCAGCAGGTGTCTTTACAATAGCTCTCTCACAACTTCAAACTGTTTTCATTGCAGCATCAATTCCAGTCTTACTTGCAACCCCTGTATTGATGGCAAGAAATATCAGAAAATTTACTCTTGGAAGTTGTGCTGTTGACTTTAAACCGTAACTGATTTTTTCACTTCAGGAGTCTTCCAATCTCCAATATTGTATCCGTCTCGTCTGAGATATTTCAGGGTAAGCTTGTAGACAAGCTCGTCATGTTCAACTGTTTCTAGAATCTCTTTCCAGGAAATTTTTCCTTCAATATCAATTTTTTTTGAAATTTGGCCAGTGATTACTTCAGCAATCTGCTTGCACTGTTCAAAAGTTTTGCCATTTTTGTAAGCCCTTGTCCTGGTGTCACAGCTTTCCATGTCAAAAATTGGTTGTGGCCCAATAAAAAGTTCTTTATATAAAATAGAGCCGGAAACGTAAGAAACGTCGCATACCACTGTACATTACGCTTTAGGGTGATTACCCTGCGTTTCCGGCATATTTCAATACGTGAACTAGATATTTAACAAAGTATGGTTGTTTTCAATCTTGATAATGATACCTCGATCATTGTTTTGATAAAACACATTTGATGAGTGCATAATCTATGACTCCTTTTTGTGATGCATCTTTCATTTTTAGTAATGATTTGTAGAGAATATTTTCAAGATATGGTGGATATTCTTTCAAAATCTTGCTCCTAAGCGAATCTCGATTCTTAATGTAATGGTCAGTCAATGGTTCATAGACTTTTTTTCCTATTTTCTGAAGTTCAATTATTTGAAAACCTCCTTTTGTTAATTCAGATTTTATCCTATCTAACCCATAATGTTCCGATGACCATGTCAAAGATAGGATTCCAAGTTTCATAAATGATGTAAAAGACTCTTTGGTTGTAACTGGAATTGCCAAGACAAAAATTCCGTTTTTAGTTAGAACTCGTCTTGATTCTCGAATAAAACCATCTAATGGTTTGAAATGCTGAGCTGATTCTAATGCAATCACTCTGTCGGCGGAATTATTTGCTAGTGGCAAGGAGGTTGAGGTAGAGTTAACAACCAAAATTCCATCTTGAGATGATTCAGGATTGGTACCGTTTGTAACTCTATTTCTTAGCTGGTTAAAATTAATATTTACGCAAGTGATCTGCGACAAATCATACATTGTTTTCCAATGCATCGCAGGTGCAGAAAAGCCACTCCCCAAATCTACAACCGTTTTTGCAGAACCAAGTTCCGCTAGATTCCCAACTACTGTGCAAAGTTCACGCTGAGCTTCTACGGGATCTTTTGTTTTTTGATTCCAATATCCAAAGTTGAGCATGCTCCCTCCAGTCGCAATCTGCATTAGTGGAGAAAGTGAATTGTAAAGGTTAACCACATCCCGTTCATTGCGTCTAAATGTCCACAAAATCACTTGGATTGGATTGATTGAAACCAATGTGATTTCTAAATCGATTCTTGATATATACTAGTTAGATGATTTTACTTCTTGCTTTTTTTCCTTATAAATTCAAGAATTCCAGTGTAATCCAAATCAGCAAAGCCACCGTCCATTGCCTCTTGGTATAGCTTGTTTGCAAGGCTTGACATCGGTAAAGCAAGATTGAAATTTTCCGCAGCTTGGTTTATTGTATCGAGATCTTTTTTCATCATCTTAAGAGTAAAGGTTGGTTTGAAATCCCCCTTTATCATCTTGGGACCCTTGTTTACACTCATTCCTGTTTTGAAATATGTCGAGTTTAAAATTTCTAGGAAAATTTCTGGATCAAGACCTGCTCCTCTAACTAGTGTGATGCTTTCTGACAAGGCCAAGGCAAGCATGGAAATCTGCAGATTCATAGCTAGTTTCATAGCATGACCTGAACCGTTTTCACCTAGGAAAAACGTCTTGGTTCCAATAGTATCAAAAATTTTTCTATTATTTTCGTAAACAGTTTTGTTTCCTCCAACCATCACTACAAGCTCACCATTTTCTGCCTGGCCTGGACCTCCCATGACTGGCGTATCAAGCATTGGGATTCCATTTTCCATGTATCTTTTTGCAATTTCCTTTGATGAAACTGGGTTTGTCGTACTCATGTCAGCTACTACGAGTCCATCATGTTTTCCATCGATGATTCCATTTTTTCCAAAAGAAACATCCTGTACAGCTAAAGCATCTTTGACAATTGTTATCACCAAATCAGAAGACAGGGCAACATCTTTTGGTGAATCCGATACTTGTGCTCCAAGAATCTTTAGTTGATCTGTTTTTTCTCTGGTTCTGTTGTAAACAGCCAGATGATAACCTGATTTTAAAAGCCTGGTTGCTACTGCTTTACCAAGCATCCCGGTTCCGATAATTCCTATCCTAGTCAAAGATATGCATTGTTTTTTGATTGCCTTTGTATTCTTTCCTATTGCAAATTAGATCTACCATCTGTCGACAAGTTTCATAAATCTGTCATTGTTTCTTATTTTATCAAAATCAATGTCTCCCCTTGCTTTGATTCTAAATGTGAGGTCAAGCTTGATTGCTTGCCCAAGTAACTCTATTGATTCATCAATCTTGTTTAGGAGCGCTTTGCTGCAGGCCTTGTGATAAATGGCATTGGCATGATCTGGATGTTTCTCCAGAATCTTTTCATAAAACAATACTGCCTTTTCATATTCTTTCAAATAATGATAACACAGTCCCATGTTTATAAAAGCCAACACATTGTTAGGATCAATTTTCAAAACTCTATCATACCAAACCAGAGCATCATTGTATCTTCCAATCCTTCCCAAGGCATGTCCTTTGTTTAGCAAGGCCTCAAGATGGTTAGGGTTGATATCTAGCACTTTGTTAAAATACAAAATTGATTCTTTTGGGTTTCCTGTCTTGCGCAGCGTGATCCCTTTGTCAAATAATTCGTCAATGTTTTGAATTTCTTCCATGGTATGGTTACTCTAAATGTGTATAAATCTGAAACTTTCTTATACAATACAAGGAGAATCTCTGGCATGCCATTGTCAAATGACCTCATAATAAAACTAAATGAGATCACAACCTCTGTTTCAAACAAAAAACGCCTCTCACAAGATGATGAGAACATGATCAAAAATGTCTTCAAGGGAATCGTTGAATCTGGAGGAAGATATGACGTTTATGAGATTGAATCCTGGTTTGCACTTGAAGGTTCATGGAAAGACAAGTCTGTGGTAGATCGCATAATAAACATGGCACACTATCAACAAACAAAACACGAAGGAAAAAACAAACTAAAATTTGTCTCTGATGATTGCAGTTGTGGTAATTAGAACAAGAAATTGCAAAAGTTGGTCAAGTGCTACACTCTTATTGCCTTAAAACATGATCAGTCTTATTGCTAAATTGTAATTTCAAAATAACCTGGTCAAGCAGAATCGGATATGATAATACTAACAAAACAAAAATCCCCTCAGATGGTGGAGTGTATGAAATACAGGGTAGAAAAACCGCAGACGGGGGTTATACAAGAAGGTTTGTTGGAACAACTGAAAATTTACAACAAATTTATGCAAAACACTTGTCAGAAAACGAAGCAAATGAAAAACTAAAGACCTTTCTGAAAGAAAAAAAAGCCTTTTTTAGATATGTGACAAGTGATGGAGAAAGCACTAGAAAAGATCTAGAGAAAGGACTTTACTTCAAATACAAACACAGCTTTAACGAACCTGAAAATCTTCCATCTGGCTCGGGAAAATACGACAAAATTAACATAACTGAGACTAACGCAGAAGAGTAAAATCCAATCTATTGTGTAACATGGTTAAGTCAGGCTTAATATGATTTTTAGTCATATGGTGTAAGACATGAACGCCAGAGTGCTGCTGTCAACAGAACCTTGACCAAGACATATCCCTTCCCATCACAGATGACCCATGATGGCGTTCTTGTCATTTAATTTCATGAACAATTTTTCATAAAAAACCTATATTGTACTAAAAAATGTCATTTTGTATGGTTGAGATTAAGGGATCCATCCAGATTAACTCATCCTTAGACAAGGTCTGGCAAGTGGTGTCTGATCTTGACAGAGAATCAAAGTTTTGGAATAACATCACAAAGACTAGAACCTTGTCAACAGAAGGTAATGTGGTAAAATATGAAATTACATTAGGAAAGGTGGACAGGTGTTTACAGACTGTAACCCTTTATCCACAAGAAAAAATTATTGCAGAATTTATCAAAGGAATAATTGCCGGAACAAAAACCACCCAGCTCACACCAAGCGGTGGGGGAACAACCTTGGGGATAACATGGGATGTCAAATTCAAAGGAATGGCAGGATTCATGTCAGGAAAACTAAACACTGATTTTCAGGATAACACAGACCAGGCACTTGTGGCAATAAAAAATGCATCAGAAGGAAATACACAAGAATCATCATTTAAGATGGAAACAAGAACTCACTGGGCTGACAAGTTCGATTCTAACAAGTAATTTTGTTTATTTACCACATGCCACCGCCGCCACCTGGATTGTCAAAGTTTTTCTGAGAAGGGTGGGCGTGTGCTTTTTTCATATGCCTTTCCAAGCGTACAGGATCATTTAGTTCCATGCCGCATTCTTTGCATTTTGTCTCGACGGCTTTTTTCTTGAAAAGTCCCATGATGGTATAAGAATAATACCGATATTAAAATTGAATTGTTTTTATTTAATCACACACAGTTTAACATCATGAGCAAAGAACCAAGGAAAATCATTGTTAAAACTATGACAGTTAATAAAAATCATAAAGATGTTTTTGAATTCTTTGAGAATGTAAAGAACTGGGAAACAGGTGGAGCGCTACGATCAATAACTAAAGGCAATGATGGGTGGTGGACATTTCAAACTCCCTATGGGAATGCAAAAACAAGAGTTCGCTCGAACAAGGAATTTGGAATTTTGGATAATGATTTCATTGGTGGTGGGCTTACATGGGATGTGTATGCTAGAGTCATACCCAACGGACAAGGTTCGACCATGAGCTGGACATTTGTCTGTCCAGAAAATATGACTGAGGAACAGTTTGAGGAACAACTAAAAAACTTTGACATGGAAATAAGAGGCTGGAAAAAAGCCATAGAAAATTAAACCTTTAACCTATTGTATACATGTAAGGAAACGAAGGATGAAAACCGAACCATTTGATCTATTGCAGATCTTCTTTTTTTATTCCGCTAGTTTCAATTTCATATCTTAGTGGGGAAGGCAATTCATGGTATGCCTTGTCTATTAGAATCTTGATTTGATCATCTGGAACATTTACTTTTCTTAACAGTATTCCACGTTGGTGCGCAAATGCATTTTTCCAAAAACCAGAACCGTCAAACGTTCCTATCTTTGGCAAATAGCTTGATGGCCTACCCATGTTCTCCACTCTCTTTTGCCATTTTACGCTCTCTTGCTCTTTGTTCCATCCTTGCTTTTCCTTCCGCAAACTTTCTCTTATCTTCATCAGTTTCAAGCATTAATTCTGGGACAGGAGTTGGTCTACCTTCCTTGTCAAGTGCCACGGCCGTAACAAAAGCAGTGCCTGTAGGAGTGCGT
>DATIFN010000023.1:0-4631 GCA_035455245.1 Nitrosopumilaceae archaeon | reverse complement strand
AAAGACTACCTGCTTTTACAAGTACGCTAGGATCAATTGAATTTCCTAATGCGTCAATATGGAAAAAATGATTTTGTGAGGAGCTCCAGGATGCTAAAACAAGACAGACCCCTCCCGAGGGAGGATGGGGGAGAAATCCTTCTATTGGTGGTTCAAAACCTGTTTGTGAGCCTATACTCTGGCCATAAAATGCGGTAAAAGATGAATTAAATGCGTAAAGATCATAATCTTGATCTGACAAATCCCAATCGTTCCAGCTTACGTAGTAACCATCACCATTGTCCGTGACAGGAAGACATGTTTGTTGGATGCCACTAAGTGATGGACGAAAATTCATCAGACTTTGATAATCTTGCAAACCAATTGTTGATGGCGAAACCTCACTAGCTAAATAGGTTCCACTCCAAGAACTTTGTCCAGAATTTCCAGAAGCTACAGTTACCAATATTCCTGCATTTCTTGCATCATTTACTTTTTTTGCAATTAATGACGTACCATCTCTAAAGTAACCTGTTGTTCCATCTCCACCAAGTGAAGGAAATCCAATTGACATTGTAATTATTTTTACGTGACTTGCTATTGCACTATCAAGTGCGTTTAATGTATCAATTAGATCCAGGCCAGCATATAGCCTCAAGCGAACATCTGGTGCCATATCAACAACAACTTCAGAAACAGCGGTCCCATGTGAATGTCCATCAGAGTCGCCACAAGTAATGTTTCCACAAGTCGGCCCAAAAGAGGTACTTTCAACATTGGAAGATATTTCTGGATTTAAAGGAAAGAAACCAGAATCAATTACAGCAACGGTAACTCCTGAGCCTGTATAACCAAGAGAGTGCATCTGATTTGCAAATGAAAAGTTGACACCTTCACTAACAGAATTATCATAAATTGAAGCTCTTATGGGAAAGCCAATTCGTTTTACGTTGGGAAGATCTGCGAGAGCCCTTATCTGATGAGGAGACAATTTTGAGTAAATGATGTCTTCGGCTCTTGAAAAAATAGGAATATTTTCTGGAATCTTGTCGGATTTTGAATCCAGATATATGTAAACCCCTATTTCGTTATTCTCAGATGGTACTGACCATCTTGACAGGTCAGAAGTTTTATTTTCAATTTTCTGGCGTATATCTGAATCAATTTTAGATTCATTTCCAACTGGAATCTCTTTTTTTAGAATTAAGGATGTATGCTGTTCCAATCCATATGCGGCAATATATGAAAATGGAATTAAAAGTAAAATAAAAAAACCTATGAATAAATTATTCATTAATCTAATTTTCATAATTTTTTATCCGTTATTTTTTGATTTTTTCTTTTGATAAAATAAATAATTCCACCAATTATCAAAGCTGCTACAATAATAATTACATAATACGAATATTGTGGCAAGATGGATTGGTCATTATTCTTTGATAATCCATTCGAGTCTGATAACGGAGTTGCTAAGATAGGAAGGTCTATTCTTTGGACAAAATCAAGCCCAGCAATTTGTTTGATCTGTCCTGAACTAAGGTATGACGACATGATATTACCCGCTGAGCTAATTACTTTAATTTCTTGAGGAAGTTTGGAGATGGATTCAGGACTGTCAAGATAGATGTAGACTAGAATCTTCTCATCAGAGGATGCCAGGTTATTTTTTTGGGCAAAGGCTATAGGATCTGTGGAAGACTGCCATTGTTGTATGATTGAGGAGACTTTGGCATAATCATCGGTTTTTTGAAGAGTTTTTGAAATAGATGCATCTTTTTCCTCAAATGCATTAGCATAATAATTTGATGAGATTTGAAATCCAAGACCCCAACCTACAAAAACCAAAATTAAAACAAACCAAAGAATCTGTTTAATCTTACCCTGACTAAAATTTTTATCAGATTTGTTCTGAACCTGATTTTTAAATGTTATACCTGCTCATCTCTGCTTTTCGTCTTCGTTGGGCCAAATCATTCCAAAACTGTATTTCAATTTCCACAAGATTGTCGATCCCATCAAGGTTAAAAAAGAAATTGGTCAAGATTGGAGGAATATTATAATTTGTATATTTTAAATCTCATCTTTTTCAATTTTATTTAATTTGCAAATATTTGCAATTTTAGATAGTCCTTCTTATCATGAGATTAAACAAAACAAGGTTATTGAATCCAAAGTTTACAACAATCATACTACTTGTGTTGTTGTCTGGTGTTACCCTAGCATATGCACAGCATTCATCTCTTGTAAAAATCGATACCATTGATAGATTAAAGATTACAGAAAAGGCAGAAGTTATAAAAAATGTAAACGTTTCAGACAGACTTGAGATTTCAGAGAAAACAGATTTGTTTCTGAATACATCTCAAGATTCTAAATGAGTTTCAAGAAATAATTTTTATACTATCCCAACTAGTCCGGCAAGTTCTTTTCTGCAAGAAGAGCCTAGTTCTTGTGCAGCTTTTTCTGGAGTTATTTTATTTAAAAATATTCCATATCCTCTTTCCAGTCCAGACCATGCTTCGGCTTGCGGATAAACCTCGATGTGCCAATGAATCTGTCTGTTGTTTTTCTTTTCTGGAGAAAGATGAAACACCATGTTGTATGCAGGATTTTTCATGGTGTTTGCCAATCCACCAAGGGTTGCGCGTAAAATCAAGGAAAGATCGTTTATCTCTTTTTGTGTTATTTTTGAAAAACTAGTAATGTGCTTTTTTGGATAAATCCAAAACTCGTATGGGTGTGATGGAGCCCACGGGCAAAAGGCAAGAAATCCTTCAGTTTGCAGTATCTGCCTTGGTCCACCGGTTTCAGTGGCAACTGCCTGGCACATTGAACAGACTCCTTTCTCGTTTAAGATTTTGTGAGCAGCCTCTGCCTCTTGTTCTATAACAGGCGGGATGGTTGAAAATGTCACTATATTGATGTGAGGATGTGGGGTGTTGCCACCTGCCTCCTTGCCAAAGTTTACGTATATTGATACGTATGTAACGCCTCTTTGTGTGTACAGCCAACGCAGCCTATCCTGTATAACTACAAGAACGTTTGACCATTGTTCTGTACTTATAGTTGAAAGAGATTCCTTGTGTTTTTCAGATGCTACTACGATGTAGTGGTATCCATATGCGGGCTCACTGTAAAGAGGTCTGTCAGTGTACGAATTTTCTGAAGTTGTAACAACTACTGGACTCTTGCTTTCAAAGACTCAGACAGACCAATTTGGGACAAAATAGTCATCGCTGTCTTGCAGTCTTTGCAACATTCCATCCTTTGCAACAAGAGAAAGCAAGGATGGATTTGTCATTTCTTCATTTCCCGGACAAAAGGGACATTTTTTTGAATCAGTTTCAGCATGATTTTCAGGAGAAATTATGACAAATCTGTCAATGGTATAATCTTTACGTAAGTCCCCCATCAAATTACAACCAAGTTATAGTAATTTAAAACCTTTGTACTGATCGATTTAAAAAATTAAGGTTTATCTGTGACACCCTAAACTCGAAAAGTGAGCTGGTAAAAATTACTGACAATTCAGATGTTCATATGATCTATGTTCTTTTGGATGGAGTAGGGGATCTTCCACATCCCGATCTAAAAGGAGATACACCTTTGGGTTTTGCAAAGACTCCAAATCTTGATAAAATTGCAAAAAACGGTACAATAGGGGAAGTAATTTCTGTTGGAAAAGGAATTGCACCACAATCTGATATCGCAGTGTTTAACATGCTGGGTTACAAGTTTTTGCACAATGATTACGTCGGTAGAGGAGTAATAGAAGCAATAGGAATTGGGATTGATTTTCAAGACGGAGACCTTGCACTGAGAGGAAACTTTTCCACCTTAAATGACGAGGGAATCATAACAGACAGACGTGCCGGAAGAAAGATAGAAAAAGAGGACGCCCTTGGTGTTGCACTTGAGATAGAACGACTGGTAAGATTTCACCATCCAAAGGCATCAGTAGTTGTCGCACCAACAATAGGCCACCGAGTTGTTGTCAGGATAAGATGTGATGGCGAGCATCTTTCTTCTGAGATTAGCAACACAGACCCCTCCTATGGAAGAGTTAATGGCATGGGTATTGCCAAAGCAGTTGGAAGTTATCTAAAGATAGAGCGCTGTCTTCCTCTAAACGAATCTGAAGAAGCAAAGCTTGCATCCACTCTAGTCAATGAATTCACAGAACAATCAATTGCCATTATGAATAAAAGCAAAATCAACGAAGCAAGAAAAGAAAAGGGTAAGAAACTTTTAAACAGTATCTTGTTGCGTGATGCAGGAAACAGATATCCAAGGTTAACACCGATAAACCAAATGCATTCGATGAATTTTTCCTGCATTGTAGACATGCCAGTAGAGATTGGCATATCAAATGTTTTGAAGATGAAGACGTTTAACGCAGGAGGACTGACAGACTATGAAGAAAAAGCTAGAGTAGCTGCAAAAGCAATGGAGACACAAAATGCAATCTATGTTCACATCAAAGGTCCTGACGAGTTTGGTCATGATGGTGATGCTATTGGAAAGATGAAAAACATTGAGGAGATTGACAAACGATTCTTTGGAACACTATTGGAAAACATTGACACATCCAAAGTTTTCATTATAATTTCAGCAGATCACTCTACTCCTTGCATAAACAAGAGCCACAGTGC
>DATIFN010000022.1:0-27908 GCA_035455245.1 Nitrosopumilaceae archaeon | reverse complement strand
TACTCTTTCCGCATGTCCTTTGATCTTTTCAAAGCTACCCTTACAGACATCAAAAATGTCTTTTGAAGCTGGGTTTGGTGTTTTGCTCATGTGTTCCATTTGTTGGTGTTTATATATATACCTATTGGTAATGGTTGGTTTTTATTGGTTTTAAATGTCAATGTTTCATTTTTGTTATTTTGGTAAGAATTACAGATTTTAAACTCTAGGAAATTACGTGAGCACTTTAGGAAGGATCAATCAGTCATTAAAGAAAGCGAGATAAGATTCACTACGTAAAATCTATAATGATCTAGGATCGGATACCAAGCCATTTGCCAACCTCGGGCCACAACTGTTCGTGTGCTATCGGACTGACGCACAGTCCGACATGACCCGTTGGAAACTCTAGTAATTTTTTGTCTGTGCTTGATATTACATCCATAATTGATCTGCTTGATTCTGGAGGAACTAAGTCGTCCTTTATTCCAATTATGTTCAAGACAGGCATTGTTATTTTTTTAAGATCTACTAGGTCAGTGCCAACTTTCATTTTATTTTTTATTAACAGGTTGTTCTTGTAGATTTGATCTACGATTTCTTTGTAGACTGATCCTATTATTGGCACACTGTCATAAAGCCAGCCTTCAATTGCAAAAAATTCTTTGATCTCATCAGCAGTTTTTGGTTCGCTAAAATATCTCGGGTATTTCGACAGGGCTTCGACAGGATTGCGCAATAAAAATGCGGTATTAAGAAACCAGCCAGGTACATTTCCAAGTGTACTTGTCAGCTCGTCTGCATCAATATGTTTTGTCCAGTTCTCAATTACTGTATCTGGTTTTTCCAAATCAACTGGTGTGGCATGCAGAACTAGATTCTTTACGTTTTGAGGAAAGATGGCAGAATAAATCAGGGCAAAAATCCCGCCCCAGCAATAACCAAACAGAGAAACTTGTTGAGATCCGGTGATTTCTTGTATCTTTTCAACCGCATTTTCAACATAATCATGTGCATAATCCTCAAGTGTCATGTTCTGGTATGACGAGTCAGGGGTACCCCAGTCTGTTGCATAGACATCAAATCCTTGCTTGAGAAGACTGTTTATGACACTGACCTTTGGTAAAAGATCCAAGATATAGTGCCTGTTGATTAAAGAATATACAACAAGGAGAGGGGTTTTGTGTTTTTGTGCAACCACTGGTTTGTAGTGAAGAAGACTGAATCTTCCCTTCATTTGAATCACCTCTGATGGGCTGCGATTAACCCTGTCCCGGAATGGCTCTAGCATTCTGCTTCCGGCAAGGAAAAAATCTGCAAAACGATTGTAAATCTTTTCATATCCAAAAAGTTTGGCAAATTTTATACTTTCATTTACAATATTTCCAATGCCTGATGCAAAACCTTCTTCATTTAGCTGCTGCCTCAGTGAACTGTCAAACACTTCACGAATTTTATTCTGGGTTTTTTGTGCTGATTTGTCGTCTGGATCTAAGAAAGATTTTGCTGATTTTTTGGTAGCCTCAAAAATTGCATTATTGTATTTGACGGCATAGTTGGACCATGCATACCAATAATCATAATATTCGTCTATGATATTTTTCATCCACTAGATTCTATACAATGTATGTTGTAATACACGTTTGTATTTTTTATTTGAAATTTCCACCTAGTTTATTTTAAAAGATTAACTAGCAGAATAGTTAACGTTGGGCAGGCCGATCATGCCTTTATCGCTTCAATCACACCAATGGTTTTTGATTGAGGATAATGTGTCCTGACGTGTCTAAAGCCTGCTTGTTCCAATAGTGAGGGAAATTCTTTTTCAGTTCGTTCTCTTCCTGTGAGAGCGCATAACATGTGAATGTCAAACAGTTTTGAAAAATGTGGAACGTCTGGTCCGGGGACTATATGCTCTACAATAAACAGCCTGCCCCCTTTTGGAGCGGCTCTTTGAATGTTTGACAAAATTTTTACGCATTCATCGTCATTCCAATCATGGAGGATCATCTTCATCACATATGCATCAGCACTAGGAACTTTTTCAAACATGTTTCCGCTGGTGTAATTGCATCTGTCTCCAATTCCCATTTTATTTGCCCAAAGCAATTCTTTGTCTTTGATAACTCGTTCTAATTCCAAAACTATACCTTTGAGATTTTTATATTTTAAAAGAAGATTGCAGATCAAATATCCATGTCCTCCACCTACGTCACATATACTCTGAATCTTGGAAAAGTCAAATCCATCCAGAGCTTCAAGAACCAACCTGCTATGGGTTGCAGAATAGCTGCTCATTGCTTTACTAAACACATCTGCGTAGTTTGGATTTTGTACGAGGTAATCAAATATGCTTCGGCCAAACTCGCGGACAAATCCATCTTGCTTTCCCTCTTTGATCATAGCAGGAAGATGCTTCCAGATGGCATAGTGTTCTGGGCCCTCCTCCAAAAGTGTAACCCCTTTTAGGGTTTGTGGGTTATCAGCGCTAAGGAATTGTCCCATACTGGTGATAGAAAAGCTCTGGTTTTGGTCCTCTTTTAAAAGACCAATAGAACCAAGTGCCCTCAATAGTCTGTAAGAGAGCGCAGGATCAAGATTCAATTTCTTTGCTATATCAGCTGAGCTCATGGGGACAGAAGTTACAAGATCAAAAATGCCCAACTTTACTCCTGCGTATAGTATCTGGCTTCTCCACCTCCCAATTATGATATCTAGTATCTTTTCAAAATCTGACATGTATAGAACATAGAAGATTCGTTGTTTCTTAATATTATGTTTTGAGACAATCCATGCCAAGGCTTGCCTCGATTGGAATCAGATTAAATCACAATTGCAGAATTAGCAAAATCAATAAACCACTAGATCTCGATGATCTTAATTGAAAATTGCCAAAGTTGTAATTCTTGCGGTTTTAATCTGTTTTCCTATGACGTTGAGTTTGATGGTTCCACTCTACAACGACTCAACAGAGTTTTACGGGATTCCCTATTTCTATTGGTTTCAGATAGTTCTTCTTGCCTCATCTACTGGGTTTTACCTAGCATATTCGTTTATCATTGACAAGCCTCAAGTGAAATGATCTCAACAGAACTGATAATCTCCTTTGTTTCTCTCTTTGTGTTATTCATAATACTAGGCTTTTGGGCAAAGAACTGGCGCAAGGGGGACTTGAACAACGTATCAGAATGGGCCCTGGCAGGACGCAAGCTTGGAACTACGGTCATATTTTTTTTAATAGGAGCTGATCTTTATTCAGCGTATACCTTTGTAGCTATACCGTCTGGAGTTTTTGTTAAAGGCTCGCTGTATTTTTTTGCCATCCCCTATGTTATAATCACATTTGGGATTGCAACTGTAACCATGCCAAAGTTTTGGACAATATCTCGCGAGAAGGGATATGTAACTGCCTCGGATTTTGTCAAGGACAGATTTGGAAGCAGGACATTATCTATTCTGGTTGCAATCACTGGAATAGTAGCGGTATTGCCCTATATCGCGTTGCAGATAGTCGGGATGCAATCTGTCTTGACTGTGATGCTTGCAGGTACAAGCAATGCACAGATGGTTTCTGAAATTGCACTGATAGTTTCATTTGTCGTTCTTGCAGCATTTACTTTTACCAGTGGTTTGCGTGGGGCAACCCTAACTGGAATTTTCAAGGATATATTGATCTGGATTACAGTGATTGCAATAATTGTTGTTGTGCCTCTTTCTGTCGGAGGTTTTGGAGTTGCGTTTTCTAATCTAAATTCAAATTATGTTACCTTGCCTGACACCCTTATTCCTGGATACACAACTCTTGCCTTTGGTAGTGCGATTGCACTTTACCTCTATCCACATGCGATAAATGGAGTTTTGAGTTCAGAAAGTGCTCACAAGCTTAGAAAAAGCACTGCCCTGCTTCCTCTGTATGGCATTGGCCTTGCAATTCTGGCAATGATGGGAATCTTGGTCTATTCTGTTCCCTCTGCGATGGAACTTTTATCTGGATTCCCTGAAGGCTCCCGCGGCATACTTGTTGTTCCATCACTCATTCTTTCCACAATGCCAGGATGGTTTGCAGGTGTTGCCTTGCTTGGAATTTTCATAGGTGGTTTGGTTCCAGCTGCAATAATGGCAATAGCGCAGGCAAATTTGCTTACAAGAAATATAATAAAAGAGATCAGGCCCAGTCTTTCGCCATACTCTGAAATCCGGGTCACCAAGTGGGCATCAACAATTTTCAAGTTTGTTGCTTTAGCTTTTGTTTTTAGCGTTCCGGCAAGCTATTCAATATCACTGCAGTTACTTGGAGGAATAATAATTGTGCAGATCCTTCCCGCTGTTTTGTTTGGAATGTATGTAAAATGGTTGCACAAAGTTTCTCTGATTTTGGGTTTGGTAGCGGGTTGTGTTTCAGGAATCCTGATTGTAGAATTTGTAAATAATTTCGGATCCCCAACCAATTCTCTTTTGGGTACACCAGTTGGTCCGATTTATGTAGCCTTGATAGCTTTAGCTATTAATCTTACCATCGTTTTTGTTGGAAGTACCATAGCTAAAAAGCAGAATAAAACCAAAGAAAAGTAATCAACTGAATTTTAGATAAATATGTGTGAGCATCATAATTTTTAATTTAATGTATTTTTCGTTTTTACTTATTCTCTAACTTTTATCTATTCGTAAGTTAAAATGGTTGGTGTGGATTCTTTAGGACCCAGCTATCATTCTGTGATAATTTCAGATCCAATCGTTTCATAAAAAAATTCAACTGGTCTAGTGTGAATACACCTACGTGATTTTTAATCTCTTAAGAAGTGAGGAATTTGCTATAACAGATATTGAGCTTAGGGCCATCGCGGCTGATGCTATTATTGGATTCAATAACCCTATTGCGGCTATTGGAATGGCACCAGTGTTGTATGCCAAAGCCCAGAACAGGTTTTGTTTTATCTTTTTCATAGTTGCCCTGCTGAGCTTAACAGCTCTTGCTACATCCATAATGTCATCTTTTATCAGAATTATTCCTCCAGTTTCTTTTGCAATATCCGAACCACTTCCGATTGCTATTCCAATGTCTGCTTGTGCAAGTGCTGGTGCATCGTTTATTCCATCTCCAACCATTGCAACAACCTTTCCTTCTGATTGTAACTTTTTTATGACATTGGCTTTTTCAACTGGAAGCACATTTGCTATTACTTTGTCAATTCCAACATTTTGTGCAACTGCTTTGGCTGTCTTTTCGTTGTCACCTGTTAGCATCACCGTTTCAATTCCAAGTTTTTTGAGTGAGCTTATTGCGGCAGCGGATGATTCTTTTAAAGTGTCTGCAACAGCAATCAGTCCAGCTATTTCTTTCTCTACTGCCACAATCATGACAGTCTTTCCTTGAGACTCTAGAGATGTCATTTGTTGTTCAACATTTATTGGAATTTCGAATTTTGTCATCAATTTTCTATTTCCAAAGAGAATTTGTTGACTGGACACATTGGCTTTTACACCCATTCCTGAAATGGCTTCAAATTGTGTAGGATTTTGTAAAGAGATGTTACGTGCTTTGGCTTCTTTGATGATTGCCTGGGCTAGGGGATGTTCAGAACCACTTTCTACACTGCCTGCAAGTTCTAGCAAATTAACCTCGGTATTGTTATTCAATGGAAGAAGATCTGTAACCGATGGTTCTCCTTTTGTCAAAGTTCCTGTCTTGTCAAAAACTATGGTCTTTATTTTTTGGGAGCGTTCAAGATATTCAGCACCTCGGATGAGGATACCTGCCTCAGCACCCTTTCCTACACCAACCATTAGAGCAGCTGGCGTGGCTATTCCCATTGCACAAGGGCAGGCAATTATTAAGACTGCCACAAAAGAAAGCAGACCGGTAATGAAATTTCCAAAAACAACATACCATACAAAAAAAGATCCAACTGCCACTGAAACAACAACTGGAACAAATTTTGCAGAAATAGAATCAACTAATCTTTGAATGTGGCCTGTTGAGGCTTGAGCTTCTTCAACTATATGCACTATTTGTGAAAGTGCAGTTTCCTTTCCTACCTTTGTAGCTTTGATCCTAAGTAATCCATTTTTGTTTAATGTGGCTCCTATCACTTCACTTCCTGCTATTTTATCTACAGGAATGCTTTCGCCTGTGATCATTTTTTCATCAACCGCAGATGTCCCTATAATTACAATACCGTCTGTCGGAATTTTTTCACCTGGTCTTATGATCAAAATGTCATCAACTTGAATCTGGTCAGCTGGAATTTCAATCTCCTCTCCATCTTTTATTATCCTTGCAGTTGCAGGTCTGAGATCAAGGAGTTTTCTTACTGCAGCTGAACTTCTTTTCTTGATTGCTTCTTCCATGTATTTTCCTAGCAATACAAAAGCAATGATGACAGCAGAGACTTCAAAGTAGACATCTTTTTCCTTTACTGGCAAGGCGCCGGGGAAGAACAAGACTGTTACGCTGTAAAAATATGCAACAAGTGTACCAATGGATATCAAAAGATCCATGTTGGCAGTTTTCCGTTTTATTGCCTGGTATGCACCAACGTAGAAAGTCCATCCACCGATAAATTGCACTGGCGTTACTATGATGAAAAGAATCAGACCCCATGAGAGAAATGGTATCTGTGGGAAAGGCACCCATGTTACAGCAACTGCTCCAAATGCCAATCCCAGATACAGCCCACCACGCAATATTGCCAGAACCAGGGCACCTGAAGCAGCAACATACATTCTTTTTTTGAGTTTGGCAAGCTCTTTTTCGGGATTTGTGAAGGTGCTCACGCAGGTAGGACTGCAAAAGTAAAAGGTTCTTCCCCCAATTTCTGAGTGGAGTGCAGTTTTTTCATCCACAATCATTCCACATACTGGATCTTTTGCCATTATTTCCTACAATCAAAAAACAATTTTCGTTTAATTAATTTCATTAAAATATTTGGCAGTTTTTACGATATAAATGACTGATAAGATTATCAGAATTGAAGAAAACAGAGATCGCAAGTTGGAACTGATGCCTATCTACTACAAGTCCTAGTGCGATATTCGTAGAACCATCTATTTGCCTTCACGCAAGTTCATCTGGTTCACGTACATCAATGATTACAAACTCATCTTTTCGTTCTTTTAGGTTCTCTGCACTAATTGTGTCTGCCATATTGAATTTGAGTTCAATAATTAATTAAGCATAATCCAAAAATTACTAGTATTTTCTTGAGGTAACAAGATAAAGTGTCACAGGTTCCTCATAATCTTCTTTTATTTCAAGCATTTTGAAACCTACTAACAGATTTTCGATTTCTTTTCTTGTAAAGAATCTAATCTGAAATCCGTTAATATCATAAATTTCATCATCCACTTTAGTACCTTTCGCATAGAATTTGTCATTATGATTTCTCACAGAAAAGAAATGAAACCCGTTATCCTTCAATACTCTTTTAACTTCTGAAATTATGAATTTTAACTCGTTAAATGAAAACCGCATACTGAAAAACATGTGAGAATAGACTGCATCAAATGAACAGTTATCAAATGGCAGAGGCTTTTTTGCGTCATAGACACGTGCATATACAATCAAATCCTTTTGTTTTGCATGTTCAAGTAAACCATCTATTGCAACCTTTGAATAATCTAGTGCAGCAACTTCTATCCCTTTAGATGTAAAAAATAAGCAGTCCCGTCCTTGACCGCACCCAATCTCTAGTATCTTTTTGACATCATTCTTCTTCATGAGATTGTAACATGAACGAGCAAATTTGCTTGGTTTATCACCAAAAAACGAAGTGTCTTTTTCATACACATTATCCCAGAAATTGTCCATATACGAACTAAAAATTGTGGATTATTTGTTATTTAGGAATTAAGATGGATACAGATCTTGGTTTGGGTCCTGAAAAAGGATATTATTGTAATGAGGCCTGGTGGTTTTTGAACTAATAATCTGTCCGCGAACCAACCCGACGAAAAAAGAATTATTTTAAAATAATAAGTGGCCAGAAAATGATTATCAAAGATGAAAACTGGCATTTGGCAATAATAAGAGATTCAGGCCTTGTCAAATAGTTGGATGACAAAAAGATAATCATTGCAGGCATAGTAGGAGGAATGGTCCTACTTGCTAGCCTTGCTGTGTTTGTTGGTTTTGGAAACATTAGACATGTTCCAATTTTTTGGAAGGAAACAATCAAGAGCACTGTAGCCTTTGAGAAAATAGATGATCAGACGAGGATAGTTGGCGTTGAGGGAAATTCTGAGATAAACCCAACTCTTGTCATGAGGGCAGACGGAACCCTGTACCTCCTTACCATAATAAACCGCGATGAGATTCCCCACATGTTTTATGTTGAAGGACTAGATGTAACAAGCAAAGTCTTGCGAGCTGGAGAAAATGACACCATAACTCTGGTTACAAAAAAAGTAGGCACTTTTGCATATTATGATAGGTTTGAGGAGAAGCCGCTTGGAGTAATAAAGGCAGTAAAGATCGGCACGTTTGATTAAGCTGGAACAATTGATTGTCTTCAAAAACAGTTGGGTTTTACCATAGGTGTGTCAAATTAGTCCTATTGTAGTATTTTCGAATCTGGTCCCCATGAACTTTTATTCCAAACTCAAGTTGGAATTTTCATTTTCTAATTTTTAGCTGTATAAATTTTCTAGACAATAACAAAATAATTCCAATAAAAATGATGACTGCCCCTAACAATACTAGGTTATCATCCAGTGCGGGATACGGGCATCCGCTGCCTGTCGGACAGAGGGATGGAAGATAACGGTATGCAAAAACTCTGTATTCATAATCATATATGGTGTATATAATGACGGATGCTCCAACAATGATGCAAATTAAACTGTAAATTGAAATTTTGTTCATCTCATTCATTGAAAATTTTTATTGCTTTTTAGGGATTGCTGATAAATTGTGGGTGCGGACAAGAGGCGATTCAGTTATCATTCAGGGCTTATTATGGATCCACACTCACAATGAATTAATGTGTCCCTTGTCAATAATCAAATAGATAAGAAAAATTGGAATACGAAACGGTTCTGGTATTACAAGGTGGAGGCTCACTTGGAGCATACGAGTGCGGAGTATACAAAACGTTGTACAAACACAAAATAAAATTCGACATCGTTGCTGGAACATCAATTGGTGGAATAAATGCGGCGATCATAGCTGGTAACAAAAACGACGAGCCAGCTAAAAGTTTGGAAGATTTTTGGTTAACATTGGCAGAAACTGCAACACCGTCATTGTTAGCCGACAAGGCAAGAGCCTTTTCATCCGCAATGTATTCTGCAATGTGGGGAAATTCCAAAGTCTTTCAACCGATTTGGTTTATGCCAAACTCTTTTAATTTTCTAAACACCTATCCATATCTTTATGATTTGACGCCGCTAAAAAAAACCTTAAAAGATTTTGTGGATTTTACCAAGATAAAAAATCCAGATAGACCAAGGTTACTTGTAACCTCTACAGATGTTCAGAGTGGTGAATCTACAGTCTTTGATAGCAAATATGTCAATTTTACTCCAGAACATGTTCTTGCAGGGGCTGGCTATCCTTTCTATGGAATATCTTGGACCAAAATAAATGACAGGTATCTATGGGACGGAACTTTGCTTAGCAACACTCCACTAACCGAGGTAATAGACGCCTCCCCAAAATGTGATAAAAGAGTCTTTTTGGTGAATCTGTTTCCACACGACCAAGAAGAGATTCCAAAGACCATGATTGAATCATTGCACAGAGCTAGAGACATCATGCATACTGACAAGACGGATCATACCATTAGAATGTCCAAAGTAATCTCCGGTTATCTTGAATTGTTAAAGGAGATGCATGATATCATAATGGAAAACTTTGATGCAGAAAGGCTTGATGAAAAAAGCAGGGAAAGATTCAAGAAATTAGAACACATGTACCACAAACTTGCAGTAGAGCGCGGTACCATAATAAAAGAAATAATTCGTATAGAGCGCAAAGAGGACTCGCAGTTTCTTTTCGAGGATGCTGATTTCTCACTAGATACAATAAAACAGCTAATACAAAATGGAGAAAAAGATGCAGAAAATGTACTGGCAAATTACCAATCAGCGAAAACTTAAATCATAAAAAAAGAAGAACACCTTGCTTTGACAGAACCAAAGATTTTGGCGTTTGCTGGAAGCACTCGCGGCGATTCGTTTAATAAAAAATTGATCAAAGTTGCAGTCATTGGTGCTAGAGACGCCGGAGCTGAAGTGACTTTGATTGACCTTCGCGATTTTCCAATGCCACTATATGATGGAGATTTGGAACTGCGTGATGGGATTCCAGCTGCAGCTCGCCAGATTAAAGACTTGATGCTGTCCCATCAGGGATTTCTCATTTCATCCCCAGAGTATAACAGTTCATTTTCTGGTGTTCTTAAAAACACAATTGATTGGACATCACGTCAGAGTGAAGGAGAGATTCCCTTGGCCTGTTTTAAAAACAAGGTAGCAGGTTTGATGAGTGCTTCTCCTGGTGCATTGGGTGGACTGCGAGGATTGGTTCATGTTCGTGCCATGCTTGAAAATATTGGAGTTTTAATCATCCCAGAACAAATTGCAGTATCAAGAGCAAATGAAGCATTCAATGCGGATGAAACGATGAAAAATAAAGATCAGGAAGAGAAAGTAAAGAAGATTGGTGCCAATGTTGCAAAACTTTTGATGAAATTGAATACCTAGTGCTTTGCTATTATGATTTTTTATCCAGTCAGAAATAGCTAGGCTGCTTCTTGAGGTAGTGAATAGATCTCTTTCACAATACGCGGTTTGCCATTTTTGAACACATCAGTTGCACAAAATTTCATGGAAAATGAAGCCATGGCTTCCAGGACTGGAGTAAGACCCAATCCCTTCTTTGTAATGGTATACTCTACCTTGATTGGAGGTCCTGGGTGGATTTTCTTTTCAATTATTCCATTTTTTTCCATTTCCCGCAGTCTTGCAGAGAGCGTTTTTGGATTGATTCCCTCAACAGAACTTAGAAACTCGTTGAATCTTGTCTGGCCAAGTTTTGTCATGTTGCGAAGAATGTGGATTGTGAATTTTTTTCCGATCATCTTGAAAGTGTTGTCAATTGGGCATGCCTTCATGGCATCAAGTAGAACCTTGCACTCTTCATCTTTCAACTTACCATCATTTCACTTGATAACCATGGTTTCACTTATTAATTAATATACTTACCTTTGTATAGTAACTATATGAAAGAAATCAATTCAAATGATTGGAATTCCGTATTAGAGTCAGAGCGCCCAGTGCTTGTAGATTTTTGGGCTCCATGGTGTGGACCATGCCTGATAGTTTCACCTGTACTAGAAGAAATTTCAACAGCATACAAAGACAAAATAGATTTTGTCAAGGTAGATGTCGATCAAAATAGCGAGCTTTCCTCAAAATATAATGTGTTTAGTATTCCTACAATTGCTATATTCAACAATGGTCAGATTGTTGCACAACAGATTGGCGCAGGGACAAAAGAAACCTACAAGAAAATGATTGAAAAAATAATTGGTGATAGAAAATAATACCACTAGTAAATGAGGACCAAATCACCCAAGCTGTGGAAAAATTAAGCGAGAGTGTTGTAAGTATAAGCAGCACAAGACTTGCTGGAAGCTATAATCGTGGTGTGGTTCCAGTCGAGGGCGAGGGTTCGGGTGTCATAATAGATCCAAGTGGATACATCATAACAAACAATCATGTCATAGACAGGGCTGCAAAGGTTAAGATCTTTCTAAAAGATGGAAGAAGTTTTTTGGGACAGGTGATGGGTGGGGATGATTCTACTGACGTTGCCTTGATCAAGATAAGAGCAGATGACCTTCCTACAGCAGTCCTTGCAAATTCTGATGAACTCAAAGTGGGGCAGATTGCACTTGCAATAGGCAATGCGCTAGGGCTAGATGGAGGGCATACCGTATCCGCAGGGGTAGTGAGTGCTCTAGGAAGACCATTGCCAGGCTCTGATTTGATTTTTGAGGGACTGATTCAAACTGATGCTGCGATAAACCCAGGAAACAGCGGTGGAGCTCTTGCTAACATTAAAGGCGAAGTAATAGGAATAAACACTGCAATTATTCCATTTGCACAAGGAGTAGGGTTTGCAATTCCAATTAATACCGTAAAGCGAATCTGCGACCAGATAAAAGAAAATGGTAGAGTGATTCGTCCATGGCTTGGCATCTATGGAACAAATCTAGATTCTTCTTTGAGTAAAAGATTTGAGATTTCACAAAAAGATGGAATTCTAGTTGTTAGGATTTTTCCAGACAGTCCTGCATATGAAGCTGGATTAAGAGTTGGAGACATTATAATCATGATAGACAATTTTCAGATTAAAAACATGAAAGATCTTTTGAAGGTTCTTGCCAATCTATCTATTGGATCAGAGGCCAAGATAAGCATACTTCGGATGGGAACATCATACAATGTAATACTCCAGATAGAGGAGACACCAAAAAAATCCAATCGGAGGTTGTTGCGTGTTGACTAGAGTGGTGGTAACATAACAATGAAACTGTATCTAGAGTTTGAACCATGTGAAGAATGTAAAAACATAATCAAGGTGCTAGACAATCAATTGGTCCAAATCCAAACAAGAGAGGAGGAATCTGCAAAATTCCTGCGCCACATTACTTATAATCATAGCGAGCTAGTCCAGGCCATAGTAAAAGATTTGCCAGCTCAGAAGCTCCGCGAAGAATTTAGGTGGTTTCAGTAATATGGTTAAAATAAACACAAAGACACGGTCAGTGTCGCAAGTGGTTGATGCCAAAACTACATTTGAGGGAGAAGGATTTCTTGTCCACAGACCTTTTCCAAATCATGGGTTGCGGGAGTTTGATCCGTTTCTTTTGTTGGATGAAATGGGACCAATGGTAATGTCCGCAGGTGAAGCAAAGGGTGCCCCTGACCATCCTCATCGTGGTTTTGAGACAGTCACATACATGATAGATGGGGCATTTGAACACAAGGACTCGCAAGGCCACTCGGGAAATATAAAAACTGGAGATGTCCAGTGGATGACTGCTGGTTCTGGTGTAATCCATTCTGAAATGCCTGCAAAAGAAATTTCAGAAAAAGGCGGCAGACTGCACGGATTTCAGCTGTGGGTTAACTTGCCAAAAAAAGACAAGATGATGAATCCCCGATATCAGGATGTACCTTCAAGCAAAATTCCAGTAGTTCAAAGCATGGATGGCAAAACAAAGGTCAGAGTAATTGCTGGAGAATCCATGGGAAAACAAGCAGTAATTCAGACAAGAACTCCAATCATGTATCTTCATTTCACTTTGCAGCCAGGTGCTAACGTAACGCAATCGGTTCCACAAAATTACAATGCCTTTGCATATGTTACAAGTGGTGAAGGTCTTTTTGGGAACCAACAAAGACCTGCACACAAAGAGCAAGCAGTTCTTTTTGAAAGAGACGGTGATGCAATAACTTTCAAAGTAAATGGTGATGCCACATCACCACTGGACCTTTTATTGATAGCAGGTGTCCCACTAGGAGAACCAGTTGTTCGCTATGGGCCTTTTGTGATGAACACAGAACAAGAGATTGAACAAGCAATTCTAGACTACAACAGTGGCAAGATGGGCAAGATTGATTTTTAAGAAAAAAATAATAAATCAAAAAATCTCTAATTGCTGACAAAGTTAATTGGTTGAATCTACAGAAAGTTTGATTCATCTCATTTACTATTTACCATATTTACAAGAATTGTTATATCGAAGATCATGATCATAACAAGTGATCAAAATGGGGGTTGAAGAAAATATGCAACTGATGCAAACCTTGGACAATGCTTGGAATGCACAGGACTGGGATACATTTCTCAAGCGTCACTCTGAGGATACTGCGGTCTATTGGCCAGCACAATTAGCTCCAACCAGAGGACGTATAGCGCATAAAGATGAATGTGTTGAATTTTTCAAAACCTTTCCCGACAACCACTTGGTGAATAATCCATACAAGATCTTTTTTGGCCAAGGCGATTTTACCTGTTCTGTTGCGGACTTTAGTGGAACGATGACTGGGCCCATGAAAGGTCCTGATGGAAAAATGATTCCCCCTACAAACAAGAAATTTCAAATAGAGTTTTGTACAGTTGCACACTGGAAGAATGGCGAGATAATAGAGGAGAAATTATTTTATGACGTGGTTGGAATGATGAAACAGATTGGCCTGATGTGAAGGAAATATTTTGAACACTTAGAATAATCCGAGGTTCATCAATTCTAGGTTCACTTTTGTTGTGATCAAAGTTTTAGTTTTTATCATGATCTTAGACAGTACAAAATCAAAATCTAATACAGATAATTATTATAGTTTGTTTACCATAATATTTCATTATGAGCCATTCCGCAGAAAAAAAGATTGTAATAAACGACAATGGCAGCTACCACATTCTTGGAGATGTTCCTCTTACAGTTGAAATAATCACAAATAACGAAGACGGTTTTTCATGGGATTGGAAAAAGGGTAAGACATTTGAAACAAAATCAGAGTATTATCTATGTCGTTGTGGTTCTTCCGCAAACAAACCGTTTTGTGACGGCACCCATGCCCGTATACATTTTGATGGAAAAGAAACTGCATCCAAAGTTCCTTATGAAAAACAAGCACAACAAATGGACGGACCTACACTCAGGCTAGGTGATCAAGAAAACCTCTGTGCTTTTGCTCGCTTTTGCGATCCGGAAGGCAAGATATGGAGTTTAATTGAAAAAACAGATGACCCAAAAATTCGTGAATTGGTTATACGCGAAGCAATGCATTGTCCATCTGGCAGGCTAACATTACATGAAAAAGATACAGATAAAGAAATTGAAGATGAACTTTCGCCTTCAATTGGTGTGATTGAAGATCCGCCGATGAAATGCAGTGGTCCTCTTTGGGTACGTGGTGGGATTACAATAGAATCACATGACGGAACACGTTATGAAAAACGTAACCGTGTAACTTTATGTCGTTGTGGCGCATCAAGCAACAAACCCCTTTGCGACGGAAGCCATGCAAGTATCAAATTCAGCGACGAAATTCTTAAGAAATAGGAGAGAGCAATTTTTTGTTGTTACTGCTTTTTTAGAATTTTCCAGCTAAGACAGATTTTAATTTTATTTAGAATAGAAATTTTCTTTGAAGATTCCAAAGCCTTTCCCAAAATAATTTTTCAGGTCGGACAAAATCTCAGGTTATAATTTGTTGGGCAAAAAAAAGAAAAAAGGGGGTTTTGTCTAGCTGCGAACCTATGGGGACGTTGTGATTCGTAATCCTGCAGTTGCTAGAACCGAACCTGCACTAACTCCGTCTATCTCTGTGTCAACTGATTCAGAGTTTACACAGCTCTCATCAAACACATTTCCTGGCACAGCATCTCCCTTGAGGTCATCTTGGAACTTGACAAGCACATAGACTGTGCTGCCTGCTGTGAGGTGACTCGAGTCGGTGATTTCTACACTAGCTGATAGATGATCAATTGATGTTATTGAGCCTCCTGTGCCATCATAAATGTCGCCGGTAATTTCTGTGACATCTCCATTTGGAGCGGCGACAGCAACCTTGACGTTTCGTGTTTCAGGATTTGATACGAATTGGATCAATCCTTGATTGTCGTAACAATCTGAATAATCTTCTACGACTGTTAGAGTGTCAAGATCGTTATTGATAACCACTGTAGTCAGTGCATAAAATGCACCTGGGTTTGTGTTTTGGAATTTCTCCTTGTGTACGACTGCATTAAGAAGATAGTTGTCATCTCCATCCTGTGGCAATGGGTCTGCCAAGACATTATCAGCTGGGTCGTTGATATTTGCAGGCCGTGTTGCAATACATCCTCCTGTAATTGAATCAAACTGCGTACAGACTGGATCCCAGTTGTAATCAGTAAATGTCCATGTCTTTTCAGCCTCTACTGGTTGTGTGATTGTACAACCATCGATTGTGTCATCTGTATCACCAAATGGCTGGAAAGCAGGACCCTGTTGAACACCTGTCATATCATATGGTACCACCCATCCGTTTTGTGTTCCTACCCAGAGTACTTGGGAATCGTTATCCCATGCCAAACAACCTGAATTTCCAAATGCAGATGTATTGAATACAGGAGTGTATGTATTTGTAGAAGGATCAAATGTTCCAACTGTTTGACTGCACCAATCGGTTGTCCAAAGTTGGCCATTAATTGAGGTCATTCCAACGACACCAAATGCCTGAGTATAGACATTCAAAGCTGGTCCGGATAGATTATTGGGGTCTAGTTCTGTTATCAATCCGTTAACACAGTCTCCAAAGTAGGCACGCCAGATCGAAGTCCCGTCATAAGCCAAATCCTCGTTAAATGATGCATCCGGAGTATCTGCATTTATTGGAGCCCCTGTTGGAACCGTATTTAGATCTCTAAATGTAAGATCTGAGATAGTAACCGTTCCAGTAAGGAGATTACCGCCAACGATTGTCATGCCGTTAGCAAAATCATCTGTACCTAATGGAATATTTGCTCCGCCAACAATTGTTGCACCGTTTGTTTGATACTTTCCTATCTTATCAGGCAGTGGCTGTGCTCCAAATTCCTCCGTATCGGAACCCACATAGAGAAACCCATCTGCCCATGCAGGCAGGATCATTCCCACTAGCGCTAGAAATGTTGCTGAGGTTAGAATTTTTAGATTAGTTGTTGTCATTGTTATTTCCATTTTTGGAAATGGCAGATATATTTTTAGAATCTGATCGCGTCAGATTGCGTCATTTTTTTACGATTATTTTCAGAAAAAAAATTTATGATTTATATCAGTTACTAATCTATTCTACTACTTCAAAGGTCTGATCGATAGTTCTAATTTGAAAATAAATTTCTAAATGGTTCAGACTTGAATGAGTTGAATTACCTTTTAGAGATTGCCGATAAATCTTCTATAATTTCCATTATAATTAATTCAAAAAAAGGAGGGTTTCAATCAGTTATTTAGGCAATTCCACCGCTTCCGCCACCAGAACCGCCGCAATCTGCGTCGCTGCCACCGGAACCGCCTCCTCCGCCACCTGAACTGCTTCCGCTTCCTTCACCAGAGCCTGATCCGGAACGACTTGCAGAACATTCTGAACCGCCACTTCCGCTTCCACTTCCGCCTCCAGCAGCGAATGCAGGTGCCAGTGAACTCAATCCAATGATTACTGCAAACATGATGAATGCAGCAATTCCTATTGTTTTATTCATGGACATTTGTAGCTCATAATAATTTTTATAATTATTGTCCCACTTTTGGGAAATTTATTTTTGTAATTTATAACTAAAAATTTTTCAGAGAAATTGGATGGATCAAAAAATTAATTTCTTGATCACAAAATAATTTTTCTTGTCACAAAAATACTTTATATATCATAGATTTTGTAAACGCAGAAATAATTGGTGCATAGATTGTTACTGCTTTTTTCCTATTTCACTGGTTAGACGGTTTTTAATTTCATCTATGATAGAAATTTGCTTTGAAGATTCAAACGGAACTGGAATGTTCATTCCTAATAATTTGAAAAAAGCCGTGCCATTCACATGTAGATTGATTATTCCACCCGAATTTACGACAGATTCAACTGCTGGACTAAACCTTGTTTTTTTGAAATTTTGCAAGACTGGAACCTCCTTGGTTTCTCCCGGATTAATGGTATAATCTATAGTTGCATAGCCCTTACCCATTGGTATATCATTCATTGAGAGATCGTATGAGATATCAGGAATGTAGACTGGCAAGACTCCTTTATTGCTTAATCCAAAAATAAGATTCAGATTGATTCCATCAATTAGCTCAAATGCTGCACCAAGCCAGTTGCCTGCCTGGAGATTTAGTGCCAGCTGTAGGATGGTGGCCCATGTAAAGGTGGGCCAATCAATACTATGAAACGATACATCGTTTAGGCTGACATGAATCTGGGTGTAAGAATAGGCAACAAGGCCAAGAATGATTGCTGCTATGCCTATTATGATTAGAATAGCTAAAATGATTGGTTTGTTCGTAGAATTTAGTGAAAATGCGTTTTAGATAAACTTAGACAATTGGATTCTAAGAAAAACAAAAACCAATCATTATTCCAACTCTGCAATTCTAACTTGTTAATTGACTTTCTCAAATACAGTTTCTGGAGTTTCAATCTCTAGCACAAGACTGCCTTTGTCACTTTTTAGCCAGTAAGAATAACCACCATAGTCTTCCAATATATCTAAAATAGTACAGACCTTGTCTTCCTTTTTGCCGTTGTGAATTATTTTGATCCTGTCTCCGATTTTGAATTTGTCCATTATAGATATAATGATTTTTAGAATATTGGTATGTGGTTATGATCAAATTACCCTAGTCTGCAAAGACCTAACTGCCATCATGGAATAATTTGGATCCAGTTCGAAAATAAATCAGATTTTTTCGTCCATTTTCTTGTAATAGGTGGTGCTAAAACTAGATTCTACCTCAAACATTTCTGCAACAAGTTTTGCAGGATCCTCCCATATGTGACCTTTTATTTCTTCTTCAAACCACTTTTTGTTTGGTTTCCATAACCAAGGGCCCTTTGCCTGACCTATTGCATCAGGGGCTGTATGAAATGCACCTTCACTTGTGAATGTCATGTTTTCTTTCTTTTTGGAATCTTTGTATTTGGTATACAACCCATCTTTCTCATCTAAGATATCTATCAATTCATAATAAAATGTGGGATTGTGTGGTGTATCCTTTCCCTGATACAACCTTTTTTTTGTATGAATATTTGATTTTTCACCTGGATAATACACAATAACGTTTTGTGGTCGGCCTATAATTTCATGCCATCTAATTCCAAGGTATTCAAATTTGCCAACATTTCTTCCCAAGGAGTAGAGGGCATGCTTCCCTTTTGATTGTTCTATCAATACGCTATCAGCGTCTTCCTCTTCTTCAAATTTAATTTCAAACTTTTTTTGCCAAGGGGGATGATGTCTGGGAATTTTTTTCCCCTCCATAACATATGGCACAAATTCGTTATGAGCAATTGTGACCATCCCAAATATCTTTGGTTTTTTATCCAAATTCTTTTGCAGTATTATTAAACAACCCTCTAAATCATTAGGATGAGTAAGATCATCAGCATGGTAGAATGCATAAAGCAGAAAATAGTGAGTCTTCGTTATTGCCAGCGAATAATATGCAGCTGGAATAAGATCTTCGTATGAGGCTTCTTTCAATCTCTCTCTTACAATTTTGGTATCCCAAAATCGTTCATCATGATTTTGTTCCTTGTTCTGAAATTCATTTTTACCATATGAACCAAAGTTTACTGTGCAAAGAAGATCCCTTTTTGTTTTATAAGAGTCATTATCCAATGATACGTACTGATAATTTATTGGTCCCCATAATCTTGCCAATTTCTCAATTGAGCCAGAGCAGATTTTGTCAAAATATGGATCGGAATACATTTTGCTCATTTACATAAAATGATTTTCTGCTTTAAACTTTTGAAAAATTCAAATGACCTCAAGAATATACAATAGCCTAGTCTTATTTTTAATCCACTTTTAAAGAAACATGAGGTGCTTCCTGATGGAATTAAATCTGAGAATTAAGAAACCGGATATTGTGATTTTTTCCTGAATTTACCACATTTTACCAGTCAATTCTAAATGTCTGACCTTTTGTAATATTTTGTTTTGCCCACCTGGCGATATAACCATTTTCAGTTTTTCTCAAAGTCGGTTGTATTTTTGATTTAGTTTTTTCTTCAGTTTCCTGATTTATCTCATAAACGACAATGTTGTTTATCGAAGAATCCTTGGGATATTCTATCTTTAAAACAAATTTCTCACAATCAATCAAAAATGCGTTTTCAAAATACCTTTCAGGTTCCTCCACTTCATATTCTAAAATATAGTATCTGTCATCTTCATTTTTCATTATGGGTATGTTAAAGTTTGTCGTAAATTCCTTCTGAGTTGGTTCGTCAACACTTATACTTGATATCTTCAAATCGTGATTTTTTTCATCATAAACTTTTACTTTGAGATCATCTAAAGAATTCTTTTCCACATCAGTTGCAATACCATGTAGTACTGTGTAGATTGGATCATCGGAAATGTTCTTAATTTGATATGTTCTCTTGTGTTGAACAAGCATTGTTTTTGGATTTTTGATCGTAAGATAAACTTCAATGAATGGATATAGAGTTGTTTTTTGTCGTTTTACGATTTCTTCTCCCATCTTGCTTCGCAAAGATGCACCTTTTGTTGGGTGCCTAGAATTTCCAAAACCCTTTCCATAGGCAGAATAAATCAGAATCGTCTGGCCGTGTTTTATGGTAAAATCGTGAACCGGCTTTATGATCCCACGATATTCATCAGAAAATTCCCTTAGATCTTCAGCCATTTTTGGACTGAGTAAAATATGCCCTTCGTCACCAAAATCCATCACTCTTCTGGTGAGAATTATTCCAGGTCCCCAAATGTTTTTGTTATTTTGAATATCATTGACTACGAAGACGTTTCCACTGTTAAGACCTATTCTAACTCGAATAGTTTCCGAAGGAATTTTAGATTTGTTATACTTTGCAAGTCGTTGGTGAAGTTCTATGGCAAGCTTCAGAGGAAGCTCTGGACCTTGGAGAAATCCTATTGACATCCCGTCACCTGAGGGGAGTACAAGCATAGAATCTGTTGGTGTTGATTTGTAGGCACTACACTCTAGTATACTCTGGTTTAGTATCTGGATTTTTTTAATCTGAGTCTTTGTTGACATTGATGGGTCTGACAATCCAACAACATCAACATAGAAAAAATGAGCATGGATTAGATCGAGGTTCGTTTTAAGACCCATCATTTAGAAAATAGTTGTGACCTGCAAATAAATACTCGTAACACTCACAGGCAGAACTCAAAAATCAAATTTTAATAAAAAACGAGGTTCCAGTGCTTTAGGAAACAGGATGGTATAATTTATTGTCTTGATTTATTTAATAATTCCATTTTCAGACATGAATTTGATTGCCTCAACGAATTCTTGTTCGCTTGTTTCGCCACTAACAACCCACTTTGTAGTTTTTGTAAACCATGCTGGAATGTGGTTCCCCTCAAATCCCATCCTACCCAACAACTCTGAATCCGATATCGAGTTAGGAGAGTATCCACTCCACATCTTGATTAGATCAATCACTTTATCTGAATTATTTGGGGAAGTTGGAGGCGTATCTTGAATAACTGAATTTATCTCCGTCTGGCTTTGTGTAGTGGGTTCTGGAGTTGCTATTACTTGCCATGCATCTAAGATCTTGGTTTCTGATGAAGAACGCTGGGCATCCCACATCCTTAAATCGATATCAGATTTTTCCATCGGTTTTAAAAATATTATTTTAAGGGTAAGCGTGTTTTTGATACCATCTTTTGACAGGTCAAATTTGACATCCCCAAAGTATCCGTTTGGATCCACTATTTGTAGTGGCTGACCTTTTTCATAAATAATGAAAGTATCGCTATCGTCAATGCTCCTAGCATCCCCACGTAAGTTGGTATACAACGCAACATGGGTAAGCGAAGATGATGGAATGTTTAGCTTTATCTCTACTGGGATGCCAGTGCTTTCTGTTTTTGTCACAATGGTGTTTGTAAAACCACCTATCACATAACCATCACCGCCAAGATAGAATGGAAAATCAAATCCGGTTTCGTTTGATGGTGGAATGGGCTTCAAAGGATCATGATTTAAAACCTGTGTTTTGATGCTGTCAGGCAACAAACCATTTGATGCCATGTTGGTTAGATCTATGGTTGGAGCTGCTGTCTGGCCCCCACTTGATCCTAGAATTGCAAGGATTGGTCTTATGATCCCTCCCACTGCAAATTTAGAAAGATGTGGCTGTTTCCCAACATAACCACACTTTAGAATTTGTCCACTACCAGAGTCTATAACATCGGTAGATGGATCCCTTGCTGGATTTGGGACATTGGGATTAAGTGATATTCCAATTGGACCACTGCCTACCTGTATCGTGTCTAGTACAGTGTTTGTTGTTCCATCAATTACAGATACATCGTTGGAAACCTGATTTGTTACATAAATTCTGTTGGTGTTTTGATTTATTGCTGTTACAATTGGACCGTCACCAACTGGTATGGTGTTAATTACCACCTGTTGAGAACGATCTATTACAGAGATGTCATCAGACACAGTGTTTGCTACATAGGCTCTGTTGCTGCTTGGATCAATTCCTACAGTGGCGGGGTTACTGCCTACTGCTATTGTTTTTATTACAGTATTTTCAGTTGGAGAACCTGGCAATCCATCAATTACGGATACAGTATTAGAAGCAAAATTTGCAACATACGCCTTGTTTGATGGATCTACTGCAACACCGCTTGGAAAGAATCCTACAGGAATGGTGGAAATAACAGTGTTTGTTGTTCCATCTATAACTGAGACGTTATTTGAAAAGAAATTCACTACATAGGCTCTGTTGGTTGAGGGATCCGCGTCTACTTGGATTGGTCCACTGCCAACTGGCACGGTTGCTAACACATTATTTGTGGATGAATCTATAACAGTAACAGAATTTGAACCTCTGTTGACTACGTAAATTTTATTGTTGATAGAATCAACATCCACTCCAATGGGAGCAATACCAACTGGTATTATGGCCTCTATAGCATCTGTAGTTCCATCGATTATAGTAAGAGAAGAAGAAAGTGGGTTGGTCACATATGCGTTATCAAGATTAGAGTTGTAAACCACTTCATGTGCACCACCTGCAAGTGTTATTGTCTTTTCAACAGTGTTTGTAAAACCATTGATGATAGAAACCGTTCCCGCAGCTGAATCTGCGGTATAAATCTTGTAAGTGTTTGGGTTTAAAGGATCTCCTAACTGCTCCCAATCATTATTTTCATTTAGTAACAGAAATGAGACAACAGGACATCCATCAGTGAATTGACTTTCTGTTTCAAAATTTTTGTCCACCAGAAATTTACTATTGGGTGAAAGGTCTGGTGGAAAGTTCGCTGGGTTGGAAAAATTTATTCCCTGAAAGTTCACATCAAAAAACAATACCGAAGACAAAGGTAATGGTGGCAAAGATGATGGCGGTAGCGAATCCACGGTAAAATTAAAGGCAATGTTATTACCATTCGTGCCAGACGGAACAATTTGCTGCAAAAGTTCTGCAGAGGGTAACACATTAGGGGGTGTTGTAAACAATAACGTGATTGTGGTTCCTGAAGCTATATCCCCAACAGTTACATTTCCAGCCAATGTGCCATTTGACACCAGGAGTGGAACCGTAAAGATTGTAACATCTCTGACCACTACATTAACTGTATCTGGTACACTGTCAAAGGTACCATCATTGACTACCAGTTGAAAGGTCAATATGGTTGTACCAGTCACTTGCGGCGCTGTAAAGGTTGGATTTGCAGTGCTGGCGTTTGATAAACTAACAGCAGGTCCAGCTGTCTGTGTCCATGTAAAGGATAAAGGTCCAGAACCAATTCCTGATCCGCTTAGGGTAACAAAGGTTTCCTCGTCTATGGTTTGATCTGGTCCAGCATTTGCTGAGGGGGGCGTGCCTACAGAGACATCTATGGCTGTAACTGAATTGGATTGTCTATTTCCAACATAAACTATTTTGGTGTTGGTGTTTACGTCCACTCCACCAGGTCCAGTTCCTACTGGAATTGAGGCAACTGCTGTATTTGTTAAAGTGTCTATTACAGTTAAAGTGTTTGAGAAAAAGTTGCTAACATAGGCTCTGCTAGCGCTTGAATCTACAGCTATTCCGTTAGGTCCATTGGCCACTGGTATTGTTGTTATCACTGTGTTTGTGGAACCGTTGATCACAGAGACACCATTTGAAGCTCGATTTGCTGTGTAGATTAGATTTGTAATCTCATCAACTGCTACCTCAACAGGACCATTTCCCACAGTTATTGTATTTGTGAAAGTGTCCGTAGTTCCATCAATTACAAAAAGTGTATTTGAAAATGAATTTGTTACATAAATTTTATTTGTGATAGAATTTACATCCAACCTTGACGCAATACTTCCAACAGATACTGTATCTACAACTGTATTTGTCGACCCATCAATGACAGATACAGTTCCAGAAAAAATGTTTCCTGCATAAATTCTGTTTGTAGTAAGATCAACAGCAACACCTACAGGGCCACTGCCAACTGGAATGGTAGCTGTTACTGTGTTTGTTGTTCCGTTAATCACAGATATATCGTTGGACCCTTGGTTTGCTGTGTAAATCATATTTGTATTTGAATTGACATCTATCCCAACAGGACCACTGCCAACTGGAATGGTAGCTGTTACTGTGTTTGTTGTTCCGTTAATCACAGATACATCGTTGGACCCTTGGTTTGCTGTGTAAATCATATTTGTATTTGAATTCACCGAAACTTGGAACGGGGTTGTGCCGACATTTATTGTAGTGCTTCCAAATGCAAAATCAGGCAAAAAAATAGATAACGAAATTAGCAATGTGAAAAATAATCGTGTTTCCTTAATCTTCGGACTTTTATTAAAAAATAAGTAAAATCCTGCCATTATATAACGTGGGCATACCTTCGCTGGACATAAACATTGTTTCAGATTTATTATTTTTATTTTAGTAATTTCATCTATTCGAACTCATTCTTGAAATTTTTACATTTTTATGTAGATTTTTTGTGCCAAGTCTCCACCTTTTGTAAACTTTATTCTTAAGACAGATCCTTGATGTGGCATAATTTATTTTCATTCTACTAGAGCCATTTTAAAAATTTTAATAAGTTTAGATTGTTAACAATCCATTGCTTTCATTACGTTTTTTAATTTTTATCCTCATCACATCTATAACACTTTTTTCCCCAGGTTTTTTCATTGTAGTATTTGGTGAGGTCACTAATTTCTATGTGGCCGATACCATAAAAGTTGGAACTGACCCGCATGGAATAGCCGTAAACAGTAATACCCATAGGATCTATGCACCAAACTTCTATTCCAATAATGTATCTGTGATTGATGGAAGGACAAATACTGTAATTGACACAATCAAAGTTGGTATTTTTCCTTTGGGTATTGCAGTTGATCAGACTAAAAACATGATTTATGTAACATGCGTGGTATCAAGAGCAGTTTATGTCATTGATGGTTCAACAAATGCTGTATCAAATACGATACCGGTTGGAATAGCCCCAACAGGAATTGCTGTCGATGAAAACACACATACAGCTTTTGTGGCAAATGGTTTGGGAAAAATATCTGCAATTGACCTCTCCACAAATAAAGTTACGGACACAATATCAGTTGCCAATGGGCCAACAGGAATAGCTGTAGATTCAAAAAGACATCTGGTCTACGTAGCTAATTCGTTATCAAACTCATTATCTGTGATTGATGGCACCACGATTCAAAAAGTAACCAATATTCAAGTAGAAAATTCCCCAATAGGAGTAGGAATTGATTCAAATTCCAATAGAGTTTACGTTGCCAACTTCCGTTCCAATTCGGTTTCGGTAATAGATGCCTCTACAAATACAGTAATAGACACTGTCCAGGTAGGATCTTTTCCAATAGGAGTCACAGTAGACCAAAATATGCACATGGTGTATGTTGTTAATGGAGGATCCTTTGATCTTCCTGTACCAGGAACTGTTTCGATAATTAATGGTTCGTCAAATGCAGTAATATCGACTGTCACAGTGGATAATTTTCCGATAGGTGCAGATGTGGATCAAAACTCACACATCTTGTATGTTGCAAATGGAAGGTCCGACTCGGTTTCTGTGGTTTCAACGGATGGCGTTGTAGTACCTGAATTTCCCCTTGTCACAAATCTTGTTCTCATGTCAGGAATAATCATGGTTGTGTTTATTGTCATCAGACAAAATCACAAAAAATTATTTTTTGATGTTCCAAAATGAAACTATCCTACCGATAACAAGATAAGCAACTATTTCACTGCTATTGTAAGGACAACTCGATGAGTTTCTTACTAGATCCGTTTCTTGCTTTTATGTTGGGTCTGATCTTTTCTGTTTTTACAAAAAAATTTAATTTTACATCTAAAAGTACATTTGCAATCTGTTCTATCGTTATTTCATTAGCTACATCGTATAGCATCATGCTTTATTTGAAAATTGTTCCTACCGACTTTCTGGTTCTTGACATGTTTGCCAAGATTCTTCCAATTGAACAACAATATGGTCCAAGAATAATGTTTCACTCAAACGATACAGGGGTGACAAAGGAATTTTTCCCATTTCTTTTTGTTGTCATATTTTATGCACTTTATTTTCTTTGGTTTTACCTTGGATACAAGAGCATGAGAAACATCTTGGAGCCACATGAACCAACGCCTTCAGGGAATCAAGAAACTGTCACCTTCATCCGTGTGGGAGGATTACTGGTTTTCGTTAGTGCAGGAATGATGCTTTTCTTTTTCACCATGATTCCACTTGATGAAGTATCTATTGGAGATTCATTTGGTGCAAAATCTGCTCTTGTAGATCAGGAGGCTACGCTAAAAGGATATATAGCAAGACATGATGCAAAGTTTTCAACCTTTTCCGATAATCTATGCCATCCTGAAAAAATTGCTGTAGAGGCTGAGTCTCCACAAGTCGTAACCACCAGAGATTCCAGCTTTTCTATTGTAATAGATGAGGTATCAAAAAGTGTTACAGCAAACGATATTGAAGAAATGTGTCAAGCCAGAGAAACCTTAGGAAAAAATATCATTTTTCTTTTTGTAAATCTGTCTACTTGGATGTTTCTTATTGGGATATTTATGGTGACAACCCCACGTATAATCAAAAACAATCTATGGGATTATGAAAATAAAGAAAAAGAGGAGGCAGGACCATTTTGATTTTTTGGATTAAAGTGATTTGCAAACTACATGGATGTAGTTTACCAACGTTACTAGGGTCATAGGGGATAACAAATTGGAAGTCTATCTTCTGGCATTGATTTTGCTTTCTGCAGGTGCAGGTTTTGGTTTTGCAGCGGGTCACCTTACTGTAAGGTTTAACCATCTGCTAGTGATACTTCTTGGAAGAGCCTGGAAAAGCGGTCATGCACGCAAAAGATATCCTGTTATTGGTGCCATTACTACACTCTTTTTCACATGTTTGATTTTTATCTTAATTGATTCAGGATTAGAAATAAAAATTATCTCGACAATACTTTTCGCGACTCTTTTCGCAGCTGGAATAAAAAACGCTGAACGAAGATTCAAAAATTCCCTTGACATCATGGACAGGATAGTCAGATTGATGTTCCAAACATCTCATCCACAACCATCCTCTGGAGAACTAGACAACTCAATTGAAAAAGATGTTTCAAGAATCTCAAGAGGGATACTAAAATCAATGCCAGAATCAAATGTTGAGGCATTGAAAATGTTGTTTTTGTTCTTTGATAGTACCACCGCGGTATTTCTCATTAGCTTGACCAATGGAAGGTTTAGAGTACGACGTTTCCTACATCTAAAAAAAGCTGAACAATTAGATTATTTAGAAACATGGAACAAAAATCCATATTTGTTTTATGCGATACAAGGAATCAAATCGTTAATTAATTTTAGTTATTATACAAGCCGGCTGGTTTGGGATGAAATAGGATATAATGGTGAAGCTTTGCGCGGGAGTTATTTGAAATGAGTAGTTCTACAAGTTTGAACATATTTGAAAAACCTACAGAGGAAAATAATCTAAATGCTGACGTGTGTATTGTTGGGACAGGCGCAGCTGGTTCTGTCTTGGCATATGAATTATCAAAAAACGATTTTGATGTTGTGATGATGGAAAAGGGAGGATATTACGACATGGAGTTTATGAAAAAAGAGAATGAGGAAAACCTTGCAAAATTATGGAAGAACAAGGGAATCTTCATCTCAAAGAATTTTGCCATTAACATTGC
>DATIFN010000021.1:0-6043 GCA_035455245.1 Nitrosopumilaceae archaeon | reverse complement strand
GGCACATCTTATTTTTCCATAATTTGGATTTTTCTGATGAGTTAAAAATTCAAGATAATCTTCCCACCACTTTTGTCTTTGTGCTTGTATGGTCTTATCTTGTGGACTGTCTAAAAAAGGAAGAGGCATATAGTCATCAGGAAAATAGTTAGGAACTTTATCCCATGTTTGTGCAAGAATTTTTTCTGAATGAAATTCTTTGACAGAAACTATTTTTCTTCCCTTCCAAAACCTGAGTCTCTCATTTAATTTAGAATCCCGCATCTTTTTACGGGCCTCTTTTTCAAATTCCCTGATCCCACTCTTGACTATCCTATCCAGCCTTGGCGTTTTCTTTCACCCATTCTTCTATCTTTTTCTTTGTGGCATCATCCATTGAGGGCAGCATTACAAAGGATCCCTTTTTTTCTGTCAGGATACTGATATACTTCATAGTCTCAAGCTTTAATGAAATCAGGTGGCGTGGGATTGGCTTTTTTTCTTGTTTGTATTTGTTAATTTCTGATTCAATGTCATCCAAGGATTCGTATGTATCAAGAATCTGAGAGTCAAAAGTTATGATGATTCTTTCTCTTTCTTTTTTCTGTCTTTCTAAAAACTCTACTTTTTCAAACTCTGATATTTGCTCGTAAAACTCTTCAAAATACTTACAAACAGTATTGATGTTTTTTCCTGTCCTCTGAGAAGTAACTGTTGCAGTGATACCACGTTCAAAATACCATTGAAGAGTTTTTTGGGTTTCTAGCTGTTCTTCTTTTGGAGGTCTTCCTCTCTGGCCCATCCTGTCTTCCTCCACCATACAAATTGGTGATATTCCGTCTTGATGTTTATTGGGTTAGACAATGTTTTACCAAAAGGACAAAATTTTATTTTTTTAAAATTTTAGAATTCATGCCTAAAAATTTACACACATGTATTTGCGATATTTTTTTGTGATGAATTTTTACTATTTTTTCATATTTTAGGTTAAAAAGAACCTGATAAATCATTTAACTGCTAATTTGTGGATGGTTTTTTAAACAAAAAGTAAAACCAGTACTGATTATCGACTTATTTTGCTGGTGGGATGTTCTTTATGGTTGCCTGAAATTGCACCGGTGTATCTGATAGATTTTGGATTTTGAGATCCAAGAACCTGTCATGTATTCCATCAACAGGAATGGTCTGGTCTCCTCTTATTTCCTTGTTCCATGAGAAGGTGCCATCAGCGTTTTCCAAGGATATCTGGATCGGTATATCAGCAGGGGAGCTTTTTATTATCATAACCAGAGAGTTTTCTTTTTCAACTGTAATTGTCCCTCCAAGAAAACTATTTGGGAAAAAAGTTGTTTGTTCAATGACAAATTCATTAGTTGGTGTAACCAAAGCACCAAGAATAATTGGAATTAAAACTGCTAATGTCACACCTGTTATGATACAAGTCAAGACAAATTTTTTATTTTTTAGAATCTGTGACATTATTCTCTTTGTAGAGTGCAATGTTATGTAATAACCCTTTATTGTCTCAAGATTTAGCTAAACCATCTGAAAAATTATTTTTTCCAAAAAACCAAACCCATATGAAATCCGGATAAACTGGAATTGCGATTGAACAAACTCAAGGGATTATCATCGTAGGAGAGACAGTCATAAAGATTCTGTCCTGATCTAGTCTATCTGTTAGCGTTTGTTTGTAACTGGCAAACCATTCCAAATTTTCTGCCGTGTTTGACACCACAACATAAAAACCTGAATTATTCACACCGTCGTACCTTGTCTCGTTGCGAATCGTTGTTCCATTAAACTGTGGTAGTAGGGTAACCCCGCCAAAACGAGTTGCAAGATCTGTTCTTATTTCATCAAATTTTTCACTCTCTATTATGGTACCGTCATTACGTTTTGAGGGTATGAGAATATCCACTCTAACTTGGGGAGATTCAAAAACTTGACCCGAATCATCCTCGTCATCGTTTTTGGTGATATCTCCAGTCAATTCAGATGACTGTGAATTAGAAGCTGCATATACCGCAAAAGAGGCAGAAATGATTACCAGTGCAACGGATAGTCCAAGAATAATGAAGCTACTTTTTCTATCCATGATTGTGGTTATGGATAGAAAATAAAAACATTTTTTTTATAATGATTTGATTTGAAAAATCCCTAGATTGCAAATTTAGATAGAGAATGTAATGTCTAAAAAATAAAAAAACTCTTACTATGTCATGATCAATCCCGGCAGGTGGAACTTGTCTACCGATTTTATATTTCCAGCATTCATACTATCACTCATGAAAAACGGATTGACATGTGCAAACCATTCCGAGGAAGTAGTTCTGGACGAGATAGAATGGAATCGTTTCAACTGTCCAAAGTGCGGAAGTGATTATTCCATAGGAAGAAAGGTAGTATTGATGGATCCAGAACCCTCCCTAACCAAAAAAACAGGTTCACAAAACCTTTTAAAATCATTTTTTAGCCTAGGACAATAAGGATTTCTAGGCATCTTTTAATTTCAATTTTAAAAAATGAAACATTTTCCAGACACAAAAAGACATGTTTTAGGAAATTTTTTCTTGAAAATTTTCAACAAATTCAGCAGACCTGTAACTATACAGATATGAAAAACTTCAAATATTTTTCTTAAATTAATTCATTTGTAAAAATTGTATAAAAAATAAAAACATTCTATTTTTTTATAATATGATTTAACAACCAAAGCCCCAAACCATCCCAAGAAAACAACATTGTTCATTATTGATTATCAGTTTTGATATTCTAGGTCCAGTTTTTTATTAAATGCAAAAAACCGTTATTCCATGACAGATAAAACGGTAATTGTGGCTCTAGTTCTGGTTTTAGTCCTTGGATTTGCAACAAACAGCGCCTTTGCACACCATGTGGCAAAGGAAATACCAGTGAGCACCAGTCCTATGAAGATGTCACTTGCCGAAGGCTATCTTTTTGTCTCAAATCTTGGCGAGCGTGAGATCTCTGTAATTGACACTGCAACAGACCAGGTTGTGAGAAAAATCACAACATCTGAAGGTGTGGTAGCCGTAAAAGAAGTTCCAGATAAGAACCTAGTTTATGCAGCAACCTTTGAGAGTGGAGGAATTGATATCTACAACTTTGAAACAGGTGAATACGTCAAGACAATTGCCCTGCCAGACGCCAATATGACTGTGTGGTACTCTCCACAATACCAGATGCAAAAATACATTACATTTGCGACAGGAGGTGCTGCTTTAGATTATGATTCAAAAAACGGAATACTTTTTGTTGCAAACTTTAACGCAGATTATGTTGCTACAATTGACACTGCAACAAATAATATACTACAAAAGATTCCAGTCTCACCACACCCGTATGCATTAAAATTTGATCCAATCACAGGAAAGGTCCTTGTTGCAAATATGGCAGGAAACGAGGTTACTTTTCTTAGTAGAAATGATGAAGGAATATACCGTATAACAAACACTGTAAAAACTGGAACTGTTCCATGGGGAATCGACATTGACTCTGATGAGCATCGTGCATATGTGACACATCGTGGAGCACATCACATTACAGTTCTTGATATAATTGACGAAAAAATTCTCACAACAATTCCAGTAGGTGACGACACGCAAGCAATTGCAGTTGATTCATCAGAACATCAAGTCTATGTCACGTACTTGCAACAACACAAAATAATTAAAATCGATGGAATGAAAGATGAGATTGTAAACACAATTGACTCGGCAGATCTTGCGTGGGACATTGTAGTTGATTCAAATACACACAAACTTTATGCATCCATGCAGGGCCAGGACAAGGTCTTTGTGATGGGTCCAAATGCAATTGCAACGACAGTTCCAGTTGTTACAATGCAAATCCCAATAGCATTGGTTGGAAGCATGATGGTTCACGGACAGGATGTTGCTGTTTCTGCTGCATCAGTAGACATTGATAACAAGGCAATTGTTCTAGCCACTAAAACAGAGGATGGAGGAGATCTTGATGTCAGTATTCCAAGGGCAATCCTTGATTCAAAAGAGGGAGAAAAAGACACAACATTTCTAGTCTATGCGGATAACAAGCTCATCGAACAGCAGACTTTGGGAGGGGATGACTCTACACGGGAGATATCAATTCAAGTTCCAAAGAATACTGAAACCATAACAATAACTGGAACAAACGTAATTCCCGAGTTTGGTCCTATTGCTGGCCTGATACTTGTGGTAAGCATATTGAGCATCGTTCTAATAACAAAAGGAAGACCAATCCTGCATTAAATAGGACCTTTTTTGGTTCATACTTTACAAAAATGGGATTCTCTCATTTTTGCCTAAATTTTTCCAGTCTATCAAAAGATCAAATAAATAGAATTTGGATTCTGATTGGGATTGGGTCTAGTTTTCTGGTGCGAATACAAATGATTAGTTGGAGTGTTTTCCTCCCTTTATGATTACCACATTTCTTTAGTCCTTTGGCATTTGATAGATTATCGAATCTTTTTGATTTGGAAAAAAATTTTCAAAATTGATCTTCAACCTATTGAATTACTTTACAAAAATGCGCAAGAATAATTTCATTACATAATTTTATTTTAGAATTGATTAGCTTGCTATCTTCTGATCCATTCCAACAGATCTTGTCTAGAATTTACAAAAAAGCGATCTTGCAGTTTTGGAGCTGGATAAATTGTCTAAATTTTTGATAAAACTGATCCGATCTTTGTAATGTTTGTATGAAATTAAATGATTTCCAAGCCCAATAGCAATTAATATCTTTGATACCTCCCGCAAGAGGTTGTCCCAAAATTGAAATTATCAAATGATAAAAATGAGGAAGAAGATCGAGATGAAGAGTTTTCGCGGTTTACAGTCAGAAAAAATGAAGTGTCTTCCTCGCCTGAAGAAAAAAAAGACCAATTTGGAAAAATTTCCAAGCTGGAAAATGAGGAAAATATCTACGTCTCTGCAAAACAAATTACAAAGACCTGCGAAGAAGCTTTAGAAAAGGGCCGATTTCATGAAACACTTTCAGGTTTCATTGATCCCTTGTTGTCTGAAGGAACGGAGAATCTCTTGCTTTTTAGATACAAGGGAATTTTTCTTTCACTTGTTGGAAAAAATGATGAGGCATTGCAATTTTTTGACAAGGTTTTGGAAAAAGAACCAAACGATTATGTAACTTTGGATAACAAGGCTTCAGTTTTATTTAATCTTGGCAAGTTCAAGGAAGCAATAGAATGGTATACCAAGGAACTTGAACTCTATCCAGACCACGAAAATGCATTATACAACAAGGGTCTTGCTTTGAATCTCCTTGGAAGATATGAAGAGGCAATAGAATGGTTTGACAAGGCACTTGAGGTTAATCCAAAGGATACAAATGCGTTATACAGCAAGGGGCTTGCGTTAGATAGCCTTGGAAGGTATGATGATGAGATAGAATCCTATGACAAGGCACTAGAGATTAATCCAGAATGTGAATTTGCGTTATATAACAAAGGACTTGCTTTTGATAACCTTGGAAAATACAACGAAGAAATAGAATATTATGACAAGGCACTAAAGATTAATCCAAAAGATGAATTTGCATTAAGCAACAAGGGTCTTGCGTTAGATAACCTTGGAAGATATACTGAAGCAATTGACTGGTACAACAAGGCATTAGAAATAAATCCACAAAATGAGAATGCGATAAACAACAAAGGATTAACCTTACATCATCTTGAAAATTACAATGAAGCAATAGAATGGTATAACAAAGAACTAGAGATCAATCCAGAAAATGAAAATGCATTACACAACAAAGGACTAGCATTACATCATCTTGGAAATTATTCCGAAGCAATTGAATGGTACAACAAGGCACTAGAGATTAATCCAGACCATGAAAATGCATTAAACAACAAGGGATTTGCACTAGATGGTCTTGGAAAGTTTAGAGAAGCAATTGAATGCTATGACAGAGCACTAGAAATTAATCCAGAACAAGAAAATGCGTTATACAACAAAGGATTAGCATTACACCACCTTGGAAAATACACAGAAGCAATTGAATGGTACAACAAGGC
>DATIFN010000020.1:0-69343 GCA_035455245.1 Nitrosopumilaceae archaeon | reverse complement strand
TACACCATAAAGATAGCATCCAGAAAGGTTTGCATCTTTTGAAAATGTATCACATGAATTTGTTTCTTTATTATCAAGTATGGTAATAGAAACCACGTCACTTCTTTCCGAGATTTTGTCAGCCAACGAGGTAGTCATTTTCGCAGTAAATTGATTTTCCTGAGTATCAGAAACCACATTTCTTGCCCCTGCAAAGTGAATAAATTTTAAAACGGCCGTCTGTAAATATCGAATTTCCTTTGCTCTTGAAACCGGATCATTGCCTTGAGGTTCGCCACTTACCTTGACTAAAACCATGACCCACTTTCCTTCAGAAAACTGATTGTCGTATTTCGCAACAAACTCACTTGCAGTCAATCCAAATGCACAATTTGCAGATAACAAAAAGACAGCTGAAAATATGCTCACAAAAAGCGGTTTCTTCACAAAAAAGTTGGATCAGGATCAAATTTTAGTTTAACGATGTATGCAGAGACAAAAATAACCTCATAATCTATTGACTTGCCATATAGTTGACATATAATATACCCAAATTCTAATTTTAGTATGGGTCTTGGAGGTTACTGGAGCGATGTACTTGAAGTCCTAAGAGATATTATTCCAGTTTATGACAAGGTGAATTCATTTATCTCCCTTGGAAAGGATGAAGAATTCCGTAAAAGAGGATTATCGGGTAGGATAAAAGAAGGAAATTCTGTCCTTGACGCTGGCTCGGGATTTGGTAACATGTCAAAGACTGCATTAAAACTTTGTAACAATGATTTGAAAATTACCCTTTATGATCCATTGACCCCGATGCTAAAAAACACAAAAAAGTTTTTTGAAACAAATCCTGATATCTCCTCTGGGGTTTTTGAGCACATACCATTTCAAGATGAAAAGTTTGATGCAGTTATCTGTGGATATTCTTTGCGTGATGCAATCAGTCTGAAAACAGCAATATCAGAAATCCATCGAGTTTTAAAAAAAGGAGGACGTTTTGTAATAGTGGATCTTGGAAAACCAGACAATTCTTTTATCAGAATGGGAGTTTCGTTTTATCTTAAAGCAATACTTCCAATCATTGCATTTTCGGCAGCTGGAAGGCTTGGACTAAAATTTGCTACCCTATACGGTACGTACAAGCTATGGCCTCAAAATAAGAAACTGAAAGCCATGTTACTTGAAAAATTCTCTAAAGTAGAATTTGACACTGCTATGATGGGTGGTGCGATAATGGTAGCTGCTTACAAGTGACATGAACAGACCGCTGATTCTTGTATATGTCACTGCATTGATTGTAGGAATATCATACGGGATGCACAATCCGATTGTTCCTGTCTTTTCAAAGGAGGTAATAGGAGCATCGTATTTTGACCTAGGTTTGATTGGTCTTTCAAATTTTATTCCATACATGTTCATTCCGTTATTTGTTGGCCTGCTGCTTGACAGATTCAATAACGGGTTATTGCTCTCACTGGGAATAACTCTAGACTCTGTCTCAATCTATCTTCTATCTATATCACAGTCTGTTCCTGAAGTTGCTGCCTTTAGAGCAATGACAGGCATCGCACATTCGTTTTTCTGGCCTCCGTGCGAATCTATCATATCAAGAGTAACATCACCAGAGACTCGTGTAAAATCAATCTCAAAGTTTATGGGATTCTTTGTCGGTGGGCTAATGATAGGTCCATTAATTGGAACATTTTTGCTCGAGCATTTTGATGTAACTTACAGAATTCTATTCCAATATGCAACATTTGCGATTGCAGCAGGAATTGTTTCTTCATTGCTTTTGAAAAAATATGGGAAAACAACACACAAAACAGAATTTTCATTTGTGTCCATCAAGAAAATTTTGAAATTTCCAACTGTTGTATTGATGTTAATTTTTTGTAGTTCTGCCTTTGGGACATTTCTTACTATCTTACCTGCGTACATGAGTGACCGAACGATTTCAGAATCCAATATAGAATTATTATTTTTCATTTTTGGAATTTCAAGACTAGCTTCACTTGGTTTTTCTCAAATGCTAGCAAGAAGAACTTTTTACAGTCTTATTGCAGCAATGCTTTCAATTGCAATTGGAATGATAATTGCAGTCTATTCATTTTCATTTGAAATGTTTATTGTTGCTGTATTGGTTATGGGTTTTGGTTTTACTGTATATTTCCCCCTGACATTTGAAATTATCATGAAAAGAGTACAAAAGGAACATTCTGGTGGACTAATTGGAGCCTACGAAACAACATTTGGAGTAGGATGGGCAATGGGTCCTCTTGCTGCCGGAATTGTAGCCAATTTCTTTGGGAACTCTACTCCTTACTTCATGTTCTTTGTCATTGGTATAGTGGTAACAGCTATCATTGCCAGGAAGAAAAAAGAATTAGAACCTGCATGGAATCCCAAACTTTAATTATGTATGTCTTAATTTTCCAAAATTTATTTTTGAATTAATTGTTTTTTTGATATTTTTTCAGCTGTCCCTTTGGATGAATTAGTTTATTTGGAAAAATCCAATCTGCACCTTTTTCATATCATAGAAAATTTTCATAGTTGGATCCTACCTTTCTTTGAAAAAATCCCAATTGCAGTTTGTACGAGTAACAATGTTAATCAAGGCTTATAACATCTCCGTCGAAGCTGAAGTAACCAATGACTCCTCTTAATTTGGCTGTTGTTGTCAAATTGGAGCCAGATTTTTCAGAAGGAAGTATAAGCTACAATCCTGATGGAACGCTTAACAGGAATGAAACAAAAAGCACTCTGGGTCCACATAGTAAAATAGCAGCTCAAGCAGCATTTTATGCAAAGGTCAAATATGGTGCAAAAATTTCCGTTGCTTCAATGAGTGGTCATGTAGCTAATACAGCCTTACAGCAAGCTATGCAAACTTGTGATGCTGAAGTCCTGCATTTGTACAATGATGTTCTTTTTGCAGGAGCAGACACATTGGGTACTGCTGAAACACTAAAAGCTGGCATAAATAAAATGGACGGAAAAATGGATATCGTCTTTTCCGGCCATAGGGCCTCAGATGGAGAAACAGGTCAGACAGGTCCACAAATTGCCTGGAAACTAGGATTTCCATTTCTTGGTCATGTTATTAGTTATGACATTAATTTAGAAAAAAGAACGATAATAGCGAAGCGTCTGTTGAGCCTACAAGGAATGCCAGATGTTATCGAAGAGGTTGAAGCACCTCTTCCAGTTTTTATCGCAATTGATCCTTCTTACAAATATAGTTTCAACACAATTTCTGAAAGATTAACCTCTGAAAAATATCAAAGAGAGGCTTATGAACGAGCTAAAAATTACAAAGATTACCTTAAAGTTTTTAATTCTGAAAAACTCGGAGTTGATAAAACACTAATAGGACTTGCAGGCTCGCCAACAATAGTTTATGATGTACAACGAGTGCCAAAAGGAAAGGCTACCAGACACGCAGAAGTCTTGGATGCCTCAAATCCAGAACATATACGCAAAGTTGTCACAAAAATGAGAGAAGCGCTTTCTGCAATGGTAACCAAATGACTACAGAATACTATCGCCATCTTTATGTTATAATTGAACAAATTGATGGAAAACTTCTTCCTGTAAGTCTTGAAATGTTGGGAGAGGCTAGAAGATTATTTGATGATTTCAATACGAAATACGCTTCAAATGAAAAAGTTGTCGCAATAATCCTAGGAAATAACATAAAGGAGTTATCAAAAAAGTTGATCGAATACGGAGCCGATGTAGTTGTATCTGTTGATCACCCAGAGGTAAAAGATGTCAGAAACATAATTTACACCAAGATTATTAGCCAAATTTCTACCGACAAAGAAATTGCAGCAAAGATTGAACCAAATTACGCCTCTGAATTCAAAAAACCACGATACATGTTTTTTGCGGCTGACAGCATTGGCAGACATTTGTCATCAACGGTATTAGTAGAATTAGATTCTGGACTTGCTTCAGATATTAACAAACTTGTAATCAGGAATTTAGAGGTAACCCACCAAATCAAAACAGCTGGCAAACCTGTTAACTTTAAAAAAACCTTAGAAATGTATCGACCAGATTTCTCAGGTTTCTTATGGACTACTATTCTCTGCCTTGACAATAGAAATAATCCTGCTATTGAAAGGGATTATTCGCCTCAGGGTTGTAGTATTATAGCAGGTGCATTCAAGCCGATTACTCCGGATCCAAAAAGAAAGGGCGTGATAATAGATTATCAACCAAAAATAGACGAAAAAGATCTTAGAGTGAAAATTCTTAGTAGAAAAGTCATCGAAAGTGAAGTAGATTTTGAAAGCCATAAGGCGGTTGTAGGCTTTGGACGAGGAATCAAAGATGCTCCTGAAAAAAACATTACTCTTGTTAAAGAGTTCGCAAAGCAGCTGAACGCAGAAATAGGAATTTCTTTGCCTATTTCAAAAAATATTTTCCCAGCAAGTCAAGCGATAAGTTCTACTTACATGATTCCAGCCAGAGTTATTGGAACAAGTGGACGAAAAATTAGTCCTATGCTTTATGTCGCCTTTGGAATAAGTGGTGCACTGCAACATGTATCTGGAATGGAGGATTCAGAGTTCGTTGTAGCAATAAACCCAGACGAAAATGCTCCAATAAAAGACCAATGTGATATGTTCATCAAGGGAAGAATGGAGGATGTTATTCCCTTATTATTAGAAGAGATAAAAAAACAACAACAAGTAGTGCAAGCGTGATTTTATGGAAAAATATGATGTAGCAATTATTGGCGGCGGTTCTACCGGCTTGGCCGCATTAAAACAATTATCTAATCTTGGAAAACAGGCAATTCTCTTAGAGGCCGGTTCAAAAATCGGATCAAAAAACATCTCTGGTGGTATTCTTTATTCAAAGAAACCAAAAAAAGGCAATGTAAATAATGTTGAACAGGTTTTCGAAAATTTCCTTGAAGATGCCCCATTTGAAAGAAAAATAACAAAATACATCCTTCACTCTACATCAAAAGATAAAGTATATTCAATGGATCTTACTGCAGCTCATGATTATCAAGCAAATTTTGGATATTCAGTTTTATTAAACAAGCTCAATGCTTGGTTTGCCAAACAGGCAGTTGAAAGCGCTCAAAAATTTGGCGGTGGGATAATACCTGGTATCCACGTAAAATCAATCAGATGGGATGAAAATGGAAAAACCATCATTCAAACAGATGAACTTGAAGAATTTGAGGTTAAATCTGTAATAGCAGCTGATGGGGTGAATTCAGAAATATCTGAAATAACTGGTGCTAGGCCAAAGTTTACACCCACGCAATTGTATCAGGGAGTCAAAGTAATAATAAAATTACCTGAAAAAATAATTGAGGAAAGATTTGGAGTGGGTCCTGGAGAAGGAGCAGCACATCTTTTTGCTGGTGATGTGACTCTAAATCATATTGGGGGAGGGTTTCTTTACACTAATCGTAATACACTTTCAGTAGGAGCCGTTTATCATTTTGATTCACTACTAAAAAATCCAACTGAACCATACCAATTGATAGATGCCTTATTAAAAAATCCAATGATAAATGAATTCATCAAAGATGATGTACCGGTAAGACCAGAGATCGATAAGAATTTACCACAAGAAGAACAACTTCGAATTCGTTTCGCTGTAACAAAATTAATTAAAACATGGTATGAAGTTAGAGAAGACTACCTTTCTTCTAATAAAAAAGATGAACAAGCCTCAAATGATTTAAAGGCAAAATTATCATTTGTCCAAGACCAAATGACTTCAAAATACCATGTTACTTTTAAAACTGATTACGTTGAAGCCGAATATGGCGCAAAATTAATTCCAGATGGTAAAAGATGTAGAATGAAAAAACCATTTTTCAAGAATATCTTGTTTGCAGGCGATGCTGCGGGAAGAGGAGTTTTTGTAGGTCCAAGAATTGAGGGATTAAATGTTGGCATTGATGATGGTGTAAGAGCAGCCAATGCAGTGGCAAGAGCACTTGATAAGAATAATTTTTCTGAAAATTTCCTTGGAGGATATTATTCTTTATCGTTGGAGGAGAGCCCGTATACAATTGACATGGAACAAATTGACAAAGATTATCTGAAGATCTTTTTGGATGCAACAAAAAATGTTCCAAAAGATATTATCGGCTCACGTTATGGGCCGATTTTAAAAATGATGTCAAGTGGAACATTAAGAGGAATTGCTGTAAAATTTGCAAATATTCTAGGATATGATAAGCTTCTCCCAATGATTGAATCAGAAGATACCTATGTGAAAATCCCAATTGAATTAGCTGAAAGATTGGGAAAATCAGTCACAAATTCATATTCTCCCAGTATTCCATCAATTGCTGACCGCATTGGAAAGCTAAGTTATAATGATGATGACCTTTCTCACATCAAAATTCTTGACGGTGACAATGAATTTATGAAAAAGATGATTACTTTATGTCCAGCCAAATGCTACACTGAGGAAGGTGGAAAAACAATACTACAACATGAAGGGTGTGTAGATTGTGGTACCTGTTCTCAAGGAACGGAATGGAAACACCCTCGTGGTGAAAAAGGAATTCACTATCAATACGGTTAAAATAATTGGAAAAAATTAAAACTTCTTCTTTATGCCCCAATTTTCCAAGAATCAAAATCTGGTAATTGACTACATTGTTTATAGTCGTACAGACATGATTGTTCTAATTTTTTAGGAAATAATATTATGATTAATTAAAATTCAACTTATTTTATGACGGGATTTTTTATTATTAAAGATTGTATCTTGTCTATGATTTGCTTATAATCAGCATTTGGCTCAATACTTACTCGTAAATATTCGTCTTTATTAAATGAAAAAGTTAGCAGGGTCGCTTTTTCGTATTTTACCATGGCATATTGTGTATCTCCTAATTGATTATGAAACATTTTATAAGTTTCCCAACGCTTCATGTCATACCTTACTGAATTTGCCATTTCTTCTCTACTCAGGTGAGCAAGCACATCAGCTTGGTATCCGTCAGTTATTTTTTTATAATCATCATCATACATACCTACAAACCTAACTTTTGGATCGATCTTTAAAATTTCTATTAAAAACTCACAATATTCCATGACTTGACACAATTCTTTTGGCATATTAATTATTCGTAGATTCTCAGTCTTGTCATCTTACGTGGCAACAATTTTGGTTTTTAAATGAATAATTTTAATTAAATCCATAAAACCAATCTAAAACTTTCTCAATATTAGACTCGCATGCAATCATCACTAGCACATGAAAGTTACTTTCCTTAAATTTGGTATAAAAAATTGAAGCATTTTAGGCATAATTTACTCATGAAAGGTTATTTTCCACAATTTTTTGGGTTTTGTAAATTTTTGCCGTTTGATATATTCGTGGTCAAGTTATTTTCTACCAAATATTGAGTACAAAAATAAAAAATTATACTTCAAAATAAAAAAATAAAATTAGAGATCCCAATTACATGCCATGCAATATGGCATCTTTGTATCGGGGTCTAAATCCAAGTCTTCTTTTGGATGATTGCAATTGGGGACGAGTTGTTTTCGAATTAATTGTAAATTTTCAATATCCATTCTCTCTGCTTCATACAGCATTTTTGAAACACATGTTCCTTCATCAAATGATTCGTAATGCCAATCGTTTTTGAGTTGGGTCATGACTTTTTGTTTGTGGTATATCCACCAATCCAGAATTTCTATTCCTTTTTTGACAGTCATTGCCTTCAAAAATTTCTTATTTTATAAAAATATGCCGCAGCTTTTCTACTAACATGGATAGCAGTTTTTCCAAGACGACTTTCATTATTTATAAAAATTATGTACCAAGTTTGAAAATTCCATCAATGGGAAAAAAAGATTTATGTCCAAATTTTATTCCGTTCCAGTTCATCCTAAAACTCATTGGTCTGCTGCTATGACAGGTTTGAGAACAAATTCATTTCTCATGAAATAGAAATCGATGCAAAGTTTGATTGCTTTTCTGTAATCAAGTTTCAAAGTAACCGTTACGGCCATGCCTAGAGAGACATTTTTTCTACTTTTCAACACGAATAGCTTTAATTTTGGAATAGGGTAGAAATTCATCATGCATGATTTCTACCTCAATATATTGGGAAGCGAATGGTTCATCATCGCTTTTGTTGTAATTGTTTTATTTTTGGGCTCAAAGCGACTACCAGAACTATCAAAAAAGCTCGGCAAAGCAGTCGGGGAATATAACAAGGCAAAAACCATGGTTCAAAATGAGATCCAAAATGTCACTTCAAATTACAACATTAACGTGCAAGGTCCAGTTGAAATAGAACGACAGAAGCTTGAGATGATCGCAAAATCACTTGGTGTAGATTTTTTAAATAAAAGTGATGACGAATTGCGGAATATCATTGCATCAAAGATGGGGAAAACCGATCGCGATCATGAAAATACGGCATAATTCTGGTTACCCTCCACAAATTTAAATTTGATATCTGGCTCGCTTGCAAGAAATGTTGCTACTTTACTTGGAGGGGCATATTGTGTAAGAGGAGCCAAAAAATTGGGCTCGGATTCGGATCTATTTTATTCTAAAATAAAGAAATGAATATAACATAGCTTCACTGAAAATTATTGTCATGAGCATTGAACGATGGGTTGGAGAAAAAGGAAGCCCCGATCCATTTGCTAGTGCAAGCAAACAAGTCAATGATGCATGTGATATTTTAGGAATTAAAGATCAAGGATTAAGAGAATATCTAATAATGCCAAACAAAGTCCTAAGGGTAAAAATTCCAGTAATGATGGATAATGGAAAGATTAGAATCTTTACGGGATTTCGTAGCCAACATAATAATGATCGTGGACCATACAAGGGCGGTATTAGATACTTTGATCCTAAAGGCGGAGTCAAATATATGGAAAGAGAAGTCATGGCACTTTCTTCATGGATGACTTGGAAATGTGCAATTGCTAACATACCGTTGGGTGGCGGAAAGGGAGGAGTCTTTGTAAACCCAAAGAAAGAAAAAATCAGTGCCGGAGAGCTTGAAAGAATTACTAGACGATTTGCATTTATGATTTCAGAAATTATAGGGCCACAAAAAGATATTCCTGCACCAGATGTGTATACAACAGGTAAAGAAATGTCTCAGATAATGGATGTGTATGGTAAATTAAACGGCAATACGAGTCAACCAGGAGTGATTACAGGAAAACCAATAGAGATGGGAGGTTCACTTGCAAGAAATGTTGCAACTGGTCTTGGAACTTCAATTTGTGTGAGAGAGGCCGCAAAAGCTTTGAAACTTAATTTAAAAGGTGCCAAAGTTGTTTTACAAGGATTTGGAAATGCTTCTACATTTGCAGGTGAATATTTGGAAAAATTAGGATGCATAATTGTTGGTGCATCTGATTCTAAAGGTTCTATAGTTAATCCAAAAGGAATTAGTATGAAAGAACTTGAAAAATGGAAACAAAAGAAAGGAACAGTTGTAGGATTCCCAAAAAGTAAGAAAGTTAGTACTGAACAGTTGTTGACTGCTGATTGCGATGTTTTAATTCCAGGTGCATTAGAAAATCAAATCGATGCTAAAATTGCGCAAAAACTAAAATGTAAAATAATTGGTGAAGCTGCAAATGGTCCAACGCTACCGGAAGCGGATCCTATATTATATAAAAAGAAGATAATGACCATTCCTGACATACTTGCAAATGCAGGTGGTGTAACTATTTCATATTTGGAATGGGTTCAAAATAATATGGGTTATTATTGGCCCTTTGATGAAGTTGCCAAAAAAATGGAAGCACACCTTGTTGAAAACTTCCATGCAACATATGAAATGTCAATAAAACATAAGGTCGATATGAGAAAGGCTGCAATGGTTCTCGCAGTAAAACGTGTAGTTGATGCATTTCATACAAAAGGCCTTTGGCCTTAGACTTTTGCAAAACTAAATCTAGATGAAAGTGTATAGTTAATCATGGCACAAGCTTATGTGATCATTCACTGTGAGACTGGGATGGAGGAATGGGTAATTAGAAACCTAAAGAAAATTGAAGGTGTAAAGGAGGCTGTTGGTGTATTGAGTCTTTATGATATTGTTGTAAAGGTAGAGGCAAAGGATCAAATTGTTCTTGAAAAAATAATAACAAAACAAATACGAAAGGTACCGCACATCCACACAACAATGACTTTGATGGTAATTGAAGAGCAGGAATAATAACGACACCAAAATAAACTAAAAATAAAAAATTGTTCTGTACTTAGGAAGTGCTAAACGAGGATCCGCAAGAACAACTCTTTGTTACGTTTGGGTTGTTTATCTTAAATCCGGCGCCCATTAGACTTTCGATATAATCTACATTTGCACCCTTGAGGTAGTCTTGGCTATAACTATCGACTAAGATTTTTACTCCATTTTCCTCAATTAGTACGTCATCTTCTTCTTTTGTTTTTTCAAAACTCATGCCATACGAAAGACCTGAACATCCACCGCCTTGTACGTAAACTCTAAGGTATTCTGGCTTTTCAGTCTCTTCTTTCATAAAAACAGCAATCTTCTCTGCTGCTTTAGCCGTGATGGTCAGTAGTTTTGTAGACTGTGTGTTACTCATGATAATACTTTTCCTCTTTCAAATTATAATAAGCTTTTCCTACGTGACATACTAGGAATTCAATCTCAAATGAGGGATTATTTCTTTGATTTGTTCACAAAAGCAGTCATTCGTTCTTGTCTGTCTGGATGAGTAAAGCAAAGGCCCCAAGTGTATAATTCCAGAGCAAGACCTGTGTCAATATCCGTGTTTCTTCCTTTGTTTATTGCAATTTTAGACATTCTTACTGCCATTGCAGAATTTTGAGCAATCATCTTTGCAATGTTTGTGGCTTCTTCCATCAATTTTGGCAATTCGACAACTTGGTTTGCAAGTCCAATTGATTTTGCTTCATCAGCTTTTACCATTCTGCCAGTATAGATCAATTCTTTTGCTTTTGCAATTCCAACAATTCTCTGTAGTCTTTGTGTTCCTCCCCACCCTGGACATACTCCAATTGTGACTTCGGGTTGCCCGATCCTCGCAGTGTCTGCAGCAATCCTGATATCGCAAGCCAGTGCAAGCTCGCAACCTCCACCCAGCGCGAATCCATTTATTGCAGCAATAGTTGGTTTGCTAACATTTTCTACAGTCGATGTCAAGAGATGACCAGTCTTTGCGTATGTCTCTGATTCTATTGGAGATATCTTTGACATGTATTCAATGTCTGCCCCTGCGGAAAATGCCTTTTCCCCCTCACCTGTAAGTATGACGACTTTTACTGAATCATCCTTGTCAACATCAGTGAAAACTGATATCAATTCTTTTGCAACTTCGGTATTCATTGCATTTAGCTTGTCTGGTCTGTTGATTTTTACAACACAAATTCCGTCAGATTTTGATAAGTTGACTAGCGACATGTCACAATTCCATTCTATGAAGAACTTAAACCTTGTTTGTTTGGATTGTGTTTTCCCCACTGAAAAGTACTGGCTGCAACCGCAACCCATGTTCTAATGTCATCATATACAGGAACCTTGTGATTCTCAATCAATCCAGAAACTCTCTGTGTATAAGGTCCGCCATTTCCTCCAACAAGAATTGGTTTTTTCTGTTGTCTTGAAAATTCTCCAAGATAATCTATGATTGTTTCTTCTAGAGGATCATCTTGAAAGACAAACCATGGCATAATAATGTCTACGTTTGGATCATCCATGAATTTCTGGATTGTGTATCTATAGTCATCTGCATTTGCACCACCTGTCACATCTACTGGGTTACCGGTTCCCAAAACATAAGTTGGTGGGTAGTGAGCTTTCATTTCTGCTAGAGTTGACTCGGAAACCTTTGCAACCTGGAGACCAAGTCTTTCAAAGTGATCAATAGCACCAATCATAGGACCAGCACCGTTGCTAACCAAACCGACTCTATTCCCTTTGGAAGCTGGTTGCCATGAAAGTGCTTTTACCACCCCTGCTAATTCTTGATAACTGTCTACTGAAATAATTCCTGCTTGTTTGAATGCCCCCATGATAATTGCGTTTGAACCTCCAAGCGATCCTGTATGTGATGCAGCTTGTTTTGCACCAGCTGCAGTCCTTCCGCTCTTCCAAATGACAACTGGTTTGTGCTTCTCTGCCATGACCCGTTTTGCGGTTTCGACAAACTTGCGACCATCTCCGAATCCTTCAACGTAGAGCGCAATTACTTTGGTTTGAGGATCGTTTGCGAGATACCATATCATATCTGCTTCATCTACATCTGATCTGTTTCCATAGCTTACCATCTTTGAAAGGCCAAACGAGTCTGCTGTTTCAAGAAAACTAATGCCCATGGTTCCACTTTGTGACAGGAATGCTACATCGCCTAATTTTGCACGTACCATTCTTGCCTGTCCTTGAAAGGCACAGTCAAGTCTGTTTGCGGCATTAAACATTCCTATACAATTTGGACCTACTATTCTGATTTTATTTGCCTCTGAAATTCGTTTTACCTCCGCTTCCATGGCTGCCCGTTCACCACCAAGTTCCTTTCCTCCTCCTGATACGATTACAACATTATGGATTCCTTTCTTTGCACATGCTTCAAGGACAGGAGAGGTGACTGAAAGGTCAACACAAACAACAACTAGGTCTACTGGATCTTGGATTGCCTCCAAAGAAGGGTAGCATTTTATTCCTAAAATTTCATCAGCCTTTGGATTTATTGGATAAACTTTTCCTTTATAGTCATGTTTGGCAAGACTGTCTAAGACAGAGTTTCCAATTTTTCCTGGAGTTGCAGAAGCTCCTACAAGAGCAACTGATTGTGGCGTGAAAAATTTCTCCATAAATTCTGCATTCGGTTGTGCCTTGGATATTGCACCTCCTTTCTTTTCTTTTCTCAAAATTATTTTTGCGTCGACAACATAGTATGATTTTGGATATACTACAATCGGATTAAAGTCGATGCTGTCAAAATATTCTGCATTGTCAATACCAAGCTTGCTTATCTGAACAAGTGCCTTTGCAAGCATGTTTTGGTCAATTGGTTTGCTTCCTCTGTATCCTTGCAATATCTTTGATCCTTTTAATTCATCAAGCATTGATTTTGCATCAGCAACTGTTATTGGAAGCATTCTAAAAGCAACATCTTTGAAAATTTCAGTCAATACTCCACCAAGCCCTACCATTATGACTGGACCAAACTGGGGATCGTTTTGTAAACCGACAATTAGTTCTACACCTTGAGGAACCATCTTCTCTAGTAAAATTCCTTTTAGATTGACTCCTTTCTTCTTTGAGAGTCTCTTGTACATGTCAGTGAAAGCTTTCTTGACGTCCTTTTCGTTTTGTAAACCGACTTTGACTCCACCTACATCAGTTTTGTGAAGAATTTGTGGTGAAACCACTTTCATGACAAGGGGATATCCTAGTCGTTTTGCTGCTTTTGTTGCTTCTTTGGAAGAATTTACCAGAGCATATCCTGGAACTTTGACACCATATCTCTTTAAAACAGATTTTGAAAGTTCTTCAGTAATTACTTTATGATCTGTGGCAATTGTTTGTTCAAAGATTTTGGTAACAGAACTCATAACAGATCGAAAAGTCTAACAGTCATTATATTAAACTTTTGTCAAAGATTGTATTCCGCCTTAAAATTACGATAAAAGGTTTTCATGTTATTCTGTATTTCTTGGATATGTTGAGGAATCTCTCTGATTATCTGGTCAGGATCAATGTAGGGAACCTGACATAGCTCATTTTTTGATTTTTCAAGCCACAATCTGATAGTGTCTTCAGTTACTTCAAGATGGAACTGGACTCCTACAGCACTTCCTTTCTGAAATGCTTGGTTTTGATAATCTTTTGAATGAGCGAGTCTTAATGCATTTTGGGGAAGATCAAATGTGTCTCCGTGCCAATGAAAAACTGTTGCTGGACTATTAATCCCTGAAAAAATGGCTGATTTTGATTGATTGTCAAACTCAATGTCATGGTAAATTCCAATCTCCTTTACTTTTCCTTTGTATACTTTGGCCCCAAAAGCCTTTGCAATAAGTTGGGAACCTAGGCATATTCCAAGAACAGGTATCTCTTTTTCCACCAATCTTCGTATCAAAGTCATTTCATCTTTAAGATAATCCAGATCATCATTTGCACTCTCTGGTGCTCCTAAAATTATCGCTGCGGAATAGTCCTCGGTCGGAATTTTTTCTTTCTTGGAAAAGACAATTTTTGTTCTAAAACCGTCTTCTTCTAAGAGTCTGCTAAGACCTGATAGTCCTTCGTATTTTGCATTTTGAAGTACAAGTATATCTGTCATCTTTTGCATATATCTAAAAACTACTTAATATCTGAAATGCCAATTAGCCACATGAAAATAACCACATCTGAAATTGATGGACTAAAAAATTTTATAACTTCACTAAACTCAAAAAAAGAGAGCATGGTTGTTGTTGAAGGAAAACGTGACTCTGCAGCTATGAAGAAACTTGGATTTTCTGGGAATATATGCGAATTTCATAGTTTTAAGGGGCTGGCCAAGTTTGCTGATTCTATGGATTCGTATAAAGTGCTCATACCCTTACTTGATCTTGATCGAAAGGGGAGGTATCTTACAAGTAAAATAATCTCCCAACTTGAACACCGGATCAGAATTGATCTCACCTTTAGGCGAAAGCTTACTATGATAACGAAGGGAAAAATAAGACATATAGAAGATCTTTCGAGGTACGAATCCCTTGAATGAGATCTGATTATATCATTCAAAAATAACCATAAGCACTTATATCCGCCCTTTAAGAAAAGAAACTGATCAAAAATTAAGAGGATTATGAATTGCCAAGTACAGGAATTGTCAAGTATCACGTTAAGCTCAGCTTTGACGTCGATGGATTGGTTGAAAAGGCCGACATAATAGGTGCAATTTTCGGTCAGACAGAGGGACTGTTGGGACCAGAGATGAACCTAAACGAACTTCAAAAAGTTTCGAAGGTTGGCCGGATAGAAGTTAACACTACTGCCACGTCTACTCAAACAAAAGGAGATGCATTGTTGCCTATGAGCACCGACATTACAACCGCTGCCCTTATTGCCGCCGCAATAGAAAGTATCGACAAAGTTGGTCCTTTTGTTGCCCATTTTAAACTAGAAGCAATTGACGACATAAGATCAGCAAAGAAAAAAGAAATAGTAGATAGGGCAAAAGCAATTGTCCAAAAATGGTCCACAAAAACCATCAGTGAAGGAGAAGAGATGTTGAAGGATGTTTCAGAGGGCGGTACTGGCAAACTCACAACATTTGGAAGAGAAAAACTAGCATGTGGTTCTGGGGTGTTCGACTCTCCTTGGATAATTTTGGTTGAAGGAAGAGCTGATGTCATAAACCTGTTACGAGCCGGTTTTGATAACGCACTTGCAATTGAAGGCGCAAGAATAGATGAATCTATAAAAGAACTCTGCAACTCCAAATCAAAAGTGGTGGCATTCTTGGATGGTGATAGGGCTGGCGGATTTATACTAAAAGAACTCAAGGCAATGGTTAATGTCGACGTGGTTCACCGTGCACCAGAAGGTGTTGAGGTTGAAGAGCTTACTCCACAACAGATTGCAGACATACTAAAGGAAACTGCAGAAGACATGAAAAAGGAGACTGCAAAACCTTTACTTAAAGATCCAAAAGATGAACCTATTGCAAATGTGGCAAAAAAAGTCTTTGAAAATCTAAATGAATCTCTTGAGGCTGTTGCACTTGATGATGGTGTAAATGAACTCTTCAAAGTACCTGTAAGTGAGGTTGTGGGAAAACTCTCAACGGGGTCTGGAATAAAATACCTCGTTCTTGATGGCATCATAACTCAAAGACTCATCGATGCTGCAAAACAGGCAGGAATAGAGTGTGTTATTGGTCACAGAATAGCCAATCTCAAAAACACGGATGGTCTTATTCTCAAAACATTTACAGACCTCGGTGTAGCTTAATTCTTTAATGGCAGACCTTAAGGTTCAGCACGTACTAACTCTTGCCGAACTGTTAACAAAAGGTGCAAGACACAACTTCGTTTCTGTAACGACATCATCCCTTGGAAAAAGTATTCAAAGATCACAACAGGCTGCATCAAAACATCTTTTGGAATTAGAACGAGATGGATATATTGAACGAATGAGGAATGGACAAAAATTCTCAGTTAGAATCACATCAAAAGGACATGCAGAAATGGTAAAGTTATTTGCTATTTTAAAATCAAGCTTAGATTCTGCCCCATCTTATATTGAATTTACAGGACACATAATTTCTGGGATGGGTGAAGGTGCCTATTACATGGCAATGAAGGGATATACCAAACAATTTAAATCAAAACTTGGTTATATTCCATTTCCAGGAACACTAAATGTCAAATTGAAAGACAAAAAATTTGTTGAAGCAAAACATGAGCTTGAAGCACATGATGGAATTAGAATTAATGGTTTTTCTGATGGAAAGCGGACTTATGGGTGGGTAAAATGTTATCCTGCAAAAATCAACAACTCGGTTGATGGCATGCTCATAACTTTAGAACGAACGCATTATGACGATTCTATACTGGAACTGATTTCACATACAAATATCAAAAAGGCCGCAAAACTTTCAAGTGGGTCACCAATATCCATCAGAATACCCATTTCTTCATAGTCAAAATCTCAAGGTAGTTATTGGCCTAAGACCTATCATTTGATATGGTTTTAATATGGATTGGAATTGCCTCGGGAGTTTTAATCACTAGTGCACTTATCTACAAAATAATGAAATCTTCAAAAAATGATTACGTTTCGCTAAAGTGTAAAAAATGTGGTGTTAAAACAAACGGTCTAAAATGCCCTATTTGCGAAAGCCAAAAAAGAATCTAAATTCTATAAATTGATTCGCCGTATTCACTTTCTATCTTTGAACTTTTTATGTCAGGGATAGGAGACTGTAATCTTGCTATGCTTGCATTGACATTAATTTTTTTACAACCATCGGTAATGAATTTTTCCTGATGGATCTGGTCATAGCCTAATGCGATGATGTCTGGTTTTACAAGAGCTACTGTTTTGAAAATATCTCCTTCATGTCCTACCATGGCATAATCTACCATCAATAGAGATTTCACGAGATCTCGTCGTAGCCCCATATTGTGAAGAGGTAATCTGTGCTTCATCTTTTGGGCTGTTTCATCAGTCGCTATAACCACTATTAACACATTCCCCAAAGCTTTGGCGGCTCTTAGTGTGTGGATGTGTCCAGGATGTATAATATCGAACACTCCGCCCGCAAGAACTACTCTTATCGCTGATCTTCCAAGGTCTGTCAATGTTTTTTTATCGGATTCGACAATTCCCATTTTTACGAAGGATTCTATCTTTGCATTTAGGTGATCAGTATTAACAGGAAGTTTTTTTCTAATTATTGAGATGGCATTCTCACCTGAAATCGAGGAAACATACAACGCTGATATTATCTCTTTATCCAGGGCATCCAATTATATCACCAAAACAAGGTTTCGTATTCTCTTTTCATCTATAAACTCTGTGCCCAAGGATCTATGCCTTTTGAAAAACGTAAGGCATCGATAAGTCCCTCAGCATACCCTACACTTAAAACAGCAAGCTCTTCTTTTCCTTGGCTTTGGAATTTTTCCGCATCATCAAGATACAGTTCGGCATTTTCTAAAACTGATTTGAGGCTTTTATCATCTTTGAAACGATTTGTTACTTCTTCAAGGGCTTTTCTTGCTTTTGGAATGTATTTTTGTATCATTTGTTCAGAAATTTTTTGAATTCGTGAAGAATTATCAAACGGCTCATCAAGAAATTGCGCTAAAACTTTTAATGCATCAGATTCTGTGAAGTGTAATCTACCTGGAATAATTATTGTGTGTGGTGGTTTTCCGAAATCAATATTTTTAAGATTTGAAATTTTTCCTGCAATTATTTTTTGATTTTTTGTACCTATCCTTGATGCAACTATTGCAAAAATTGAATCAGTAAAAACATTTCTTTTTTGTTCACTTTCCACCAAAAGTAAACTAAGAAAAGCATCCTTTGGATTTAAGAAAAATTTGGCATCATAATTGAATTCTAAAATTATAATGGTGTGATTCCCAGCTACTAAGTTATCATAAAGGGTATAGTACACACTGGAAGCGGATTGCTGTTCTTTCATAAGGGTGACAACCTTGCCAATCTTGTAAAAATGAAGGCCACATTCCCCAATCAGCGATGTAATTGCAGAGGCAGCATGAATTGTTTTGGTTTTGATCTTTTCTGTTATTGCTCTTGTCCTCAGTTCAATGTGGGTGGTAGCAATGTAAGGATCTCCATATGAAAGCAGTACGACGTTTCTCTTTTTGGCTTCTGTAAGAATCCCCTTCCCGTCCTCAACGAACCATCTTTGTGCTGTTTTAAACTCTCCTTTTACGATCTTTTTGATCTCTACTATCTCTGATTTTTTAATTGGACTAGTAAAGACTTCTAAATAAACAAGATCAGCATTTTTGAGAACCTTTATGGCCTCAGAACTAAATCCATTCGGACCAGAAATACCCAGACCAACAAACCATAACATAATCACGATTGATAAGTTGGTTATTTTGAGCTTACGCGGTTTTTGGTTTTACGTGCAATCTCTTCAGATGATACATCATATTCTTGAAAACCTCGATGCTTCTAAGAAACTCATCAATTGAAACCCGTTCGTCAATTGTATGTGATGCATGTGGATCGCCTGGGCCATAAGTTACCACAGGAATGTTTAATGAATTTCCAATTATGTTCATGTCACCAGTTCCTGTTTTACGAATTAGTTGAGGTCTTGTTTTTTCTACATCAATTACACCCAATGTTAAAGCTCTAACAAGTGGAGAGTCGTGTGGAGCTTCAAATGGTTCTGTTTCATCTAATACGGAATAAAATGCACTGACTCCTTGTTTTTTTGCGACTTCTTGAACTGTAGTTTCTATCTTCTCTCCAACAGATTTACAGTTCATATCTACTGGAATTCTGATATCCATTACTGCATCACACTCTACTGCTGTCACATTGTGGCTAGTTCCACCCTTTATCTCTGTGAGAGTTGCTGTAAGTAACATTCCTTTTGGTTTGCTTGATTGATTTGCTTCTAACGCATTTTTTAATGCACTAATAAACACAAATGTCTCATCAATGGCATTTTTTGCAAGCCATGGCGCACTTGCATGTGCACTATTTCCTACATTTACTTTAAGATTGATAGCAATTCTTCCCTTGTAAGCAATAGTGATGTTTCTAATACCGCTTGGTTCACCAAAAATTGCATAATCGATATCAATCTTTTGTTTTACAAGACTCTTAATTCCTGTCGCATTTCCTTCTTCATCTACCACAGCTGCAAAAACCACAGTTCCAGTATGGTTCTGCATAGCCGCTGCGGCAAGAAGCATGGCCATGAGAGGAGCTTTTGCATCAGATGCACCGCGACCATAAAGAAATCCATTATCATTTTTGACTTTGATCTTACCAGGAACGGTATCCATATGACCGCACAAAAGTATCTTGGGAGAACCAGAACCTTTTGTTGCAATGAGGTTTCCAACTTCATCGATGCGTATGTTTTCAAAACCTAAATCATCACATTTGTCCGCCAAAAATTCCGCAAAGGGTTTTTCGGAAAGTGAAGGAGTATAAAGTCTGAGTGCCTTCTCAAGCATCTTTACTGAAAACCTCGGTGTTATGGTAATTGAAGAGTCCAATTCTTATTTTCTCAATGTTAAGGCATAATCTATCATTAATGCTGGAATATCCACACTTGTAACTCTGACAGTATTTTTGTATTCTGTTGTATTGTTTACTTCATGCACAACTAGACCATTTTCTTTACTTTCCATTAGGTCTACTCCAACTATCTGCCCTTGTACTGCGTTTTTTGCTTTTATACAAATATCCTCCATCTCTTTTGTAACCTTACATTCCTCTGCTTTTCCACCAAGTGCCATGTTTGTTTTCCATTGTCCGTCTCCAGAATATCTGTAGATTGCTGCAACAACTTTGTCTCCTACCATTATTGCTCTGATGTCGCGTGGCGGTCTTTGAACAAATTCTTCAAGGTAATATACTTGGTAAATTGGATACATTCTTTCCCTACTTTCCATTATTCCTTCTGCAGAATCGTTATCTTTTAACAATGCGATCATCCTCCCCCAGCTTCCAACTGTTGGTTTTAAAACCATCGGATATCCATTGGCATTTAAAGCTTGCATTGCGGCTTCTTCAGAAAATGCAACTGTACTAAATGGAGTGGGAACTCCATATTTTTGCAAAAGCATATGAGTAAACAATTTGTTTCCTGCAAAGATGCTTGTATTCAAAGAATTTATCACAGTGATCCCTTTTCCTTCAAGTGCTGCAGTCGAGTGTAGGCTTCGATAATAACTTACACATCGCTGTATCACTGTTCCAAAATTTTCTTTAGTCTTGTCCAAATTTACAAACAAATTCTTACAATCAACCATCTGTACATTGACTCCCTTCTTTTTTGCAGATTCGAGGAGAGCTTTTTCTTCCCACCGGATGGTGTCGTAAAGGATCGATAATCCGGAGCTCACTGGCCCCAGTCCTCACCAACAGTTTGTGCTGGTTTTAACTCAAAGCCTGAAGATCCTTTTGCTAACTCAAAACTTGCGCCACAATCTGGGCATGTTATTATTTCTCCCTCGATTGCATCTTTTGGTGGAGTGATTGTTGCATCACATTCTGGGCATTTCATTTTACTTTCCTGGCTTTATCTTAATTTGGGTGTCATTAATTATCTTTTTTTCAAGCCTGTCGTCAAGTGGAATTTCAAGCAAATCACCCATACGTAGATTCTTTAATCCTGCTGCTACTGCTTTAGCATCGCCATCATTTTGGGATAACCCCAAAAGTGACATTAGATAAGCTGCTCCGTTTTTGCCTGCAAGTTCTCCAAAAACTATCCTTCGTCTATTTCCTACTATTTTTGGTTCGATTGGTTCGTATGCAGCGGGGTTTCTGAGAATTGCAGCTAAGTGCGTTCCTGCCTTGTGTTTATAGGCTGTTGAACCTACTATTGGCTTTGAGTCATATGGCTTGATGTCAGTGTATTGCTCGATTAATCTTGAAAGATCCATTAACATATCTAGTCTGAAATTATTTGGAGATTTGTATAAGTATGTAAGAGCAACGGCAGTCTCTGCCAATGCTGGAATACCAGTCCTTTCACCAATTCCATCGATAGTTGTATGTATTTGGTCTGCTCCTGCATCACATCCTGCAAAAGCATTTGCTAATGAAAACCCAATATCATTATGACAGTGTACATCAAGTGGCGTTTTTACTTGGTCATGTACTGCTTTTACAAGGTTATACATTCCTATTGGCCTCATTATGCCGACAGTGTCTGGAATGCTGATCCTATCTACACCAGCTTCTTCAATTGCCTTACACATCTTAATCAAAAATGCCGGTTCTGCTCTACTTGCATCCTCCATAGTAAATCGCATCTTCAAACCATGTGATTTTGCATACTCTACTGTTTCAACAGCTCTTCGTAAAGCTTCTTCTCTTGAAATTCTTAATTTATCTTTTAGATGAATATCGGACATACCAAGATATGTTGCCATCCACGTAGCATCGCAATCAAGAGCAACATCAACATCTTCTTTTAAAGCGCGAACATGCGCTACAATATCTGCTTTCAATCCTTGTTTGATTATTGTTTTTGTTGCCTCCTTATGATCACTTGACACTACTGGAGAAATTTCAATTTGGTCAACACCGAAGTAATCAAGCATCCAAGCAATCTGGATCCGTTGTTTATTTGAAAAAGTAACACCAGGATGCTGTTCACCTTCTCTTAGAGTACTATCTAAGATGTGAATCTTCTTAGGTTTCGTTCCCATGGCATTATATTGATTTGCGTAGTAATTCGGATCATCCATTGCTGATCTAGTACAAAAATTTTCTAGATATAAACATATTCGTACTGAAATCGGCTAATTTGACTTCTTTTACATCGATCCTCGTCTTACATGGAAAAAAGTAACCGAATTTCGTTTTTATGTCACAGTACGCAAAATTATGACAGTGTTGGTGTCAAACACACCAGGAACCTTGCGTAATGAATCAATGCATGCGTTAATGTTAGTAATAGTCGGAGCTCGAATTATTACGGCGATATCATACTGTCCAGTTATTTCATAGACTGTATGTACTCCTTGAAGTTTTGTTAGTTTTGCCGAAACCTTTGATGTATCCATTGCAGAATCCACTGAGATCAAAATAATTGCGCTTGTTGCATTTGCATCTCCTGTTTCTATAGTGAATTTTTTTATTATTCCACCATCTAAAAGATTTTTAACTCTTCTCCTTATTGCTGATTCTGAAAGGCCAAGCTTCTGTCCTATTTCTACAAAAGATTCTCTGGAATCTTTTTTTAGTATTTCAATTATGGTTTCGTCAGTTTTGTCTCTAGACATTTCTGCGCTTTTCCTCTCTGTATAATATCATATCAAGTACTTCTAAAGCTTTGTCTATGTCCGATTCTGAAATCACAAGTGGAGGCAACAATCTGAGTATGTTTTTTCCTGAATACAAAAACAAAATCCCATTTGCTATTCCATCAAATAAAATATCTTTTACTTCGAATTTCATCTCTACACCAATCATTAACCCCCTTCCACGGATTTCTCTGATTATTTTGTGTTTTTCTTGTAGTCTTTCTAATCCTTCTTGGAATTTCTTTCCCATCTTCACTGCATTCTCAACTAATCCATCATGTGTTAGCGCTTGTATTGTAGCTGTTCCTGCAGCACATGAGAGAGGATTTCCACCAAAGGTCGATGACTGTTCTCCTTTGCTTATGCAGGCAAGTATGTCTGGTCGAACAAGCGTAGCTCCCATAGGTACCCCACCTGCTATGCCTTTTGCAAGACACATTATATCGGGAGTTGTGTTCCAGTGTTCACCTGACCACATTTTTCCAGTTCTGCCAAGTCCGGCCTGAATTTCATCAAAGATCAAAAGTATTCCTTTTTCATCACACAGTTTTCTTACCTCTTGAAGAAAACCGTCTGGTGCTACATGTATTCCACTTTCTCCTTGGATTGGCTCTAATATGATAAATCCAGTGTCGGAATTTACAGTAGATCTTAATGCATCGATATCTCCAAAAGACGAAAAAGAAACCTTCTGTACCAGTGGTTCAAATGATTTACGATATTTTGGATTAAATGTTAGTGAAAGAGAGCCAAGCGATTTCCCATGATATGAACCATTCATTGCTACCATTCCTGATTTCCCGGTGAATTTTCTTGCAAACTTTATTGCTGCTTCAACAGCTTCTGTTCCGCTGTTATTTAGATAAACTTGATTTAGACCTTTTGGTGCAATCTTGATCAAATTTTCAAGGAATTCTTCACGTGTTTTGTTGTAAAGTGAACTGTGTACTGTAATTATTTTTTCAAGTTGATCTTGTAAAGCTTTTACCACTCTTGGATTACAATGACCAACAAGAGCTACACCATATCCTCCCATACAGTCTACATACTCTTTTCCATTGATGTCCCATACGTGAGCACCACGACCGCGTTCTATGGTGACAGGAAATCTTTGGTAGATGTTTCCCATAAATTCGTCTTCAGTCATTTTGAAATCACCGTACAATTGTCGTTTGCAATTGCTGAAGATATTGGATTTTCTCTTTGACCATTTGAGATTAGGGCCTGGTTGACACCCATCTCTAATGCTTCAGTTGCTGCAAGAACTTTCTTTTCCATTCCAAATCCAATCTTTGGAAGTATTTCTTTTGCCTCTTCCAAGGTAAGGTTCTTGACAAGCTTGTTATCCATTAACAATCCATCAACATTAGTCAAAAACAAAATTTTGTTGGACTGCATTTTTCCTGCAACATAGGCAGCTGCTCTGTCTCCATCCACATTAAGAAAGTCAAACTCCTCACTAATTGCAATTGGCGATATGACTGGAACATATCCTTGATCTAAGATCGATTTAATTAGGCTCGTGTTTATTGCCTTTATCTTTCCAGTGTATCCTCCATCTATTGCCATTTTTCGTCCCTTCTCGTTAATTACCATGAGCTTCTTTTTGCGTTCTGCTTGAATTATTTGTCCGTCTATCCCTGAAAGGCCTACTGCATTAATTCCATTTTTTTGTAGCATGCCAACAATCATTTTGTTGATCTTCCCAGACATTACCATTGTGAAAATCTCTACAGTTTCTTTGTCAGTGTATCTGCTTTTTATTCCTCCAGGGGAGACAATAAATTTCTGTTCTTTTCCAAGTGCTTCTGAGATCTTGGTTACTTCTTTTCCACCGCCATGGACAAGAATTACTTTTTCCTGTTGTGAAACCTTTTTGAGGTCAGAAATTGTTGAAGGATGAAGACCATCTACAACACTCCCTCCAATTTTGATTGTGATCATTTTTTACACAGGAGTTAATGGAGAGTAGTGAAGACCTTCCATCTCATCAAAACCTGCCATTACATTCATGTTTTGAATTGCAGAACCTGCTGCACCTTTCATGAGATTGTCTGATGCTGACAAAACGACCAATCTGTTGTTGTCTTCATCCATGTCAAAACCTACATCGCAGAAATTAGACCCAACCACAAACTTTGGATCTGGAAACTTGTAGAAGCCTTTTTTGTCTCTGATCAGTCTGATGAATTTTTCATTTTGGTATTGTTCACGATATATTTTCCAAAGATCCATTTCAGTCACTTGTTTTGTAAGGAAGGTGTGATTTGTGCACAAAATTCCTCTTACAATGTCTACTGCATGTGGACTCATGGAAACTTTAATCTTTTTTCCTGCAGCTATACTTAGCTCCTGTTCTATCTCTCCAGTGTGTCGATGCTTTGCTGGTTTGTATGGTCTTATTACTCCAGATCTCATTGCATGGTGTGTACCTGCCGCAGATCCAGCTCCTGCCCCTGAGGAACCAATCTTGGAATCAACGATGATGTGTTCGGTATCAATTATGTCCTTTTTTATAAGAGGATAAAGGGCTAAAAGTGAGGTTACTGCCATACATCCCGGACAAGAAACAAGCTGTGCTTTTTTGATTTCTTCACGATGAAATTCTGGTACTCCAAAAACTGACTTTGATAACAACTCTGGATGTGGATGTTGCCAACCATACCATTTGTCATAATCTGCTGGATTGTGTAATCGATAATCTGCACTAAGATCAATTATTTTCATTCCGCGATCATATAATGTCTTGACTATCTCAGTAGCTGTTCCATGGGGTACTGCTGTAAAAACTAAATCGCACTTGTCTGACATCTTGTCATAATCAAGCTCAGAGAAGGTAATGTCTATGAATCCTTTCAGGCTGGGCTGTATTCTTGAAACATATTCTCCAACGTACTGTCTTGATGTAACCATTGCAATTTCTACCTTGGGATGACTTACAAGTAACCTTAGCATTTCTCCGCCAACATAACCTGATGCGCCTATTACTCCTACTCTCATTGACACTCCTCTAGCATAACATAGTATAATTTATCTTATAGCTGAATTGACGGCAAATTCGATCATCTCTTTAGGAATATTCTTTTTTGCTACTTTCGCCAAACCTTTGAACTCCACTGTGTTATTGACCTCATGAACCATCAGTCCACGCTTTTCATCTTCCATTAAATCAATCCCAAGTATTCCTCCACCTACAGCCTTGGATGCTTTAAGACAAATGTCTTCAAGATCTCTTGTGATCTCGCAAGGTACAGGTTCAGCTCCAAGAGCTATGTTTGTCTTAAACCCTCCAGTTGAAGTTCGATACATTGCAGCAATGACCTGATCTCCTACTGATATTGCTCGGATATCGCGTGGAGGGCGTTTTATCATCTCTTGTAAATAATAAATCCTGTCCAGCGGACCATCGCTAAGTTCTCTCACTTCAATTATTGCATCTGCAGTATCTCTATCTTTTAATGCCATGACTCCCCTTCCCCAGCTTCCAACTACTGGTTTGATGACCATGGGATACCCTATCTTCTCAAGATTCTCAAGTGCTGCCTCAGATGAGAATGAAAAGTAGGTTCTAGGGGTAGGTACATTGTGTTTTTTTAACAAAAGTGATGTTATCATTTTGTTTCCACAATTGTTTGCAACTCCAAATTTGTTTATGACCGGAACTTCAAGAAACTCTAGACATGAAGTAAAGTGTAGACCGCGAAAATAACTGACACATCTTTCAAGTACAACATCGCCAAAATCGAAATCGCTTCTCTTACTTTCAGTATTGATCTGCGTTATTTTTGCATCAATCATCTTTGTATTGTGCCCAAGCTCGATTGCTTTTTCCTCGAGCATTTTCTCCTCTGACCTTATTCTGTCAAACACAATACAGATCTTTGACATTTACTCTCCCCAATCTTCGCCAACTTTTTCAGCTTGTTTTAGTTGGCAAGTTGAGCCATTTTTTGATGCGATCTCAAAGTCTGCGCCACAATCTGGACATGAAACTATTTCTCCAACAGTTGCATCGTCTGGGATATTTAATTTTGCATCACATTCAGGACAATTCATTTTTACTTTTTCACCTCTTTTTTAGTAATTTATTAGCTTCTGTGGATTGCATTCCCCACAACTCTACAAATCCTTTCGCAAGAGTTTGATCAAAGGTAGACCCAGATCCATATGTTGCCAAGTCATGACTATACAATGAATAATCTGATTTCCTTCCAACAACTCTTAGACTTCCTTTGAACATCTTCAGCTTTACAGTTCCGTTAACTCTCATTTGTGTGGCATTGATAAACATATCTAAATCAGATTTTAGTGGGTCTTGCCATAATCCAGAATACGCCAACCATGACCATTCTGTGTCAACTAATGATTTGAATTTGAGCTCGTGTTTGGTAAGGACCATCTTTTCAAGATCGGTATGTGCCTCAATCAAGCACATTGCCGCAGGTGTCTCATAGACCTCACGTGATTTTATTCCTACAACTCTATCTTCAATATGATCTACGATACCAATACCGCAAGATCCTGCCTTTTTGTTAATGTATTCAATAAGTTCAATTGGCTTTAGATTTTTGCCATCTACTGAAACAGGAATTCCACTTTTGAACTTTATTTCCAAATATTGTGGTTTGTCAGGCAAATCTTTGGTCTTTACCCAAATGAATGCGTCATCTGGAGGTTCATTGAATGCGTCCTCTAATACTCCACCTTCTATGGCGCGTCCCCACAAATTCTGATCTATACTGAATTTTTTTGCTTCACTATCAATTTGTATACCATGTTTTTTTGCAAACTTCAATTCTACGTCGCGTGTTAGATTCAGATCCCGAATTGGTGCAATAATTGGAAGAATAGAATTTGACCGCATTGTAACATCAAACCTTACTTGGTCATTTCCTTTACCGGTACATCCATGTGCAAGTGCCTTTGCATTTTCTTTTTTAGCAATCTCCACTACTTTCTGTGCAATCAATGGCCTTGCTAATGCGGTTGCAAGACAATATTTTTTTTGATAAAGTGCATTTGCTTTGATCGAAGGAAAAATAAAATCATGAACAAACTCTTGACGCGCGTCTAAATTATAATGTTTTAAAACACCAAGTTTCTTTGCTTTCACAGCAATTTTTTTTTGGTCGTCGCCTTGTCCTACATCAACTGTAACAGTGACAACATCTAAGTTGTGTTCTTTTTGTAAATATTTCACGACGACGGACGTGTCTAATCCGCCAGAGAAAGCTAAAACTGCTTTACCTTTCATTGAGGTTCTCTGTGATTTAATTTTCGCATTTATCTTTTGTGATTTTCGAACCTCTAAGTTTATGATCAAAAATTAAATCCATCCAACAAATAGTAGTTTAAGCTAAAATTCGATCGCTATTTAATCACATAACTATAACAGTGTTATATGAAAATAATTCAAGATCGTATATTATCTACATCATTAGTATCTACTGCCATGATTCCACCTTGGTCCACCACCAAAATCATGAGAAAGAAAACACGCCCAGGAAGGCGATCCGTTTTCTCAAATATCATGCATTCCTCAGCATCTTGACAGGTATAGCTATAACTAGAAGGAATATTTTACATAGTACCATTAAATTCTAGAAAAAGGAGATTATTGCGTAATGACAAAACTTGAAGCTAGAAACATTGTAAAACGATTCGATCATAATGGCAATTTTGTTGTTGCATTGGATGGAATCAATTTAAAAGTTGACGAGGGGGACTTTGTGTGTATAGTTGGACCATCAGGATGTGGCAAATCTACATTTTTGAATATTATAGCTGGTCTTGAAAAACCAGATTCGGGAGAGATTCTACTAAATGGGAAAGCAATAGATACGCCAGGTCCTGACAGGACCATGGTCTTTCAGGAAGGTGCGCTCTTTCCCTGGCTCAAGGTGGTCGATAATGTAGAGTTTGGTCTAAAGATTGCAGGAATTCCAAAAGATGAACGTGAACAGATATCACAAAGATACCTCGACATGATGCAGCTTACCAAGTTTGCAAATTCTTATATCTATCAACTCTCGACTGGGATGAAACAAAGAGTTGCAATCGCACGAGCACTTGTTATGGATCCCGAAATTCTTTTGATGGATGAGCCATTTGCTGCATTAGATGCACAAACTAGAGATCTCTTACTTGTTGAATTACAATTGATCTGGGAAAGAACAAAGAAGACTATACTTTTTGTGACACATAGCATTGCTGAATCTGTAATACTTGGGAATAGAGTGATTGTGTTAAAAAATCGACCCTCAAAGATAAAAAAAGAATTTGTAATAAATTATCGCAGACCAAGATTGGCAGAAGATCAGAACCTAGTAAAGTATCAACAAGATATTCTTGCTGAATTGAAAACTGAGGTAAAGGCTCAGATAAAAAGAGAATTTGAGGATTAAAAGAAAAGAAACATCAGGATTGGGTTTAGTCTGATACTGGTTTTTTTATTTCCTAACGCCTTTAAGTAAAGTTAGGTGTGTTTTCTCTTTTTAACAAAAATTCCCACTATTATGGCACAAACGGCTATGATCCCAAGTAAATAAAATGTATTAAAACCACCATCTGGTTTCCCAGTCGTCTCAAATCCAGAAATAGTTATTTGCTGGCTTGATTGTGGTTCTAAATCAAATACTACATGCCATGTTTTATGTTCGTCTCTACTTTGTATTGAATCAATTTTTTTTCCTTCTTGATACACAACAAATTTTTGTGACTCTGATTCCACAGGGAATTCAATGTTTGCATAAGATTTCATCGGCCATGGATTTCTTGCAAAAAATGTTAATGCATTTTTCTCGCTATCAAAATTTATTTCAGTTAGGTATCCTTCTGTCTTGTATCTAAAATCGAACCTTTTATCATCTCTTATAACAAAAGTTGGTATTACCATGTCGTCCCCAATCACAAAACAGCTATAGTAATTTACCTGTGTCGCAAACAACGGATCTGGATAAATCGAAAACGCTTTTTTTTCACCAGGCCCAAGTTTATCTATGTTTTCAACACTTTTTCCTACATCGATAAACTTGTTATCCTTTCCATAAACTAATGCATACACTTTAACTCCAAGTGCAGTAGAATTTCCATTATTTATTATGAAACCAGAAGTGTGACCATCTTGATGTTTGACAAGTTCATCATAAACAACTTCGATGTCGATATAATCACTAGGACCTGAAACAAATGTAACTTGTGGTTTTTCAAGAATCGGATTTTTACTTGAAACTTGATCAAATTTAATTTTAAATGGTATGTCTTCTGTAGGATTTGCTACTGGTAAACTATAAGATTCTGAAATCATCTTATCGCCATCTTGTATCTTAATTGTTATTACAGGAACTATTGGATAACTCTCTGAATTTTTTACCGCTCCAATAACTGTGTAAATTCCATCGTGATCAAAATACGAACCAAATTGGTTATCTGGAATCCAAACCTCTCCATTTGCAAACTGGTTTGTAAGGAAAACTAACCCAACTAATGCAAGAAAATTTGCTAGTATGACAATGTCTTGTTTCATAAAGGCAACATGTTTGAATTGTTTGCCAAATTTTAATGTAATTTCTTTAGAGTATCTAGTGCGGCTTTGAAGTCATTTGGCGAGCTTATTAGGACATTTCCTGCAATTTTATATGCCTTTTTTATAAAATCAACAGCGTCACTTTGATAAGACGTCCAATCCAAATTCAACATTTTTGCAGAGTTAGAATTTTTATCGGTTGGAAGCAAAATACATGGGATTATTCTAAAACCCTGTGGTTTTAATTTGTCCACTATCCTTGTTACTTGATCAATAGAACTAATGACCTGAGTTACAAATCCTTTTGGTTCAGCTTCGATTTTTTTATGAATTTTATTAAAATCTGGATTGTTTGGTATTGAAAGAAAAAGATCAATTTTTTTCCCAAATCCACGATGATTAAATTGTTTGACGACATCACTTGGAATAAGTTTGGAATCTTGTGGTCCCTCAGGCGGCGCATCACCTTTGAGAATCAAAACTCCGTTTAAATCTAATAATATTGCATCACATACTGATTGCGTCAACGACGTAAGGTTTCTATCTCTTACACGGATGCTAGACGTGATCTCTATCTTAGTATTGGACCTTCGGATAAAAGAGCCAGTTATCATGGGCGAAATCCGTGGTATTCCAAGAACCGAATCTGTAATGTGGATCCCATCACAATTTTTGCTAACAGTAAGTGCTCTTTCTTTTAGTTTATCTACAGAATCCTGCAATTCTTTTTGAGACAGTATTGTATCTTGAATTACCTTTGGGGGATTTAGTTCATAAGTTATTGTCATAAGAGAATCTCTAAGTTACTTGATTATAACTTTTGGATGATCCATATGAGAGGAGTATAATCAATAAAAGGAATTAAATTGATAAAAACACTTTGAAAATATCTTGGCCGAGAAAGAACCATTCATTAGTGCATTGAGAAATAGAATATTACTTTTTGATGGAGCGATGGGTACTGAAATTCAAAAACTAGATCCAAAACCAGAAGATTTTCCAGATGGTAAAGATGGGTTTAATGATGGTCTGTCTTTCACAAGACCGGAATGGATTAGAAAAATTCACAAAAATTATTTAGAATCTGGGGCTGATTGCATTGAGACCAACACATTTGGTTCAAACAAACTAAAGCTGGAAGAATATGGATATGGAAACAAAACTGTAGAGTTTAACAAAAAGATTGCCGAACTTGCAGTAGATGTTGCTAAAAAATTCACTGATAAACCAAGATATGTTATTGGATCGATGGGACCCACTGGTTTTCTACCCAGCTCTAACGATCCCTCCTTGGGACAAAAACCACTAAACGAGATAAGAGAATCTTTTGAATTACAAGCTGAAGGTTTGATTGAAGGTGGTGTAGATGCATTATTAATTGAAACCAGCCAAGATATTCTTGAGGTAAAACTTGCTATTGAAGGATCTCATCTTGCAATGAAAAAATTAGGAAAAAAAATTCCTATCATTGCAAACATAACACTAGATCAATATGGAAAAATGTTGCTTGGAACAAATGTGCAAGCAGCATTTACAACAATATCAGATATGGGAATTGATGTTTTTGGATTGAACTGTTCGACCGGTCCCATAGAGATGACCACCAGTATAAGATGGCTTAATGAACAAAGTACTATTCCATTACTAGTAGTACCAAACGCAGGAATGCCAGAAAATCAGGGAGGAAAAGCAGTGTATAAGATGACACCTGATGATATGGCCAAAACTCTAGACAATTTCATTACTGATTTCAATCAAGTTCGAATCATTGGAGGATGTTGTGGAACAAACCCTGCACATATTGCGTCTCTACGTAAAGTCATAGATCAAAAAAGGATTAAGGCATAAGTATTTAGAAAAAATAGTTACAACTAACATGTTGGATATAGCAAGAGTCAGTTCAGCATTAAAGGCGGTTGATCTTAAACAAGAACCTCCACCATTGATAATTGGAGAGAGACTAAACACACAAGGATCAAAAAAAGCCAAAGAATGTGTACTTAATGATAACTTTGATGAATTACTGAATTTAGCTAGAAATCAAGTAGAAGACGGCGCTCACTGCCTTGATGTTTGTGTTGCAACTACAGAACGCTCAGATGAATTAGAATTTATGAAAAAACTTGTAAAATTATTAAGTTTAGAAATAGACGCACCACTTGTTTTAGATTCAACCGATCCTAACGTGATTTCAGCTGCACTAGAACAAATTCCTGGAAAACCGATTATAAATTCAATAAATCTAGAAGGCGATGGAAGTCGATTCCATGCACTTGCTCCTCTTATGGAAAAATATGGAACTCCAGCGATAGCAATGTGTATAGGACCAAAGGGAATGGCAAAAACGCCGCAGGAAAAACTTGAAACTGCGGAGCTGCTTTTTGAAACAGGAAAAAAATATGGACTAAAACCGGAACAGTTTATTTTTGATGTTTTGACGTTTACACTTGCCACTGGTGAATCGGAATTTCAAGATGCTGCAAAAAACACCCTTGAAGGAATTAAACTAGTAAAACAACGATTTCCAAATTCGTTTACCACCATTGGTCTGAGTAACATAAGCTTTGGTTTGGCTCCTCAGGCGCGTAAGATACTAAATGCAGTCTTTCTATACCATGCTGTAAAAAATGGGCTAGACACTGTAATAATTAACCCAAAAGATGTTGTTCCCTACTCTGAAATCAACGAGAAAGAAAGAAAACTTGCAGAAGATTTAATCTTTAATGCCCATTCAAACGCCCTCTCGGAATTTATAGCATATTTTGAAAATAAGAGTACTGTAAGTACTGCAGTAAAACGAGTTGAAATCGATCCTTTATGGAGTGCAGGAAAAAAATGTAATTTCAGAATAGTCAATAGGTTAAAAGATGGAATCGAAAATGACGTCGTCACTGCAATCGCTGAAAAAATTTCCCTAACAAAATCACTCATTTCAAAAAATGGTTGGTTGCTTTTGCAAGCACCAAAAGAAGTAACACATGAAGGTGCAATAAGAATACTCAATGATGAACTACTTCCGGCCATGAAAGAAGTTGGCGATAAGTTTGGAGCAGGAGAGCTCATCTTGCCTTTTGTATTAAAATCTGCAGAATGTATGAAAGCTGCCGTTAGTGAGCTTGAAAAATATCTCTTAAAACAAGAAGGAACAAGCAAGGGCAAACTAGTTTTGGGAACAGTTTACGGTGACGTTCATGATATCGGAAAGAATCTAGTCAAAACCATCTTTGAAAATAATGGTTATTCTGTATATGATTTAGGAAAACAAGTCCCTTTACAAAAATTCCTAGACAAGATCAACGAAGTAAAACCAGACGCTATAGGATTATCAGCCTTATTAGTATCGACTTCAAAGCAGATGCAGTATTTTGTAGATTATGCTAGAAAAAACAACATGAGTTTGCCCATATTGTGTGGGGGTGCTGCCATTAACAGTAATTACATAAACAGAATAGCTAAAGAAGACGGAATATACACTCCTGGTGTATTTTATTGCAAAAACATGTTTGACGGACTAAAAACAATGGATAAACTTGTTTCTGATGAAAAACCAAATTTCCTTCAAGAATGGAAAACAAAACTGGAAAAGTGGAAAGAAACACGAGTTATACGAGAGGTTACTGAAGATCTGCCACACAGTGGGATAAAACCAGTAACCCCACCCATTCCACCCATTATTGATCAAGCAATTAGACTGGGACCAAAACAAATTGATCTTAACGAAGTTTGGAAATTCATCAATAAAAAATCACTTTTCGCATTATCATGGGGATTGCGCGGAAACAAAGCAAAGGAATCCGAACCAGAACACGAAAAATTACTGCAACAATGGAAAGAAAGAATAACCAGAGAGGGACTTTTTGAACCAACCATCGTTTATGGTTATTTTAAATGTCATAATAAAGAAAACAAACTAGTTGTAGATCATAAAGGTGACCAGATGACATTTGTTTTTCCAAGATCAACAAAAGAAAGACATCTGTGCATTACAGATTATTTTGGAGAAGATGATGTTGTTGTATTTCAGGTAGTAACTGTGGGCAACAAAGTCTCTGAACTTATAGAGAAATGGAACAAGGAAGAAAAATACACTGATGCGTATTATTTGCATGGACTAGCAGTTGAAACTGCCGAAGCCATGGCAGAATGGACGAACCAAAAAATAAGAAATGAATTAAAAATTGGAGAAAAAAGAGGATTGAGATATAGCTGGGGATATCCTAGCTGCCCAGATGTAGCACAGCATCATATAGTATGGAAGTTATTAGAACCTGAGAAATCTAACATTACTTTGACAGAAGCAGGCCAAATTGTTCCTGAACAATCAACAGCAGCATTAATAGTACATCATCCTAACGCAGAGTATTTTATTATATAGTTTGATTGACGGTAACAATCAATAACAATTTCAGATATGTATTAATAGATGGATCCACAAAAACTCAAAAACACACTATCGAATGAAATTGTTCCTGATGCCAAGGAAAATGGGAAGAAAAAGCTTGCTGCAGTATTGATACTAATTCATGGTTCAGAACATAAAATGATTATGACTGAACGGCCAAAAACAATGAATTTACACCCAGGGGAGATTTCTTTTCCTGGTGGAACCTGGAAAGAAGATGATTATGATCTCCTTGAAACAGCTATGAGAGAAACAAGAGAAGAAATCGGGCTTGATGTATTACGACAACAAATCATCGGGCAGCTAAAACCAGTCACAACCCTCAACTCTGGTTTTACAATTACACCATTTGTTTCAATTACCTCTGAAATTCCAAAGCTCAAACCAAACTCAGAAATCGAAAAAATCCTACATATCCCCATGTTTCCACTTTTCAAAACAATAGAAAAAGACAGAGATCCTACTCACAGTTCAATTCAAGAAATGTATACTTTTAGATATCAAGATTACTTGATCTGGGGGGCGTCTGCAAGGATGATAAAACAAATTATGATGCTACTGTCAGAAAACGGGATGTTATAACTGCACATAAAACACACGTATCCGAGATTCATTTAAAAAGAGGTCAGGATTGTCCAACTTTCATGGCAGCTCACAAGTCCACTCCAAGGAAAATAAGATTGATGAAAAAACTAAAGCAGAATTCATCTGTTCCAGCGTGGGTAATAATCAAAACAAAAAGAACAGTTCGAACAAATCCAAAGAAAAGACAGTGGCGAAGAACAGATGTAGGAGTTGGATAATTTGTCTCAAGAAACAATTGAACGTGTTTACACAATAAACCTCGGAAAAGTTTTACTCTCTCCAAATAACCAAAGAGCAAAGAGGGCAATTAATATGATAAGAGAATTTGCAGTACGGCACATGAAGTCGGAAAATGTAAAGATAGAAGAAGATGTGAGTCACCTGGTTTGGGCAAGAGGAATAAGACATCCTCCAAGAAAGATTCGAGTCAAATTAACAAAAGATGATGATGGTGCAGTTTTGATTTCAAAATATCAAGAAGAAAAGCCAAAGAAGGAAGAAGTAGAGAAGAAATCAAAATCAAAAAAAATAGAAAAGGTGGAAGAAAAACCAGAGCGAACACCAGAAAAACAACCAGAAACAAAAGAAAAACCGACACCAAAACCAGAGAAAACAAAGAAAGAAGAAAAATCTGAAAAGAAACCAGAAGAAAAGACTAAATCAAAATCCAGTACAAAATCAAAGAAAAAGTAAAAATTTATTCTATTTGACTTAGTTCAAGATCCAATTTAATACTGCAATCTGGATAATCCCAATCTAATGTATTTGGAATGACTCCAAGTGGATCATATCTATCAAATCTTGTTTCGCCATCCACTGATGTGAGCAAAATGACTTTAGAATTTTCAGCAGCTACGACAGAAAGGCTTACACGTGTACTATCATCGTTAAAAATTCCGCTGATTGTATTAACCATTGAATTCAATACCCCTACTGATACCTTGTTTCCGCCCATGACATACAACATCGTGCTTTTAACACTATTTGGTGGTGCATCTTCGTAAAGCATCTTAATGGAATCTCTAAGCGAGGTTTGTACATCTGACATGTCCTTACTTGTGGAAAGAATGTTTGTATCAAGAGGGACTGAGGAGGCTTTTAGCGAAGAAATTACTTCAAGAAGTGCCGCATTTGTTATTTTATTACAAGAATCAGGCGTTAGGTCTGGATTGCTATCAAGAAGGGCATCGTTGTCTACTATAATGGTGCAATCAGAATTTGTTTTTAGCCTCTTTAATGAAACCCCAGAAAAGAAAATCCTGTCCTTTTCAAACTTGAATGGCATAATACCAAAGGAAAGCACGTTTTTTCCAAGTTCTTTTCCTGCTTGAGAAATGATTGGGGCTAAAGCAGCGCCAGATTTACCAGCAAGATTAGCAATTATTATAATCGTGGAATAGTTACCTAGTCTCTCCTTTACGTCCTCAAGAATTCCAAAGGACACACCTCTTATGAGGTATGAGGATGGATTAAGAACTGGGTTTGTATTTATCATGATTCTAGTACAATCAGATTCTAGATCCTTTGCGTCATGGCTTATCAAAAGACATTCAGAATTCAGCTTTTCCTTGGCTTTTATTGCTAGTCGACATCCTGCTCCGCCAAGTCCAACAACTAATACAGGTTCTTGCATCTCAAAATCCATAACTCTCTTTTGCTTCCCATGTAGGTTAAAAAACGTTGTTGATTAGTTTTGATCCTATATTGGATCTAAAAATTTTTAGCTTACAATTTTTCCATACAATCCAAATTGTGTAGCCCTTATGATCTCAACGTTGATTTTTTCTCCTATTTTTTTTTCCTCATCAATAACTACTGGTTTGTAGGCAAAGTTTCTTCCTTTTATCATACCTTCTGAGATTTCATCAAATAATACCTTTCCCCTCCAACCTAACCATTCTTTGTTCCTCTCATAGGCTATTTTTTTTGCCAACTCAAATACAATCTTACTTCGTCTTTTTACTTCAGACACCTCCATTTGCTTCATTTTAGAAGCTTCTGTACCTGGTCTTGCACTATATCGTGAGAGGTTTATCACATCAGGTCTGGTCTCTTTTATCAGTTCTACTGTCTGCTCAAAATCATCCTCACTTTCAGAGGGAAATCCAACTATGACATCGGTTGAAATTGTAAACTTGCCAAACTTTTTACGGAATTTCTCATTCGTGTCTCTAAATACTTTGGCGGTATGACCACGTTTCATTTCCTTTAGGACTCTGCTACTTCCGCTTTGAACAGGAATATGAAGAAATTTGAAGACTTTGTCTGTTTCAAATGCCTTCAATAGACCATCACGAACTCTTGGCATATACATTGGATTCATCATGCCTATTCTTATCATGAAGTCTTGGTTAATCTCTGCAACTGAAGTTATTAGGCCAGGCAGATCTGTTCCTATGTCTAATCCATAACATCCGTTATCCGTAGAAGAAAGCCAGATCTCTTTACACCCATCACTCAAATCATGCCTAATTTGTCTGACAATATCACCAATTCGGTAGCTACGCAAATCACCCTTGGAGAGTTTTGTTTGACAAAAAGTACATTCACTCATACAACCACTTGCAATCTCTATTATTCCAATAACTGGATTTAGTCTGACTTTGGGCAATCCAACTTTAGAGATATCGGAATCCACAATCTCCACTCTTTTTTTTCCTTTCAATGCAAAGTCTATGACATCAAGCGTTTTTCCAATAGAATTTGGACCAAGCATGCTTGCCGTAGGACTAAATTTTTCAACAGTACCTCTTTCAGCTTTTGGCAGACATCCCGCAACAATAAGAGGTTTTGACTTCAGTGTTTTAATTCGATATATCATCTTGTTTGCAGTTGCATCTTTTACTGAGCAGGTAACAATCAAGTTCAGATCAGAATCTGATGTACTCTGAGCAAGGGTGTGACCCCCATTTACAATAAGACCAGAAATCATCTCAGAATCTGCAAAACTTGCAGAACAACCATGTGCTTCTACCCAGATCCTCGCCATTTCATCCCAATAACAAATTTACTTCCTTTTCATTCATCAATCCTTTGGAGATTACAAGTTGCCTGATTGTTTTACCTGTCTTTAGAGATTCTTTGTATAACTCAGCAGATTTTTGATATCCAATTTTTGGAGAAAGTAATGTTACTATGACAGGACTGCTCTCTATGTTTTGGTGAAGCTTCTGCTTGTTTGCAGACAAACCATCAATCAAGTTATGAGAAAATATTGGAATAAAATTTCTTAACATATCAGTAGATTCTAAAACAGACTTGAGCATAACTGGTAACATGACATTAAGCTCAAATTGTCCAGCTTGCGCCGCAAGTGCAACAGATACATCGTTGCCTATGATGTTAAAACATATCATATTCATACATTCGGCAAGTGATGGATTCACTTTGCCTGGCATTATGGAAGAACCAGCATGAACTGCAGGTATGCCAATTTCCGAGAGTCCTGCAACAGGACCTGATGCCATCAATCTAACGTCGTTAGAAATCTTGCCAATCTCAACTGCCAAGTTCCTTAATGTGGAAGAGAGATTTACAACTGCAAATTTGCTTTGCAAAGAATACTGCATGTCTTGCTGAGGTTTTAATGGAAGTTTTGAGATTCTTCCAAGTTCAGAAATTGCTATGTTTCTGTAACCTTTTGGTGTGTTTGCTCCCGTACCTACAGCAGTTCCTCCCAATGCAACATGTTCTAATTCTTTTTTTGCAATAACTATTGCATCACGGGCCTTTGCAACTGCTGTAGAATATGCACCAAATTCTTTTCCAAGACTTACAGGAAGTGCATCCATGAGATGGGTTCTTCCAATTTTTTGAAAGCCCGAAAACTCTCGTGCCTTTTTGTTTAATGATTTGATCAAATCATCGAGAACTGGGATAACTTGCTTTAAGTTAAATAAAATTGAAACATGCATTGCAGTTGGAAATGTATCATTGCTTGATTGAGACATGTTTACATGATCATTTGGATGAAGGATGTCGTAATTTCCTTTCTTATGACCCATAATTTCAAGAGCAATGTTTGCAAGTACTTCATTGACATTCATGTTGAATGCAGTTCCTGCACCAGAGTTTATTTCTTCAATAACAAACTGGTCTAGGAATTTTCCAGAGATGACTTCATCACACGCTTTAATAATTGCACTACCGCGCTTTTTGTCAATCACATCAGTTTTCATATTTGCTACAGCTGCCGATCTTTTGATCATAACAAATGCCATTATGAGATAAAGATGAGATCGGTGGCCTGTAACATGGTATTGCTGAATTGCTCTGGACGTAAAAGCACCATAGTAAGCATCTTCAGGAATTTTTACCTCCCCTAAAGAATCCTTATCTGTCCTAAACTTCACACGCAAGCTTGAATTCGTTTTACTAATATTCATTACCTTTTAAAAAAAAAGATAATCAAAACTTTGTAAAATCTAGCGATTTTTGAAGTTGTACACAATAGATTAATATACTAAGAATAGGTCGATTGGATCGATGAACAAACGGTATAGTATACTGTCTATCGCTGCAGTTGCAGTAATAGCAGCAACGTTGTTCGGAAGCACGTATACGCAGTCACAAATGACTGGAAGCGTAATGTCTGTTTCAAATAATGATGCAGACTTAATGCAAAAAATCCATGACATGGGCGGTCTAGAATTAGTAATGCCAGCGGCATTTGCTGTAACAGACTGTGCAGTCTTGGAAGATTCAGGTCGTAAAGTGGTTGAATTCAATGTAACTGGTCAAAGTGCAGAATTGCCAATTATGGGTGGCCAAACCTACAAGGCGATGACCTTCAGCGGTCAGGTCCCAGGTCCAACACTCAGAGTCACACAAGGTGACGTTGTCAAGATGACATTGACAGTTCCAGAAGGTGAATCAAGTCCACATGGTAACGACATGCACGCTTCACAAATGTCCGCAGGAAACTTTGGTAAAGTTCTTCCAGGAACATCCAAAACATACTGTTACATCGCAGAAGTCCCTGGTACTTTCAAGTATCACTGTTCTGGTGTTGATGTAGCAGCAATGGATCAACATGTCTTATCTGGAATGTATGGTATGGCAATTGTTGACCCACTTAATGGATACAATAAACTCTTGGTAGAAAAAACAAGTGTTGATGGCGGAAAAGTCGTAAAGGATAGAACTTTGGTTCCTGCCGAAGCTCTAGAGTTCCAGTTACAGTACAATCAATTGTACTTGAACGCGGACGGTTCGTATGACCAAAGTGAGATGTTCATGCATCATTCAACCCTGAGTGTTGTAAACGGAATTTCATTTGGATATGTTCCAAACGAAGTCCACAACAAATTGATAAATGGTAATCCAGGAAAGAACATCTTCGTTGCACAACCATGGAACTCTGCAGATCTAAAGCAATACCAATCACAACTATTGTTTGTACCAACTGGTACCCACACAAGATGGTTTGTTGAAAACCAAGGTAACGAACCAGTTTTCTTCCACATAGTTGGAGAAATAATTGATAGAGTTACTCAAGGAAACAGGGTACAGGCACAAGGTACCGAAACGTGGTTAATTGGCGGATCCCAAGGGGCAATCATAGATGTTGTCTTTGATGAACCAGGAGTCTACGTAGCAGTAAACCATGACTATGCTCAAATCTTTGAAGGAGCAGCATCAGTTATTGTTGCTGGAAATCCATTTGGTTTAGAGGTAGGAGATGCAAAATCATTGGCCGAGGTGCTAGGTAATCCAAGCGATGCCGTACCACCAACTGGTATGAACAGCATGTCACAACCAAAGCTAAACTTGCATGGCCTTTACACCGACGCTCGTGCTGACGAAATAAAATCTAAACTAGGAATTTAAATCCCTATTTTCCTTTTTTTGTTTTTTTGTTTGCACAATGATTATATTCTGTACATAGCGGTTCTTTTTCATGAGTTTCAATCAATCCGTTTTAATTTGTGATCAAGTTGCTCCGATCTTAAACGACATTCTACAAAAAAATGGCCTCAAAATTACATACGAACCAGAAATTACACTAGATCAGATCAAAGAAAAAATTGGTACTTTTGACATTGTCATAGTAAGAAGCAGAACCAAAATAACAAAAGACATGATAGAAAAAGCAGACAGGTGCAAGGTAATTGCGCGAGTAGGCGTAGGCCTTGATAACATCGATGTGGATTCAGCAAAAGCAAAAGGAATCAGAGTGATAAATGCAGTTGAAGGCGCAATGAATGCGGTTGCAGAACTTGTTTTGGGGTTGATGCTTTCACTTGCTAGGGAAATCCCAAGAGCTGATAGAGAAATACGAAACGGAAAATGGCTCAAAAAAGAACTGATGGGAACCGAGCTGTCGGGAAAATATCTTGGGATTGTTGGACTAGGAAACATTGGCAAGAGGCTTGCAAAACATGCAAGAGCATTAAACATGAATATTATAGGATATGATGTAATTCCGATTGCCGATGATTTTGTACGAGAGGTGGGACTGATAAAGACAGATCTTGACACATTGCTTTCAAACTCGGACTATATTTCATTTCATGTTCCATTTACAAATGAGACTCATCATTTGGTAAATTCACAAAAACTTGGAAGAATGAAAAAAACTGCTTATCTGATTAATACGTCTAGGGGAGAAATTATAGATGAAGAGGCACTATATGCTGCTTTAAAAGAAGGAAAGATCGCAGGCGCGGCTTTGGATGTATTTGAGAAAGAACCTGCGACAGGAAACAAACTCGCAACATTACCAAACGTCATTTGCACTCCTCACATAGGGGCACAGACAAAAGAAGCTCAGACTTTAGCTGCAAATGTTATAGCAGAAAAGATAATAATGATTCTACGTGGCGTAATTTAGTATTGCTCACACTGAAACTACTCTTATTCCTCTTACTCATCTTTCCACCAGCCCTTGTTTTTGCAGATGAAAAAATCATAAAAGTTGACTATGGGAAACTATACGACCTTAGTTATGATGCAAAAGACACAACGGTTTTTGAAGTAATTCCCAACTCAGATGATGCAGAGCTCATTTTTGAAATTGATGTTACAAGTTCAGTTGCTACACTAGAATTAACAATTCCAAGGGAACTGCTTGACTCTAAAGAAAATGGAGATGATTCTGATTTCTTTATAATCGCTGATGGCGAACTTGTTCCATTTTCCGAGAAAGAAAAAACAGATACCACTAGAACTCTTTTCATGCAATTATCGCAAGGAACAACAGAACTTGAGGTTTTTGGAACACAACTTGGTGGAAAATCCACTGAAATTGTGCCCACAGTGGAAAACCAAACGGCTGAACCAGTAAAGGAAATTCCACAAAATGAAACCTCAGAAAAACCCACCTCGGAGGAACCAGCGCCTGTAGAATCTGTTCCTGAAGAAAAACCATCTGAGGAAGTAACTCCAACCGAAGAACAACCATCCAAAGAAATAACACAAAACATTTTTGACTTTTCTAAATTATCGACTTGGTCAATTTCAGTTAATGAAAGACAATTGCAAGAATTTGTGATGACGGCTGGTGCTTTTGTTGCCCTTGTTATTATCCTCGTGATCTTCAAAGGTTTACGAACAGAAAAGTCACTCCCCTAAATCATGACATTATAAAATAATACTAGACTACAATTATCCCATTTCTGATTAGATATTGTATTCCAGAGGCAAAATCTGAATCTGATATGCGGTTATCTGCCCACCAGCCTGCATTAGTTTTGATCCATGCAGGTATCTTTGTGGTACTACTTGACGATGGATTTTCTGTTTCAGGGATGACAATAATTTTTTCTTTAATAAGATACTCAATACCTCTGGCAAAATCTTTATCAGTGACAAGATCTTGCGACCACCATTTTCCTAAATTCTTCACCCAGGATGGAATAACAATTGTGTCTGAACTCATTATTTTAAATGAAGTAGTTGCATTAGCACCTGAATACTCTACATCTAAATAATAAACCCCTGACTTGTATACTGTGGGATCAAAAGACTCTCTTGCTGTTATTGTAGTGGTTGCATTAACTATTTGAAGCACTATGGGGGTACTATTTTTTCCAGATTCATCTCTTATGTGAAGAGTTAATGTATCTCCTGTTACCTCAGATACTTGGATAACAAAGGAAAGAAGATCCTTAAACTGATATTCAGCCTTGTTTGTCTGGATTGAAAGTGAAACAGCTGATGCAAAATTAAATTGATTTGCCAAAATAATAAACACGAAAATCAGAAAAATATTTTTAACATTCAATTTATTCTTCATGGTAATTATTTCATAATATGCGTTTGTTCCTTTACAAATGCCTTGTTTTTTGATATAAAAGATGGTACAGATATTAAGGGGATTTTGTTAGAGCCGAATATGATTAGCCGTCAGGATCAAATCTGGCTCAAAATGTGGCAGGAAAATTCTCCTGAACTAAGAGCAAAGGCTATTGAATGGAGAAAACAAAATGCCCTTACAAGAATAGAAAGACCAAGCAGGATTCAAAAAGCAAGAAGGATAGGGTACAAAGCAAAGGAAGGAATAGTTGTGATTCGGATGCGTGTGGGTAAAGGTAACATGCGTAAGAAAAGACCTGTTGCTGGACGAAGACCAAAGCACCTTGGTGTAACAAGAATAAAACCAGATGTTAGTATGCAACAAGTAGCAGAACGCAGAGTTCTTGAAAGACACCCAAACATGAAACTTCTAGGCTCATATTATCTGCATCAAGATGGGATGTTTCTATGGTACGAAGTAATTTTGGCTGATCCTTCACATCCTAGGATCTTTAAAGACAGAGAAATGCGCGGCAAGATTGCTGGGCTTAAGAACTAGGAATTGAAAGTATTAGCGTTTTTAGTATTAGTGTCTCTAACTTGTGTGGTCCTGCCACCTGCTTTTGGAGCTATTTCTGATAAAACAGGTTTGAAAAAAGATTTCACCATTGAAACCAGTGGATATGACTTTAAGGTAGACAGTGTAGCTAACTTTGAAATCAACGATGTAAAATTCACAAGAGATGACAAAAAACTTGCCTTTGATATAACTAGTAGTCTTGAGAATAACTTTGCAGAAATACAGATCCCAATTAATCTAATAGATGGTGACCTCACAGTATTTGTAAATGGAGAAGAAATATTTCCACAAATAAGAAAAAATGAGCAGATTTCATTTATTGTAGTAGAATTCAATGGTACAGGACATAACTCAATGGAAATAATTGGTACTACATATCTTCCAGAATTTTCTAGTCTTACCTTGCTTGTCACAGTAATTGCATTTTGTGCTGTGATTATGTTTATAAAATTAAAATCTAGTAACCATTTGCAAAATCTTCCCACAGGTTAGCCCGTGCGGTAAGCTTATTCATCTGATAAAAAATCCCGCCAACTATTCCTGCTTGGTAGAAAGCATAAAGATACATCTGTGAATTTGTAGGGTCACTATGAGATAGACTCAAAGATATCATGGAAAAAAAGACAAAAGTACCAACAAAAGTGAAGACTTTACTGAAAAACCCTTCAATCCCAACGATTCGTTTTGTAGCAGCAGCCATTATTGTTATGCTGGAAACTATCAGAAAGGTTAGACCACCATTTGCTTGAATAAACTCTGTTGCCCAGGGGATTAGACCATCTTCTAAAATTGATTTTTTTGGTGGATCTATTCCTCCATGTATGGCAAAAGTAACGGAGCTAAAAATGGCTCCCATCATAAACAAGAATAAAAATATCTTTACGATAGCTCTCTTAATTGGACTTCTTGTTTCTGAAGGTCTCATAACACCATCAGTCATCTTTATGCCATACAGTAAACCAATTGCAAAGGCAGGGCCAAACATTATGTTTATAATAATAGGCGATTCCTTGGTGGTCCTTTCAATATCTGGACCATATGTTAGGTACAAGATTATTGCAAATGCTGCAGCTCCTGCAAATATACAAAGATCTATCCAACTCCGATTGTGCCTAAGTTCGTATAGGTCTGTTCCCCACTCATCCAATCTAATGTGGATTTTTGAAAAAGACATTAAAGAGACAACTGAAAAATGATTTGCTCAATTTATCAAATCTCTTTACCTTTTATGGCTCTCTCATGTTTGATTATTTGTGAGGGCGGGAAAACCAACAATAGTCCTAGGAACAGTCGTTATTATTTTAGGAATTGTGTTTTATCTTCAAGGTCAATCCATAGTAGGACCAGAATCCTCTTTCATGTATTCTAATCCAGAATGGATAACCAATGGTCAATGGATTATAATTGGCGGAATCGTTATGCTATCAACTGGGTTTGCGCTATCAAAAATTAACTTACGACGCCCAAAGTAGTCGTCGTTCGTATCTTGTCTAATTGTCGAATTTTTTTTGTGATAAGATTGTCCATCTGTCTTTCTGTCTCCGTTTCCACTTCAACGACTATATCATAATCACCATATGTTACATGAGCGTCTTTGACTTTGTCTATATCTAAGAGTTTTTTCACAAGGTCATTTTCTGAACCAAGTTCACAGCCAATCAAAACATATGCTTTTTCCATGTATTTACTATTGTTGTACGATGATAAATCTTATTATGTTATTCGAAGTGTTTCAAGAACATTTTTCTCCATATTATAGACTCTGATAAGATGGTTATTCGTATCTGAAATGTATAATTTATCTCCAAATAATTCAACATCGCTTGGTTCGTACAAACCCAACGTATCACATTTTGGATCATCCAATCTGCATGCCCCATTCATGCCTGATTTCCCTATGAGTGTGGACACTTGGTTGGATTGTAGGTCGATTACTCTAATTGCTGAATTGTATGTGTCTGCAACATAGACCTTGTTTTCATATGTAAAAACTCCAAGTGGATGTTGAAACAATGCCTCATCAACATGTCCATCATGATGTCCAAACACAAACAAACCGTGTCCCACGATTGTCTTAACTTGATTCTTTTCTAGATCTATCTCTCTTATCGCGGAAACCTCACTATCGGCAAAATACAGTTTGTTTCCATAAATTGAAAGACCACTGGGTTGGGCAAGCTGCGCCATGTGATTTTCACCATCAATGATGTTTTCATGACCATTTCCTGCAAATGGTCTTGCAAGATCAGATTCCAAGTCATATGACCATATCTGATGATTTCCTGCCATGGCTATGAAAATTAAATTATTTTTTTCTGCCAAGTCCCAGGGAGAGGTAATTGCAGTTTCCCTTCCTTTCCCTCCCCTTGAAACCCATGGACCTTGCTTACCAGTTCCTACAAGCGTAGTTACTTGCTTGTTTTGCAGGTCAATCTTTCTTATTGCATGATTTTCTGTATCTGCAACAAAAATTGAATTATTCTTCCACAACACTCCTTGCGGTCTGAAAAATGTGGCAGTATTGAAATCACCATCTGAAAATCCGTTCTTTCCATTGCCAATTATGAATTCAATTTTGCCAGAAAGATCTGTAACAAGAATCCTATTATGATTTGAATCACTTACTGCAATCTTGCCATCTTTTGAAATGGATATCTTTCCTGGGTACGAAAGTAATGTTTTATCTTGAATTTTTATATGTTCAATCTTGAGTGGTTCTTTGGATAAAGTTCCTGATTTTGTATTTTTTTCCAAAAGTGTATCTATAGTATCTTCTATTGCCTCCTTCTGACCCTCTCCGGATTGTTTGTAAACTATGGTTCCATTTGGATCAACTATTACAATTGTCGGCCATCCTGAAACATCATATTTTTTCCAAATTGCCATTTTTTTGTCAACCACAACTGGATGAGAAATCTCATATCTAGCGACAGCCTGCTCTATGTTTTTTACATCTTGTTCATTGAAAAACTTGGCTGAATGTACACCAATAAAAACAACAGGTTTTCCTTCGTATTTTTTCTCAAGTTCTGCCAAAACGGGTAACGTATGCATACAGTTTATGCAACAATACGTCCAAAAATCTAGAACAACTACATGTCCTTTTAATTTTTCAAGAGAAAGTGGTTCTTTTGTATTGATCCAGTCAAACCCCGGCAAAAAATTAGGAGCCTTTACCACCCTAGTAAAAATTTCATCAAACACACATACTTTTGAATTACGATAAATAAATATCATAACATGCTAGCGTTTTAATGTGATGATTTGACAACTCAAATTATGAAGGCCACTTTTGGGGCAGGTTGTTTTTGGTGTGTAGAACCTATTTTCCAAAAAGCAAATGGGGTTCTATCAACATCTGTTGGATATGCAGGAGGTTCATTTGAAAATCCCACATATGAAGATGTGTGCACGGGAAAAACTGGACATGCTGAAGTTGTCCAGGTAGAATATGATCCATCAAAAATTTCATACGACGAACTCTTGAATTTATTTTGGAACAATCATGATCCCACTACCCTAAACAGACAAGGACCTGACATTGGAACTCAATATCGATCTATAATTTTTTTCCATTCTCCTGAGCAGGAATCCATTGCAAGAGCATCAAAAGAAAAACTTCAAAATTCTGGAAAGACTGACAAAAAAATTGTGACAGAAATTGTTCCTGCATTACAATTTTACAAAGCAGAAGACTATCACCAACGTTATTATGAAAGATGCGGTTTGGCATAACAGGTTCGTCTTTAGTATCAAAATGATATGGTCATCCAACTCAAAAATGAAAAAATCTAAATTAAAATTAATTTAGAATCCTGCTTTTATAGGATCTTTTGGTTTCATTATTTCCCTTAAAAGTATCGTAGCATATGATCCCCTGGACAATGTAAAAGTTATTGTGGGTTCTAATAGAGAAAAATTCTCGCATTTCATAACGGCTTGTCTGAATCCTCCCTCATCACTTGCCTCTTGCATTGTTTTTGAAAAAAAATCTTTTGCATGAACCTGTTCGTTCTCTAGAACTTTGGAAATATGGTAATCAAATCTATTCTTTTTAGAATATGAATATCCTACAAGTGGTATTGCAAGTCTCTGGCTTTGATCATTTTCGTACCTTCCAAGTGTGCTTTTTTTGTCATAGCACACATCTCCAGACTTCGGAGCAAACAACTCCTCTCCATATTCAAAGGCAGAACTAACCGTACAATTGAACACAAAAGACTGGAAGGCCTGAACAAAAAATCTTCTAATGGTAAGAGGGATTGTTCTCAATGCCCTGAGAGGATTGCCATGCTCGACCATTTCTGACAACACTATTCTCTCAATATCCATCTGTGGCGGAATCTCTTGTAAGACATTGGGATAGTTTGACTTGTCTTCAAGCATTTTTCTAATTTTAGTATTCTCTGGGGAATCATTTTCCGAGCTAAAGGAAAGAAGAAGGTTAACGGCAAGATCAAAATTGTTTTGTAAGATTGCTTTTCCTATTAGATGAGATACGGGCCTTTTACTTCCAAACCTTTGATATCCAAAAAAATTCAGCACTTTATCATATTCGTTAAAATTATTAATTTCCAAAAACGGTGCGTCTTCTATTTTTATTTTAAAATGATTGCCAACCATGTCCCTTTTGGTGAGGGGTTTGGGAAGATAACCAAAAAATTCAAGGGTGTATCTGTTAGTAGAAAAATTCCTAACATTTCTTGATGTTTCCATTGAACAAACAAATTGTTCTGTTGTTGCATTAGCATCCTTTAGACCAAGTGCTTTCAGTCTTAATCCATGTATTTTCAAAATTTCAGAAAGAGCATGGTTGGTATCAATTCCATGTTTTTTTAATTTGTATACTGGATACCCTTCTGTCGTGGAAACTTTTGATAAAGTCTTTTCATCTAGGATTTCAGATACAAGAAAATCTTCAGGAGTTGATTTTATTTTTCCTCCAATTCCTTTGAACTTGGTACTATATACAAAAATACCAATATCCAAATCAAGTTTAGGAATCACATCTTACTTTATTGTAACTGTGGCATACTCTGAAATGGTTACTTCATTATGCTGTGCTCCAATCAGTACTTTATATGTCCCAGGAAGTGCGAATTTGTCTGCAGAAACATTAAGGGAAACACTCAAAGGCTGACTTCCAACATTCACCTCTTGAGTTTCACTTGTCACAAGAAGGTCATTTAGTCCAGCTGTGGTGGAAGTGATTAACTTGATGGGTTCCTTGATATCCTCCATTGGTGTAACTGTAAAGGATAATGTTGCATTCTCTCCTCCGCTGATGATTAGATCTCTTTTGTCTAGGCTCACATCAATAGGTAGAGGTATGCTGGAATCGAGGACTCCAATATTGTTTTCAACCCATTCTGAAAACCAGATACTTTTACCACTGATAGCAAAGTCAAGTGTTTGAGCTATTCCACAATTTTGAAGTCCACCGCAATCGGACCAGTTTGGATTTTGGGAAGGAATCAAATACTCTACAAGAGTTTCTTTTGTTGGATCAAATACCGCAATACTGTTTCCTGTTTGTTCATTAAACCAGAGTCTGCCCAAATCATCAAAACTATTCCAGTAGGGCCTGGTGACTGGAGTCTTGATTACTCCAGAAGAATTTCCATAAGTTGTTTGCTGAGGTGGTGAAGTAACGAATTTTGTAAAAAGTTGTGACTGTGGATCAAACTTGAAAAAGAAACTACTTGATGTATCACTAATCCAAATCTTGTCATCATTGTCTACCGATATTCCGTTTGGAGCCCTCATCCCTGCAGGGAAATTAAATCTGGTTCCATCACTAGTCTGTGGATCGTATTGTATTAGATTTCCTTCCCCTGTCTGAAAGTTCCATGCAGTATACCAAATATTATCTCTAGAATCAATTGCTAATGCAGCTGTGACAGTATTATTTAGAGGCGAATTCACTGAAGTATATTTTATTTCCTTTCCAACCTGGGTAGGATCAAAAAATGTTATCCTGTTTCCATCAAAATCATTAACAAGAATTTTGTCATTTTTGAGGACGATCTTTTGCGGAAAACTTTTTCCTCCCTGAGGTACAGGATATTTGAAGCTAGAGAAATTCTTGTCACCAATTGAAAATTTCCATATCGCATGATGAATCTCATCGGTATACCACAAGTTTCCATCATCTGTACGGGTTATTCCCCACATCATGGCTCTGTCGCCCTTTGGCCATTGTGTATTGTTGTATTCAGTGAACTGCCTACTGAAGGGATCAAATTTTGCAAGTCTTCCTGTATTTGATTCTGTAAACCACACAGTGCCGGAAGGATCTGTTGTAATTGCAAGAGGCTGGGTACAAATTGTCGGAATTTTGAATTCTGTTATGAATCTGTTAGATTTTGCATTTCCCGTCCCACAAAAAGTTGCCCGCTTGTCATCTGGATAGTTATCTGCTGGTGTCCCAGTGATTGTCGTTTTGTCTTTGGTTTCTGTGTCTGGCTTGGTGGTACTTTTACTTATGCTCAGGCCGGCAACGCTGATAACTGAAACAATAAAAACTGCCATTAAAGCAAAAGCAAGAATTCTTTTTGAGTGTTTTTTCACAATCTGCAGTCAAATAGTCCTTGTTATATCTTATTCTACAAAAGCTTCAGGTCTTTTGTAACTTTGTCTACAATAGTTTCTGGTGCTGGTCCTATTGAGATACAAGTAACTGTTCCAGGAGAAATTTGCGTATGTCCTGCGTCTGTTACTTCAGACCAAGGAAGATCTAAAGATATGGCATGTTTTTTTACCTGTTCTAGTTGTTCAAGACTTGTTACTTTGACAACAACTTTTTCCTGACCTGACACAATCCATTCTTTATACCATTCTGGGTATGATTTGCGAACATGTTCAGCTCCTAAAACACAAGCATGTCCAACTTGGGCAGCAATTTTTCCTGTACCCATATCAAGATCTTTTCTAACCACAATTACTTGTTTAACTGAACCCATTATTTCTTTACAAAGTAATTAGAGTATGTTAAACTTTTGAATTGAAATAAATAATTGTTTATAGAATGAAAACTTGTGGATTATGAAGTTATAGTTGCAGGTGGTAGTGTCTCTGGACTTTTATGTGCAAGAGAAATTGCGCGACTGGGTCATAGTGTACTAGTCATAGAAGAAGATCATGAAATCGGTACTCCTGAGCATTGCGGTGGAGTGGTAAGTATTTCTGGAATTGAGGAACTTGGAATAGTTCCAACAAGGGGGACTCTTGAAAACAAAATAAGATCTGCATCTATAAACTCGCCATCCGGAAAAAGTTTCACAATTGATGCCAAGGCCCAAAAAGTTGTAGTATTAGATAGGAGAGACTTTGACAAACAAATAGCACATCAAGCAAAAAATTATGGCGCAGAAATACGTGTCAAGACATCGCTTAAAGAAACCAACAAAGATGAAGTAAAGACCTCCGATGGGGTGCTAAAATGCAAAATTATCGTTGATGCGCGCGGAGTTTCCTCCTTAATTCACAAAGACAGAGAGGGTGTTTTGCAATCTGCGCAGTATGAAGTGTATGCAGACTGGATTGAAAAGGATAGGATTGAAGTTTATTTTGACCAAGAAAAATATCCGGGATTTTTTGCTTGGATTATTCCCACACATGCAGATGTTTCTAAAATAGGTATTGCAGGAAAGGGAATCAACGCTGCAGCAGCACTAGAAAACTTTCTTTCACAAAAAGGAAAGCATTCAGTTGTGCGAAAGATCTTTGCACCAATATGGATAAAGGGTCCAATAGAAAACTTTGTTACAAAAAACATAGTTACAATAGGAGATGCAGCTGGTCAGTCAAAGCCTACAACTGCAGGGGGAATATATTCATGCGGTCTTGGGGGTATATTTGCAGGAAGAGCGATATCAAAATATCTAGAATCTGGAAATCAATCCGATCTATTAGAATATCAAAAGAAATGGTCTGAAAAATTTGATAATGAATTTCAGAACATGCTTCTTGCACGAAAACTCTTAGAAAGATTTGACAACAAAGCAATAGACAAGATGTTTGAATCTGTCACGCCACAAATCCTAGAAGAGATCTCAAAAGAAGGCACTTTTGATTTTCATACTGTTTCTCTTGCCAAACTTCTTGGTGTAAAGGGATCAGTAAAAACAGTACAAGCAATTTTAGGTAGTGAATTTAGACGACTGTTAACATGAGATGAAGTACAATTGATAAGCAAGATATAAATTCGGTTTTTAATCAGGTCTGAACATGTCATCTTCCATTTCATTGCCAGTATGTAGCTCTTGTCACAGAACTATCATGCCTAATGATAAATGTGTGAAATTCAACTGCCCAAACTGTGGTTCTGTGTTGATATGGAGATGCGAGAGCTGTAGAGAAGCTGCAAGATCTTACAATTGTAATTCTTGTAACTTTGTTGGACCATAAAAAATGACACGACTTTTACTTAAGGCAAAAATTCTTCCTACAGGTACAGAAATAGATCTAGATAAAACTGCAAAAAAGATCGAGTCTGTATTAAAAGACGGAATCAAGCTTTCAAAATACACAAAAGAGCCACTAGCTTTTGGTCTCTACTTTATTAGCGCAGAGTTCTCCCTAGACGATAAGGAAGGACAGATGGACTCACTTGAAAATGCAGTCAAATCTATTGAAGGCGTAGGAGAATTCGAGGTTTTAGGAATGAGCAGAGCATCTGTTGATGTAAAGTAGGTGTTTTCTTGGTAAGAAAAGAAGAACCGCTGCAAATGCGTGTGGGTGAAGCAAAACAGCGAGATGTGGGAAAGAGACGGGCTAGAATAGAGCCTGAAGCAATGCAATATCTTCACGTTGAACCAGGAGACATGGTGGAAATTATGGGGAAAAAACCCAGTTGCGCAATAGTGTGGCCCACTGATGACGATGACAAAGAACCAGACATGATACGAATTGATGGACAAACTAGAAAGAATGTCGGTGTTTCAGTAAATGATCTTGTTACCGTACGAAAAATTGTAGCAAAACCTGCAAAAAGTGTTGTATTAATGCCAGTAAACGGTAACGTTACAGTAGACAAGGAGTTTACAGATTTCGTAAAAAACAGACTAAAGGGATTACCATTGTCTGAAGGTGATGAAATATCTGTAATGATTCTTGGAAACTCGATGGACTTTAAAATTCACAAAATTTCACCAAAAAGTGTCGTTAAGATTGAAAGGGGAACAATCCTTACTATTTTAACTGAAACATCAGTTGAGAAAAAAATCCGTGTAACGTATGAGGAAATTGGTGGACTACAAGCACAAACAAAAAGAATGAGAGAAATTGTAGAACTTCCACTCAGACACCCAGAAGTTTTCACCAGATTTGGAATCGAACCACACAGCGGAATTTTGCTTTATGGCCCCCCAGGATGTGGAAAAACTTTGATTGCCAAAGTACTTGCGAGTGAATCTGAAGCCAACTTTTTCTCTATCAATGGACCAGAAATTATGAACAAGTATTATGGAGAAACAGAAGCAAAACTACGTGATATATTCAAAGAAGCAAAAGAAAATTCACCAAGTGTAATATTCATCGATGAAATTGATGCAATTGCACCAAAAAGAGAAGAAGCATACGGGGATGTAGAAAAAAGAGTAGTTGCTCAACTTCTAGCTTTGATGGATGGTCTTACAGAAAGAGGACAAGTAATTGTTTTAGGTGCAACAAATAGACCTGAAAGTGTAGATCCTGCTCTGAGAAGACCTGGTAGATTTGATAGAGAAATCGAAATTTCTGTACCAAACGCAGATGGAAGATTGGATATTTTACATATTCACACAAGAGGGATGCCACTTGCAGAGGATGTAGATCTCAAAACACTTGCTGCAGAACTTCATGGATATACCGGAGCTGACATTAAATCACTTTGCAGAGAGGCCGCAATGAAAGCTCTTAGGAATTATTTCCCAGAAATTGATACAGAGACAGAAAAAATATCATCTGAAATTTTACAATCGATGAGAGTTAGCTTACAAGATTTCTATGATGCAATGCATGAAATAGTTCCAACTGCGATGCGAGAATTTTATGTTGAAAGTCCAAAGGTCTGGTGGAAAGATGTTGGAGGACTAGATGATGCAAAAAGAACTTTACGTGATAACTTGATAACTTCAATAAAAGAGCCAGGAAAATTCCAAAAGATGGGAATCAAACCTCCAAAGGGCGCATTATTGTATGGTCCACCAGGATGTGGAAAAACACTTCTTGCAAGAGCTCTTGCAACAGAAAGTGGGGCGAACATGATTCTAGTACGCGGTCCTGAAGTTTTATCAAAGTGGGTAGGAGAGTCAGAAAAAGCAATAAGGGAAATTTTCAGAAAAGCCAAGGCATCATCTCCATGCATTGTGATATTTGATGAACTGGATTCGTTTGCAAGAACAAAGTCAGGTGAAGAAAGTGGAGTTGGGGAGAGACTTTTGAGTCAACTCTTAACTGAAATGGAAGATGGAGGAGCTTCACGAGTGGTAGTAATTGGAATCTCCAACAGACCTGACTTGATAGAAACCTCACTATTGCGACCAGGTAGGTTGGACTTGATATTGTATATTCAACCTCCTGATGAAAAGGGAAGACTTGACATAATTAAGATCCTAACACGTCCTATGCCTCTTTCAGGCGATGTTAATTTGAAAGAAATCGCAGTAGCAACCAAAAGTTACAGTGGAGCTGATCTTGTTGCGGTGTGCAGAGAAGCTGCAGTACATGCAATGCAAAACGATTCTGCTAAGATAGGAAGCGCAGACTTTGCAGCGGCACTAAAGCTCGTGAAACCTTCAATCACAAAAGTGGTTGACGAGTGGTATGGAGCAATAAAAGAGAATATATCATACGCCATACCAAAACCAATTGATAAGACATTTTACGGTTAAACATGAATCTACCATTGAAAAATCTAGTATATGAAAAGGTAAAGGAAGCTGGATCTCTTACAGATTCGGAGCTTTCAAAAATTCTTGTAAAAGAAGGGATTGTTCTTCCTGAAGATGAATTTAACAAAACTTTACTTGATTTGGAAATATATGGCCTTATCAAAGTAAGCTGGCTTACCAAAGATGCGCGCAGAATAGAGGCAATTGAAAAACAAGAGGAAGAGGATGAGGTGGAAATTCAAAACCGTGAAAAATTAGAACGCGATTACGAAGCAAGTTTTCCAGGCATCGAACAAGAACAAGATCAGGAAGTTTAACTATATTCTAAAATGAAATGCAGCATCTAGAGCTATTGCTACAAAGATTATCGTAAGATATGGTGCAGTGACCTTGTATGCCTTCCACGCAAATTCTGATGTTGGATTCTTTGTGAGCTTGTAATGATATACAAGCAATAAACCACCTGAGATGGCAGCAATTGTAAGATACACAAGACCCAGTCCGAATGCATAAAGCATAAGAGAATAAGGCAACAAGATTGCGGTATTTATCAAAATGTAGTTTGATGTCTTTTGCATTCCAATTAACACTGGAAGCATTGGAACTTTGGCTTCTGCATAATCATCTCTTATTTTCATAGCAAGACACCAAAAGTGGGATGGAGTCCAAACAAAAACCAGCATCCCTACCAATACTCCAAGTAAATCTATCGAGCCAGTTGCAGCTGACCATCCTGCCATGGAAGCAGCGCTTCCTGCAAATCCTCCAATTACAATATTTGATGAATTGGTTCGTTTAAGCCAAGCAGTATATACAATGACATAAAAGAAAATTCCTAATGCAATAAAAAATGTAGAAACAAGATTTAATGTAATACCAGCATAAATTACTGAAACTGCACTAACTGCCAAACCATACCAAAGTACACCTTTTGCAGACATTCTGCCAGATGGAATTGGTCTGGTGCTCGTACGTTTCATCAAAGGATCAATGTCTCTATCATAATAGTGATTTAGTGCACTAGAACCTGCGGAAGCGAGTCCTCCAGATATGATGATATGTAGAAGTCCCCAATTGTTTAGCTCAGGACCAATAAGCTTACTTGCTGCATACATGGATGTAACAGCAGTAATTACAAGTAGAATCACGATCCGCGGTTTTGATATTTCAAAGATCTCTTTTAATCCCAAATCTCTTTGTTAACAGATTTGTTAGGGATTTAATTTCTTCGAAGTTTGCAATTTTACGTCCAAAAGGATTATTTATCTCACTTCGTTCAGGAACCACAAATGAGCGACTGGGATCTTATGATGCCTGGAATGGGCCTTACAGCAATAGGATTGGCAGGTGTGGTCGTTGCCTATGCTGGTATTGCAAAGACCTTTGTCGATGGAATGCACGCCCTGACAGGACTAACGATGTTTGTCGGTCTGATCTTTTTATCATGTGGAATTCTAAGTGGGGGAGTTTCTACTAGTAACAGGGCCAAAGCTACAACTTTGGTAATTTTTGGTATTGCGGGTTCCTTTGGTGCATTTGCCTTTACCATGGCAACAGTCTCTACGTTGCCAATATTTGCCGGAGTTTTACTTGTTTTGATAATTCCAACAATCGTCATTGCTTATTCTGCGATGAAGATGCCGCAGTACGCCAAACCAATATCTGTGATATTTATCTTTGCTACTGGAATTGGAATTGCGTCCTTTGTCGTACTTGGATTTGTAGGACCAGGACCACAATTTTCATTACAACCCCCAGTACAAGAGGTTGAAAAACCAAAACCCACAGAGGAAGTCCCTGCTGTGAAAGCAATCCCAGTTGAGATACTTGCTGGCGCAGCGACACCAGACAATCCTGATTTCAAACCAGATTCTCTCACTGTAACCAAAGGCGATGTAGTGGAATGGACAAATAATGATACTGTAGTTCATACGGTAACTAGTTCAGTTGATACTGGAGCAACATTTGATTCTAGTCTTATTTCTGTTGGTGGGAAATATCAGCTAGACACTAAAGATATTGCGGTAGGTGAATACCAATACATGTGCACGGTACATCCATTTATGACTGGAACTTTGATAATAAACGAAGCCGCACAACCAGTTGTTTCTAAAGTTAGTATTCCAAAAGGAGCAATGACCCAAAAGGATGGACAGCTGTATTTTGATCCGCAAGAAATCACTGTAGCTACTGGAACCACAGTAGTTTGGACAAATGATGATGAGGCAGCACATACTGTTACAAGTGGTAATTCAAACACAGGTCCATCAGGAACATTTGATTCAGGTATGATATCACCAGGAAAAACTTTTGAACACAAATTTGATTCTTCTGGGATGACAGAGTACTACTGTCAAGTTCACCCGTGGATGACTGGAAAAGTTACAGTACAGTAGAGCAACATTGCAACAAGCAATTCTAATCTCGAAAATTCATATCGATATACTATCAAAACATGCAAAGGAAGCATCACCAAATGAATCCTGTGCTATTTTATTTGGCAAGACGGAAAAAAGCAACTTTAGAGTAAAAGATCTTTTTCTAACAAGAAATATAGAAAATTCACCAGTCAACTTTACAATATCAAACGATGAACTCATCAAGGGATACCAAGAAGCAGAAAGGAGAAAACTAGATGTAGTCGGTATCTTTCATTCTCATCCAGAATCGGAAGCATATCCATCGGTAACAGACCAGAAATTTATGGAGATAAATCCAGTTCCTTGGGTAATATTTTCAAACCAGAATGAAAAATTCAAAGCATATGTTTTTGACTCTAAAGTAAAATCGATTGATTTGTTTGTAGAATGAATTTATTTGTGAATACTTTTTTTGTGTCTTTCTAGATGTTCTTTATCAGTAAAAGATACGTTGCACTCCTTGCATTTGAAAGTAGGTTTAAGGTGCCACAATCATGATTCATGGTGCTTGGTAACGTAAAAGCATTCTCATGATATCTTATTTGGACACCCTAAAAGTAACTCTCATTCCATCTGGTATGTCCTTTAGAAATTTTTTATCAGTTGTTTTGATTTTGCCAATTACATTCACTGGAGAATACGGTCTGATCTCGTCCGCTTTTCCTATTGGCGTTGGACCAAAAAAGAGACAGATTGCTTTTCCTGGTGGCCAATAAGCTACATCACAAAGTTCTACCAAGGGTTTTGCATTTTCTTCTTTTACTGCAATGGGTGTTTCACTTGTATAAAGCTCATCACCCCAAGAATTTATTGTAACAGTAAATGGTAGACAATCAAGAAACGACTTTACTGTATCTGGTGACATTTTATCTTCTAGTTCCAAATCAATACTCTTTCTTTTCGGAAAATCAATTGTGATCACGTGTTTCATACAAAATCTAGTGCTTTGAATTAAATATCCCTTCTTAAAATAAAAAATATGGACATTCACGTATACGATACATATGTTGAGGCAAAGGACGGCCACACAATGCACTTTGATGTTATTACCGATGTCAAAGATCATAAAAAAGCAATCGAGTTTGCAAAAGAATGGCTAAAAACTGTCGGAGAAGGTACTTCTAAAGTTACAACCGAAGAGTGCCAATTTTGTCATACTCAAGGGGCTCCTGAGCCAATCGCAGAACAAATTCGCAAAAATGGATACTTCATCCAAAAGATGGAAGGCTGTCCATAAACCATTTTTTTAATTTTCTACTAAATTCTATCCACCAAAAATAAGAAATCTTTTTAGAATGAATTGAATGACCAAGTATGATGGAAACAAAAAAAAGTACTTATAGAAAATTGACCGTAGAAGGAGAAAAAAAGACCCAGTGGATTTGCGGTTGTTTTGAAACTGTAGATGGGTTTTTCAAATTTTGTAATAACCACAACGAGGCAATAAAAAAGACGATTGAAGCTCAAATAGACGAACTTGATATGACGATGATAGTCAACGAAAAAAAAGTCTAATGCACTAAAACAAGAATCCCTACAAATGCAGAGACAAACACTATGGCTACTGTATTTAACAATTTGATTACCGTGTTTAGTGCAGGTCCCGCTGTGTCTTTGTATGGGTCTCCGATGACATCGCCAACTATTGTAATCTTGTGTTCTTCGCTTCCTTTGTGCCCTTGAATTTCGACATACTTTTTTGCATTATCCCATGCTCCACCTGTGTTTGCCAAGTGGTATGCCAAGAAGATTCCTGTAACAACTGCGCCCATCAATAACCCTGCCACTGCTGCTGGACCTAAGACCACTCCAAGAATTATTGGTGCAATAATTGTAAGAGTTGCAGACTTCCAGAGTTCCCTAAGCGAAGCTACAGTTGCAACATCAACACACTTTGCATACTCTGGTTTTACTTTGCCAGTTAGGATATCTGGATGTTCTTTGAACTGTCTTCTTACTTCTTCAACCATTTTTCCTGCGGCTCTTGAAACGGCAGCGATTAGTTGACTAGTAATAAAGAAAGGCAGGAGTCCCCCTACAAGTAATCCGATTATGATTGCTGGATTCGAAAGGCTGTAATCAAAAGCGATGTGAAATATTTTTCCTGCTTCATACTGGAAGGCTTGGATCATGGCAAGTGCTGCAAGACCGGCACTTGCTATTGCAAATCCTTTGGTAACTGCCTTTGTAGTGTTTCCTACAGCATCAATCTCATCAGTTACTTTGCGGTTTTCTTCTCCCATTCCAGTCATTTCCACAATTCCTCCAGCATTGTCACTGATCGGACCAAAGGCATCGATGCTAAGCACAATTCCTGCTAGACTAAGCATTGCCATTGCGGTAAGGGAGGTGCCAAATATTCCATAAATAGTTGATTGCGACGGATCTGGTGCAGCAGATGATGCTATTGCAAAGGATACTCCAAGTGCGACAACTATTGCAATCATAAATGGTCCAGTTGAACGCATTCCTTGAATTATTCCCATCAATGTTAATGATGCATATCCCCACTTGGCAGAGTCAGAAATTTCTCTGACTGGTTTGAATCTGTAGCTTGTGAAATAATCGGTGATTCTTTGTATTACAGGAACCAGAATTACTCCAACTACCGTTGTACCAAACAGTGCATATGCAAGTGGAGTCTGACCAAGGAACAAGGTTGTAAAAACAAAATTAAGTGCAATGGCTATAGCTGCAGAAACATAAAATGCGCGATTCAGAGGTTTCATAACATCTGTCATCTTTCTTGGCCCGATAGTTGCAGTGCCAATTATTGATGCAATTAATCCTGATGCTCCAATCAAAATTGGATAAAGAAGGTTTTCTGGAGTTCCAATCAAAGCCCCAAGAAGCAAAGATGCAAGCATAGTTACAATATATGATTCATAAATGTCAGAACCCATACCAGCTGCATCTCCGACGTTGTCGCCAACATTGTCTGCAATTGTTGCTGGGTTTCTTGGATCATCCTCTGGAATATTTGCTTCTACCTTGCCAACCAAGTCTGCACCCATGTCTGCAGCCTTTGTGAAAATTCCTCCGCCAACTCTGATAAACAATGCAATTAGACTAGCACCTATTCCAACGCCAGCAATTGTGATAGGATCCGGAAATACGAAATAAAGCAAGGTGATTGCTAAAAGGGCCATGGCAGGAACCGCAAGACCAACAGTTGCTCCTCCCCTAAACGCTAGTGCAAAGGTGTGACCCAGTCCTTTTCCTGATGCATTTGCTGCACGGACTGCTGCCTTTACGGTGATTTTTAATGAGATTAATCCTGCAACTGCGGAAAGACCTGCACCGACTGCGAAAGCAATACCGTTTGAAAATCCAATAGCTGCTCCAATGATTACTGCTAAACCTATCGCAACTGGGATGACAATTTTAAACTCTCTTCGCAAAAACGCCATTGCGCCAACCTTTACTGCGTTTGAAATATCCAGCATCTGTTGGGTTCCTGGCTGTTGTTTGGAAACCCAGGCGGCAAAAACTGCAGCGACCACAAATGAAACAATAGCCGCACCTACAGGGAGCATTAAATCTTGCAGGAGCATTTGTTAATTTTGCCTATTTGCGGTAAATATAAACCATCTCTGGTTGGAATTTTATTTTCTTTTCTTGTAAGGCGCAAACGTTTTGCCTGCCAATCCACGCCTTACTAGTTTGTTGAATCTTTTTCCATGACTCAAATATGGAAATCTTAGATGAATAAGTTCATGGACTATGGTGTTTTCCAAAGCTTTTTCATCTGGTAGTTTTCTGATGTTTAAAAAAACCAAATTGTGCTGCATGTATGACACTCCATAATATTTGTAAGCTGAGGTTCTTCTGCCCTCAGTCATTTCCTTTGGCATCTCAAGAACTTCTCTTGTGGTTAGAAGGATCTTTGGCTCTTGTATTCCAAACCTATTTGCATAGATTCCTGTTTTTTCAAGAATTTTGAATCTAAGATCGGCATCAAGCTTCATTATTCCTTATCATATGCAAAAGTGGTTTAATCCTAAATGTCAATTGTTGTATTCGAGATTGTTTACTTTATCTATTCAAAATTCACTAGAACAATTTTTTTGATTCTTAAAAGATACCAAAATAACCTAATTTACCATTCCAACATGTATGCATCATGTGCCAATACATCTTTTTGTTCCCAGAAAAGAACTGTCTTGTCATCATGATATCTTATTAGAGGTGTTGTTGATGCATATTCTTTTTGTCCTAACTCTGGGACAATCTTGAGAACTCTCTGCTTTAGTCCTATGTTGTTGGAAATGTTAAGGATGTATCTGAATTTTTTACAGTCCGAGGAAAATTTGTATAGGTAACTCCTAAAGGGTTCTTCCCAATCCCACTCTAATTTTAGAAATTTTGTACTATTTGGTTTTATTGGTCTGTCAAGCTTGACGTTGAATTCTTTATGTTTTGGATCTCTGGCATCCATATCTTGAATCTTGAGTATCTTACCTTTGCTATCAGTTACCCTTACATGTAAATCGGGGAAGTTCCTTGGGGTATCACCATCAATGGTATAGTGGATCAGGTCCCTTGATTCTTTTGAAACATTAATTAAATTCCAAATTTGAGTATGATGTGTCATCATTGTTTTTGCATTTTTAATATCAAGAATTAATTCTACTTTATCAAATTCAAAATACTTTGGAACAATCGTGGGTTTAGCGGGGGGATTTACATTGCCAAATTTTCTCTTTTCGTAAATATTGAACAACTCCGTTTCACCTTCCCATTTTACTGGGTATTTTCCAATGGGATGCATTATTGTTCTGTATTCTGGAGTTAATCTTCCAAGTACCTTAGCGACACCTTCTGAGGTAAGAATATGCATCTTCTCACCTAAATCCATTACACGTCTTGCCATTATGATTCCAGGCCCCCAAACAGTATAATTCCCATTAAGGTCTTTCATAAAATAAACAATTCCTGATTCTATCCCACTTCTAATGTAAACCCTATCTTTTGGCGTTTGAGTTTGGTTGTACTTGTTCAGAAGTGTATGCAGTTCTATCGCGATCTTTAAGGGAGTTTCTATAGTGTCCTCAAAACCAATTGCATAACCATCACCAGATGGAAGAACTACTAGTGATTTTGGATCTTGTTTTTTAAAATTTTCTGTTCTTGAAATTAAATCGTTTAACACCATTATTTTGTGGACTTGCTCCCTTGTGGTAATTTTTGGGTTGGAGCTTGCGACAACATCAGTATAAAACCAGTGTAGGTGTTTTATGGGCGGTAAATTAGAGGGTCTGGGACCAGGTGAAGTGGTATTAGTAATTGAATCATAAAGATAAGAAATGAATCGAAACGGACATTTTTTAAGAATCTCAATATTGTTCATAAAAGGCCTAATGCCCAAAATGTGATTTTTTTTGACCTCTTTTAAGAGCCAATCCTTTCCTACGTTTTCCTCCCCCATGAACTCTAAAATTTTTAAAATCATAGAGAGTCTATCCTTTTTTGTGGTTTTTGAAATTCTGGGGCGATTTTTAATCATGTTTAGGTCATAAAGGTAAAGTAGCTAATAAGTTATTTACCAATAAAATAACTGGTTTGATTATTGCCTCTAAATGTATTGATGTTTTAGTAGTTTACCAAACTGGTAATTGATATACAGGTATTAAAAAGGGGAAACGTCATTAGAGGATAGTTCCCCCACTGCCACCTTGGATATGTGTCATTTAGATCATTCACCATCCATCTTCATCGATGTAGATATGGTATCTGTCTGATAAGAATCCAATTTGGCTTACTAGCTGAATATTTGCAATTTTAGAAAGTACTTCTTATCATTTCTCCTTTGGAATTAAACATTGAAGTTACATGCAAACAGAGGACAAATCTTCACGAAGGAAAGACCAGGACATTTTCAACTCGTCTATTGAATGTGGTGGGAATGGATATGCTCTGAAAAAAGATGTAGTGCTTTTTGTTATAAAGCGCTCTATTCTTGAATCTGGCATTGAAGCATTTGAATTGTTTAACCGTAGTCTATTTGAAAAATATCATTGTGAAATATCTGATTGTTTTGAAAAACCCGAATACCTGGTAGATGTATTAAAGTACGTTTACGATGGTTCTTATGTCATAGTTGTTCAGTCAATCAAGGAAAGCTTAGATAAATTTATGGAAGAAAAAACAATAAAAGAATTCGTCGAAAAAATTAGCTAGACAATTTTATTATATAATGGAATTAAATTTTTATTGTTTTGTCATTTGATAAAAATACCATCGCAAATCTAATAGTTGTTTTATCTATTAAAGGCAGGATGTCATTTGGAGAGTAAGGACTTGGGAATATCGAGTCTTAATAATCATCTGAAACTGTGGCACCAACTACTGCCTTAATCTATTGCCTTAAGATTGGTCGGTGACTGAAATGCATGAAATCCTCGAATATTTAATTTGCTACATTAGTTTCTCTTACTGTAAGCCTAGCAGGAATATTTAAACCAGACATGGATCTTGAACTCAAAGCGGTTGATGCCTTTGATATCGATTTTCAGTCAGATTATGACGCAGAAGATATCAATCCTGGTCCAAGATATTTTGGGTTTGAATTGGTTTGATAAAAAGACTATTAGAGAAGGAGGATATTGCAACTATATCCATTTCATTGGATCCATGTGAAACTAAGAAATTTATCGATATCTGCCAAGACCAATCAGTTATTTGGACATCTCCAACTCTTTACGCCAGATGGTCCCGATAGGAAAACTTTTCCTGTGAAGTGCCCGTATCTGTACCAATCTCTAAAAGGGAGTATAAAGTGATTGGTTCCCACCTTTTGAATTATCTCTTTTAATCCATTTTAGCCTGCTTAATAATCATGGTTTGTGCCTAGATATTGAATACACTGGATAATGAAGTTTTAAACCATTATTGTATTCCGAAATAGAAGTAAATCTGAAATCTGCCAATGACTTTACTGTCTGGTACAAATCTCCTCCTATTACCATTGTATTTGGCAGTGCCAATGAGTTTATTTTTGAACAAAGATTTATTGTCGGTCCAAAGATGTCTTTACTAGTGGAATTTTCTGACTTGGCTGTCATTACTAACCCGTAATCAGAACTGATTCTATAATTTACAACCGGTAATCCTTCTTCACTCATCTTAGAGTTTACCATGCTGTGGGCATCAATCATACTCATCCCGCATTCAAGCGAATCTTCAAAAGCTGTCCTGTCCGTAGTGTAAAATGTTTTTGGAAAATAATAAAGTAAGCTATCGCCAATGTTTTTTACTACAATTCCACCATGCTTTCTTATTATAAATGCCATAGAATTCAAAAATATAGTGTAATATTGACATATCTTTGGTTTACTCAAGATTGAAGTAATTCTTGTCGAGTCCTTAATATCCACTATACCAACACAATAACTCTCGTAGATTTCACTAAATGATATGACATCACCGTGTCCTTCTCCAACTTTTGGGCTTTCTTCTTCTTTATCAGATCCGAAGAAATTCATTGTTGTCTGCTCATCCATGATTATATCTACTAACACAACCTGATAATACATCCGTGAGAACTTTGCAAATACTTACCTGATCTGCAAATATTTGCAATTTTTACAAATCAAATTAATATTCATTAAAAAACAATAAACCTCATGCAAAAGACCATGAATGTTCACTGCCAGAGCTGTGATTCCAGTGTGGCAAAATTGGTGTATGAGCCAAAATACAAAGGATATAGAGGAAGATGCCCACTATGTGGCGGAGACTGGCCTGAATCCTAGATATAGAAAACCTTAGATTCACATGTACCAAACCCTGCTTGTGCAAGACAATTATGAAGAGGTCGCCTCTGATATCTTACAGATTGCCAGCGAACAACGATTAAAAATACTACTCAAACTCCAAGAAAAGAACTCTAACGTTACCAGCATGGCAAAAGAGTTAGATTCTACCGTTGCTGAATTGTTTAGAAATTTTGAACGTTTAACTAAATCAAATTTGATCTACAAAGATTCGACTGGAAACTACAATCTGACAACATTTGGAAAAGCAGTGTGTAACTGCATTCCATCATTTGTATTTTTATCAAGTAACAAAAAATACTTTAATGGTCACGGGTTTGGAGATCTACCAAAAAATTTTATTCAAAGCATAGGTGCATTAGAATCAGGTCAGCACCAAAAGGGATTCGTAAAGATAATGCAAAAGTGGAAAGAAATCTGTGAAAATGCTGACGAATACATTTATGATATTTTGTCCGAGGAGCCCCTTGAGCTCATAGATACCATTGAAACCAAGGGCAAACAAGGAGTCAAAATAAACTCAATTTTTTCACATTCTTCTATTATACCAAAAGGCAGAAAGGAGAAAGTCTCCAAACCTGGAATAAGAAAGCTAATAGCTGATGGTATAATAGATAGAAGAATGCAAAGTGATACCAGCGTAGTTGTGATCTTAAATGAAAAAGAGGCCTGTGTAATGTTTCCAACAATCGAGGGTGATCCAGACATGAGCTCAATGTTTCACAGTACAGATCCTTCATTCCATCAATGGTGTCTTGATTATTTCAAACACAGTTGGAATAATTCTCAACCTTTCCAAGAAAGCAAACTCATAGAAAAATAACTGTCTTATACAAATTTTGTTTAGGGTCAGACTTGTGTTAGCTTAATCATCTATCATACAGCCACCGTGTCATCATTCCCCTAATCACTTTGAAAATTATAATTGCGTGAGATTTAATAAATGAAGATAATTTAGGAATTTTCCACTAACTGTTTAGTCTATCTATTATTGCTCCGAAAACCATCTTAGAGATTTTACAATTTGGGAAGAATCAGAAAAAAAATAAACTAATAAAGATTTGTAGGCTATGGAAGGACGTATTGTATTTTTTCTGTGAACCAAGGCCTGTCTTTGAGTTGAATTTTATGGTTCTGGAATAGAGCATCGTTCAAACATGCTATCCTCCCCTTATCCCCGGTTATCTTTGTAAATCCTTCCTTGCATTCTATATCGTCTGGTATGAGCCCATATTGGAATTGTTTAAACGGAGCATAATTGTAAATTTCTGTGGGAGCCTTTCCAATAAATGGAGTTGCTGGCTGTAATGATATTTTAAATGATTCTTCTATATCATCAAAATTTACAAGAGCTTGGTTAAATTCGTCAGGTTTTAGTGCCGCTTCCATCTTATCTCTGAATTCCGTCAATATGGGTATGGTTGCAGATAGTGCATCTTGCTTTACAAGATCATCCACTATCTTGAGGTCTTTAATCAGAATGTCTCTGTCTGAGGGATTGTAGAATGCAGAGTCATTAAATCCTTGAATCTGGTTTGCTAATGTATTAACCAGAGACGAGCGTATCTCCCTAACCATGTCAATCGAAAACTCTGAAGATGCTGTATAAGGATCTTCTACACTTAGTCCTCCGAGGTCTCCTATTATATCACCAGTACTGGTTACCTCATCAAGGAGTTTAGTTGTAGTATCGTCAGATATCACAATGTTCTTCTTACCAAATGAATTTGAAATATCCGTGACCAGTGCCTTCATTCCGTCATCAGAAATGGCAAAATTTTGCATTTTCGCCTTTACCTTTTCATCATCCTGATGTCCCGTTTTCGTTAAAATGTCGTTAACAATTTCAACTGTAATTGAATCCTTGATTTTAATTTTTTTCAACATGTCATCTGAGCAATTGGGAAGACATGATTTCAACTCATCAGAGATTTGTGAAACTATTTTATCTGGAAACTGATACCTTGTTTGATTTATTCCTGATTTTTCAAGATAGTAATGTGCACCACCCAAAATTGAGGTTCTATTCCCATCACTACCGCCACATCCTGCAAACATGTCATAATTCAAATGATCCCAATCGTCATAACTTTCAAGAGTGGAACTGCCCGTTCCGGTGCATGAATTGGTGCCCAAATTGTTGATATTTTGTGCTACAGAGGTGTCTGTTTCAACCCCGTTCCAGTTCCAATCAACGGTTTCACCAGTATTTGTATATCGAGGTACTCCATTCACTCCGTACACAGTCTTTGGCTGGGTAGGAGATGGGTATGAAGATATTCCAATTGGTTCACTCAGACCAGGGGGATTGGTTTTAACCTGAGTGTTTAAAGTGGTGTTTGAAAAATCTAGGTTTCTTGCAAGAGAGGGATAAGTGGCTTTAAACTGTCTCGAATAACTCATTATGCTGATGTAATTTGGTTTGCAGTTATCGGCATCTGGGCCGCCATGATCAAGACCCAAGTTATGACCCATTTCATGCATTAAGGTTGATACTTGTTCATCGACGCTGCCTACCCCACCAGTGAAACGACCTAATGATACAAGGACGTCATTTCCTGGCAATTCTGCACGACCAGAAATGGTTGGACTGTCCTCTATAGAGTGAACAAACAATGCGTAATGCCATGCCATTTTTTTTGCGGTCAAGTAATCTACTGCATAGGGACTACTCCTTTCATTACTCGTTCCAAAGCGAGCCTGTTTTATCGAATCATACTCGGTAGTCGATCCACTACACGTAATTAGTCCATTTATTGTGTCTGAATGATAATCAATTTGCTCATTTAGTATGAGATGCAATTTGATTCCGGTGCTACCATCAGGATTATCAAAATCGGGGGCATCCAACTGTGCCTTGGCAAAAGCGTTTCTTATGGTACTAAGGACTGAAGAATCCGGAGAATGGCCTTTAAGATAATCTATTTCAAAGTAAACGTCCTTTTTATTCGGATTTGGACATCCATCGCCGGCGGCGGAACCCCAAGCGAAAATTCTCCCATTATACGGAATTTTGAGTCCACATGTTCCACTAGTAACTTCCCAAGCGTCACAGAGCTTGTCTCCATCAGCATCGCCAGAGGGGTTATATGAACTACAATTTGGAACCAAATTAAGCCATGCTATTGGTGGAGTCGGAATACTACTGTATTCGCTATTGATTACTGAGGTAGTATCACTTGCTGGTGATGCTCCCACTATTGTTGTCGAAACAGTTACAGTTTGAGGAAGAGGATCAAGAAGGGCCAAAGTTCCAGAAGGAGGACTACCGGAAGTTACAAAATATACATAACCACTGTATGTTCCTGGAGTTGACGTTTCAAGAAGAACTACTGAAGTGCTCCTAGCGTTAGCTCCACTTCCTGCTGATGCAGTTACTGAAATACTTCCAAGACCTGCAGTATGGCCACTAACTTGGATTAAAGCACCATGATCAAGGAAATACTGTGTGTCCACAATATTTAATGAAGCTGCTCCATAAACAGAACCTGGGACAAAAAAACAAAATCCTATACCAATAATTACAAAAAAGAAAATTTTGTTTGAATACTGTTTCATAAAATACACCTTAAAGAAATTGTATTATTAATGCCAAAAATATCTTCAATTAACATAATCAATTTCTATCTTGAGAAAATAATTAAACTATTTATCTATTTTGAATTGGTATCCCCTTTACCGGCTATTCTTTTGAAGAATTTTCATCTAATATTGTTTTTTTTATATAATTTATTTCCAAATATTCACTTTATTTTATTATTCCATGATCATCAAGATATTGGAGAGCATCAACAAATTCTTGCATACTGGTATCACCATTTACCACCCAAACACTAGTTTGTTTTACCCATGATGGTATTTTTTCTCCATTTATTCCAAAATTGTTTAAAAATTCTGCGTCTGAAATGACATCCGGTGAATCCACTGCCCATTTTTCAATTATAGGAATAAGGCTGTCCATGGGTTCTTTTTGCAAGGACAATTTCACAGAGTTCGAATCATTTTCTGGGATTGACAAATCCTCCTTTGTTAGTTTTTCATTTCTTACAGATTCTGTTACCTGCCATGCATCTAAAATTTTTAAATCAATTGAATTCCTATTACCATCCCATACCCTGAAAATAATATCAGATTTCTCCATTGCCTTTGCAAATACCAAATCGAAAACAAATACGTTTTTAGTTCCATCCTTTGAGAAAGAGAAATCAACGTTTGAAAATATTCCATGTGGATCGTTTATCTCCAGAGGTTTATCTTTATTATAAATAAAATAGGTATCGCTATCTGGTATTTCTCTTGAAAGGTTACTCAGGTTAGTATACATTCCAACATGATGTACGCCCGATGCATCGTTGAGGATCAGTTTTAATGATGTGTGGTCCCCCGTAAAAATCTGGTTGGGTAAAATTTTGTTTGAGTAAGAGTTTAAAGCAAATCCATTACCATTGATCGAAAAAGGAAATTCAAT
>DATIFN010000019.1:0-3091 GCA_035455245.1 Nitrosopumilaceae archaeon | reverse complement strand
TACATGTCACTGATATAAGGGCTAAAATAAAATCAATTACTAGCACTGAAGATCAACTCGCATCAAGAATTTCCCAACTTGCACGACATGATGAAAGTCTTAAGACAACTATGGCAAAGACTGAATCATACATTGTGTCTTTAGACGAACGCATAACAGTGACTAAGGAAAATTATGCAGAGGAAGAACAATCAAGAATTGCAAACTCGCTTTCAACACTAAATGAAAAAAAATCTAATCTTTTAAGTGTACAAACTCTGATTTTAAGCCAGATTAGGGAACAGACAGCCAATCAGACTGAGCTTACAAATGGCGAAAATACCATAAAATCAAGCATGAGGACACTTCATGAGGAGCAATCTAGATTAAAACACGAAAAACATGATCTTGAAGTGGAACTTAATGCTTTGGCAAATGAAAAGGAATCATCTGAGGCGGCCCTTGTTTCCTTGAGGGAAAAAGAACAACAATTGATATCAACCTCTGGAAGTTCCGTTTCTACCCTCAAAGAGTATGATGGTAAGTTAAAGCAGCTTTATGACACAGAAAAATCTCTTACAAAAGAAATTAACAATTTTGAAAGACAATCTGATTCTCTTTCTCGTGATGTGCATGACCTTACAGAAAATGAAGTCAAGATAAAAGCGACACTTAGCTCGTATGGTTACGACGAAATTTTGGAAACATTTGATGTAGATCAAATACTCACTAGATTGGAAGCAGAAAAAAAGGCATTAAGTGGAACACTGAACACAAAAGCTCCTGAAGCATATGTTGAAATCTCAAATGGGTATCGTTCCATGTCAACACGTAAAAATGAACTTGAAGAAGAAAGAAATTCTATAGTGCGATTCATAGAAGCAATTGACAAAGATAAGCGTCAAACATTTTTGGATGCCTATGATAAGGTTGATCAAGACATACGCAAAGTTTTCAATACAATGACCGGAGGCAATGCTTGGCTTGAACTACAAAATGAAGACGATATATTCAATTCAGGAATATCGTACCTAATTCAGTTCCCAAACAAACAAAAAAGAGAATCAACTTCAATTAGTGGCGGAGAAAAAACACTGGCTGCTATCACATTCCTATTGGCCTTGCAGACACTAAAACCCTCTCCCTTCTACTTACTTGATGAGGTAGATGCACACCTTGATGCCCTAAACACAGAAAGACTCTCGAAAATTCTTGTGGAACGTTCTACTGGAAACCAGATAATAATGGTTACACTAAAGGACTCTACAGTTCAAAAGGCACAGCTTATCTACGGGGTTTATCCAAAGAACGGTGTTTCACAGGTTGTTACCTACAAGCAATCTGACGCGCAACAAGTTGCAAATTAGTCTAGCTTAACAAAACAGGCAACCAATCTACCCTGTCCTGCCTCTTCAAGTGGAGGTTCATCCTTACATTTTTCAATAGCATATGGACACCTTGCACGGAACCGACATCCTTGATAAACATCAATTTCAAGAGGTTCATTGATTCTGATCTTCTTTTCTTTGAGAAGGTTATCGGGTTCTGGTTCTGAAATGGCATCCAGCAAAGCTTGGGTGTATGGATGAAGTGGGTGTAAAAGTACTTCATCAATTGGGCCGCTTTCTACAATTTTTCCTAAATACATTATTGCAACATTTTGGCCAAGATATCTTGCGGTAGAGAGATCATGAGTTATGTAGATGTAGGATATGTTGTGTTTTTGTTTCAGCTCTTTCATAAGCTCAAGGACTTCGGCCCTAATGGAAACATCAAGCATGGACACAGGTTCATCAGCAATAATCAATTTTGGTTTTAAAACAAGTGCTCTTGCGAACACTACTCTCTGTCGCTGTCCCCCTGAAAGTTCATGTGGAAATTTATTAATTACACCTTCTGCTGGTTCTAGTTTTACTTCATGTAATGCATCCAAAACCATTCTTTTTCTTTCTTCTTTTGTACCAATCTTGTGAATTTCAAGAGGTTCGCTTATGATATCTGATACCCTCATTCTAGGATCTATCGAGGCATAAGGATCCTGGTGTATCATTTGGCTCTCCATTCTGATCTTTTCAAGACTCTTGTTGTCTTGGCCTATTTCTGTCCCATCAAAAATTATCCTTCCAGAATCAGGTTCTGTAGCTCTTAAGATAAGTCTAGCAGTAGTTGATTTTCCTGAACCTGACTCACCTGCCAAAACAAGTACTTCGCCTTTCTTTAATGAAAACGAAATTCCGTCCACAGCTCTGTTAGGTTTGCCTGAAGAAGAAAAAATTCCTTTTTTGACAAAGTGTTTTGTTAAGTTTTGTACTGAAAGAATCTCATCCAACAGTAATATTAAAAATGCAAACTATATCAAGAAATCTTTTCGCCCATTATAGTTGAGTTATTCATAAAGCCAACATGATACATACCCGGAATCTGTTTTAAATTTTGGAGGATCTTTTTTACATTTTTCCATTGCCTGCGGGCATCTGTCAAAAAATCTGCAGCCAGAAGGAGGTTCTATTAAACTGGGTGGACTTCCTTTGATGTAATTTGTTACCTTGTCTCCCCTTAGTCTTGGAATTGCTTTCAAAAGACCCTGTGTATAAGGATGCTTTGGATTTTTGTAAATTTCAGCTGCATTTCCAAACTCTATCATCTGTCCGGCATACATTATTCCAATTTTTTCTGCAATCTCGGAAATTATTGCGAGATCATGCGTAATTAACATAATTGACATCCTGTCTTTTTTCATTTTCTTTAATAGATTGATTATCTGTGCCTGTACCAGAACGTCAAGTGCAGTTGTTGGTTCATCAGCTATTACAAATTTTGGTTTTAATAATAATGCCATTGCAATAACTATTCTCTGCTTCATTCCACCGCTTAGCTCATGTGGATACTTGTTGAGAACATCATGGGGTAATCCTACTGAACTTACTAGTTCTGATATTTTTTGTTTGTAATCTCCTTCAAAACGATGTTGTTTTAGCACTTCATTAAATTGTTCTTCTACAGTAAACACCGGGTCTAAAGAATTCATCGCACCTTGGAATACCATGGAAATTTCCTTCCATCTTACATTTTTTCCAAATTCTGACGATGACATTTTTAAAATTGATTTTCC
>DATIFN010000018.1:0-26494 GCA_035455245.1 Nitrosopumilaceae archaeon | reverse complement strand
GGAAAATAAATTTTGGTTCATATTGGAATCAATTATTGTCATGTTTTATCTTTATGATGTTTTTGTTTCTTTAATAGCTTTGAGAACTTCGTCTGTTATTTTGGAATAGTTTGCATTTGTATCAGCACTTAATAAAAGAAGAAGGTCCTTTCCAATTGGAATTGTGAATCTTATTACCTTTTCATATTTTGTTATAGAAAATTCTGGCCTTCCAATTTGGTTGACAAGGTGCTCTCGTGTTTTGTGTCTTTGTTTTGCATAATATATCGACATTTGAATCTGTTCTGGTGTAAGCATGCTAGTTGCATCTGGACGCATTTTACTATGAGTCAACTCCCCATTACTAGTAAAAACAGCAACAAAACGCAAGGCCTGGTCAATTCCCATTATTTTTTCACAAAATGCTTCGTCGAACACATAATTTTCTTTAATGATGTATCTTATCTCTTTTTGCTTTAATTTCATCTAAGAAAAAGAGCAAATCATACCCCTTAACTTTGCTTTAAAAACGAGATTAAGGTGAGTCAAGAACTTGTCTAAAAACTGAGAGTGGCTGTGCACCAACTATCTTTACTACCTTTGAATTGGTGATTACAAAAAATGACGGGGTGGCGTCAATCCCAATATTTTTGCCAAATTTTTCATTATCAAGCACCTTTTGTCTGTACTTGTTGTCATCCATGCATTTGTTAAACTGATTTAGATCAAGGTTTACTGTATTGGCAAACTGCGAAAGAGAGTCCCTTGTAACCCATCCGGTGTTTTCACCTGCCCAATTGTTGTATGTTTCATCATGGTATTCCCAGTATTTTCCTTGATCATTTGCACAGTATGTAGCCTGGGCGGCAAGGACAGAAACAGGACCGTTTAGAGGAAAGTCTCTAAATACAAAATTTGCCTTGCCTGTTTTTACATACTCTTCCATTATGGCATCTTTGCTATCTTCATGAAACCTGTGACAGTAGGTACACTGGTAATCTCCCCACTCTAGTATGGTAATTTTTGCGCCAGGATCTCCAAGAGGAGGAGAGCCATTTTGCACAAGAGTCTGTGTAGTTATCTTTGGATTCTCTTGGCTTTGATTTTGAGAGTAATATGCTACGATTATTATTGCAATTATAGCTGGAATGGCAAGAAGATAGTATTTTTTCACATATGCGGTGCATTTTGGATTAAATATTAAGATTGTCAAAACTCAATTACATGTAAATGCCATATGGTATACTTGCGAGATTTGATTAAAACCCTACAAAAAGTTGTTTCAAGAAGGGGTTCAAGCAAGGTACTCTCATTTAGTTCTCCACATGTGTTCAAGGCATTGCAATTGTTGTACAGGGATCATTATGTGTCCAGAACAACTTTTTGTAAAGAATTACACACTGGAGAGGGTGCTGTAAAAACTCTAATCTTGCATCTAAAAGAAGAGGGTCTGGCAGACTCGCTTCGTTCAGGTACCTTTCTTTCAAAAAAAGGGCAAAAATTTACAGGCGAATTATTGAAGATAATATCAAGTGAATGCGACATTCCAAAATGTTCCATTGCACAGGGAAAAAACAATCATGCCATAATATTGCGTAATCTTGCAAAAGAGATCAAAACAGGGATTGAACAACGTGACGCTTCTATTTTTTATGGTGCAACTGGTGCAATTACAATACTGTACCAAAAAAACAAGTTTGTTTTTCCAAAGGAAGAAGCAGATTGTTTACAAAATGATAAAAAGGTAAGATCGATCCTATTGGAAAACCTAAAACCACAAAGTGGAGATGTGATAATTATTGCTACTGCCTCAGAACCATTTCTTGCAGAGATTTCTGCAAAAAGCTCAGCCTTGTTTACCTTGGCACAAACCTGACTAGACTATAAATATTGGATAAATCATCCGACAACTTAAATACAAACAAACTTGATTTGCTGTGAAATTGGCAAATATCTTTCAAATAACAAAAACAGAAAATAGCACACCAAAACTTGTTGCAGGGATTCTTCTTGCCTTGTTTGGAATTGGTTTATTTGTAGTAGGATTTGATCAAGGTCATTTGTTTAGTCTAGTTGAAGGTGCAGACGCATTTGATGATTTGTACTTGCATGAACTATACCATGACATGAGACATGCAGCAGGTTATCCATGTCACTAGTGATTAAAATTGAAAACACTTCTTTTTCTAGTCATTGTTCTTGTTTCGGGTTTTTCTGCAGGAATTATTCATGGTTTGATCAATCTTGTAGTTATCGAACCATTTCTTGATAAAGCGATAGGAATAGAAAACCAAAATCTTTTTGCTACCGGCCAAGCACAAGATACACCACAATTTTGGGAAGAATTTAACACATATCGAGTATGGCAAAAACAAGGCGAAGTAATAGCTGGAGGAATATTGGGATTGTCCATGGGTGCACTTTTTGGTTTGGTTTTTGCATATTCCAGACCTGCTCTTCCAAGTCAAAATCATATCAAAAAGGCTCTTTTTTTGGCTGGAATAATGTGGTTTACAATATTTTTTATTCCATTTTTAAAATATCCAGCAAATCCTCCCACGGTTGGAGATCCGCAAACCATTGTTATTAGAACCACACTTTATGTTGCCTTTGTAGCACTCTCTGCTCTTGGGGCATTAGGATTCTCAAGGGTCTACAATAAAGTAAGGATTCCTTCAAAAAAAATCATCGTTCCCCTTGTATATGCAATTTACATTAGTGTGATTTTTATCATATTTCCTGAAAATCCAGATCAAGTGATTGCACCAGAAGATTTGATAAACGGATTCAGAATAGCATCTGCAAGTACTGTTACAATGTTTTGGGTTTTAAATGCAATAATACTTGGTACACTGTGGCAAAAATTCCAACCTCATATTGAAAAGAATCAGTTTCAATGATTCTAAATCGATAGAATGACTCTATAGAATGTGATTAGCCAATATATTACTAAAGAATTTTTAATTTATTATCAACTGTCCAATGGGTTTGTTTTCAGATAATGGTTCTACCCAGAAATTGAAAACATGGTATCAAAAATACAAAAATTCGGCAGTTGTTTTTTTCCTAATTATTTGGCATAAACAATTTTGTTGGTTACTATGCCATCTTTAGAACCATTTGTTATTGATAAAATCGCAACTTATTTTCAATTTTGGCAGAGGGGATTTTAATATTATATTTTGACATTTGTTGTCATGATGTCATGCTTAAATCAGGAGCATTTGATTAAACCCGACCTGACAAATTGTACACTTTGTCGTAGAGATTTGGATGACAAGATTAAAGACGAATTCAAAGTGATCAATGAGAAGCTTGCTATTTTAGATAAGAAAAAGGAAGAATTTGTAGGAACTATTTTCATTTTAGAAAAAGAAATAGAAAAAATATCTATTGCTCTAAATAATTACTAAAGATTTAACCAGAGAGTAAAATCGTTCTCAAGAATCTTTTATTGTTTCATATCTTAGAAAGACCATTCTGACTTTTTCATTAAATTTAGTTTGTAGAATAATTGAAACTGTGTGATGCTACAAACTCTTCAATCTCGTATCTTCCACAACGTCAATTAGGGGACAAGTTAATTACTGGTTCTGGTTTTCTTATGCTAACATCTGCTCTGCTTATTCTACTCTTGTAAAGTTTGAATTTTTTACCATTGTCTGAAAATATCACTTTATCTATCTTGATTAAAGAAAGGTTCTCTAGATCTGAAATTTTTTTGTAAACTGAACTTAGAGGAATCTTGTGTTTTTCTGCAAGTTCAGCTGCAGTCTTTCCTTCTTTTATGACTGAAAACAAAATTGCTCTTGATTGCGCATCTGCAAGAGCTTCTAACACTTTTTGATTGACATCGTATTTTTTTAGTTGGCTAAGTGTTGGTTTTCTTGTCATTGTTTTTCATTTAGAATCACCTAAATATTTAAACGAGATGACACTCATTCTATGGTTTTAGAATGACTGCCAAATTTATTCTAAAATCTTGGAATGATTATTTGATTTAAATAATGTTAGCTTGTCCTAATTAGTGACAGCTAATGATTGATTACCCCCAACTCTTGATCTTAGGTTCTGTAGCTGGCTTTACAATCTTTCTTGGCTTGCCATTTGCTGTTCTTAGGCATCTGAGTGCAAATCAAAAAGGATTCTTAAATGCTGCAGCACTGGGCATTTTGATCTTTCTCATCATTGACGTATTTAGCCATGCTTGGGAGGCAGCAGAAGAGACAAGCGTTGAAGCCTTTGAAGGAAGTGCAGCAGCTCTAGATGGGGTTCTTGCTCTTCTTGCACTTTTTGGGGGAATTGGAATAGGTCTTTTGGGTTTGGTGTTATACGAAAATAGGTGGATGCATTCAAAGAACTTTCCACAAATCCTATCGATAGAAAATCTCAAGCAAAGTGATTCCCATCTTCATCAATTATTCCATGAGGCAAATGCATACCGAATCGCAATGATGATTGCAATTGGAATTGGAGTTCACAATTTTAGCGAAGGATTGGCGATAGGTCAGTCATATGTTTCTGGAGAGATAGGATTGGCAATACTTTTAGTGATAGGGTTTGGAGCACACAATGCTACAGAGGGATTTGGAATTGCAGGCCCTTTGGTTGGAATTAAAAACAAACCAAAGATTGGTTTTTTGATCCTTGCAGGTTTTGTTGGTGGAGCGCCAACATTTTTTGGTACCCTTTTAGGAAGTTGGTGGATTTCTAATTTGGCGTTTATTTTGTTCTTATCTGTTGCAGGTGGTGCATTGATTTACGTTTCTTTGTTGATGTATCATGCAGGAAGAAAACAGACTACAAATACTATCATGATGGTCGGAATATTTGTAGGATTGTTTGCAGGATTCATTACTGATCTCTTAATAGAATTTAGCGGAGCCTAGATCCTAAAATCAGGTAAGAATTTTTGCAAGCTCATTAGAATTTTTAGCTTGTTTTATTTCTCTGGCAATTCTTCTTCCCATGCTCATTGGCTCACTATACAAAAATGTCGAATACGGGGACCCATCTACATACATGTTGGTTCCAGCAACAATTCTTGCTGAGAACTCAAATGACGTGAATTTTCCATTCTCATCATATACTCCCTCTAGGCAGAAAGGACCATTCATTCCAGGCTTTACTAGGCGCTTTGCAGCCTCAACAAATCTTTCTCCCATTGAATATACCTCGTCAAGAAGTGACTCTCTTAAAACAAGTGGACTGTTTGCAATCACATTAAAGGATGGTATAGAATCAACTTCTAATTGTTGTGCAGCTGGAATTCTTCCAAGGCCGTCAATGTCTGATTCATATCTTCTGTCTACTCCGAAAAATTCCAACTCATCTATTAGTGGTGAATAAAAGTATTGCAAGTATGCCGAGACACCAAAAGAATATTCTTGCAAATACAAGTCGCCATCTCCTTGGATTAATCCTTGCTTGATTAGTTTGTCTCGTTTTTTGTTATAGTCCTTTTCATTGGTTGTTAAAAAATATCCCTTTCCGCCTGCCGCGCCATGACGCTTTGCTATTACTAGAGTTTTGATTTCCTTTGGACTTGAAATTGTTTTTGGAACATCGAGTCTTGCTTCGCGCATTAATTGTTCCTTCATGTTTCTATCTGATTCCCATCTTAGAATCCATTTATTTCCAAAGATAGGAGTCCTTATGGATTCAATTTTTGCAGAATCCATTTGGGAAATAAGTGTCCCATGTGGTATGATTATAGCATCATTTTCTTTTAGGATGGTTTCACATTTTCCCTCTGCTATTTCTAAAAAAGAATCAACAAGAATGATTTCATCTATGAATTTGAATCTACGGTATAGCTTTTCACGCTTTTTTTCTGACACAAGAATTGTTTTAAAGCCCTCATCTTTTGCACCTTTTAAAACCTGCAAGGCGCAATGAGATCCCAAAGTGGCTATTGATGTCATTATCCTCCCTGATTTTAGTTAGGATTGGGGGTCTTTATGAAAGTTGCATGATTTACTTTGATATTTGTGAGAAGACATCATCAATTAGTTCCATTGATATCTCAGGCTTTGACTCCTCAGGGATTGACTTTAGGATATAATCAACTATTGATTGATTTTTGGGCAACTCTCCCTCTTCCATCTTTTTTGAATATGATATGATGGCGTTTGTTACCAATATGATCATCTTTTCTCTTTCTGTTAGAGGCATGATTGGCAATTACACAAGGTAAGCTAATTAATTCTTGTTTGAATTTAATCCAAAGATCATAGGAAACATAAATTAACACTACAAGACCAGATTTGATAAAAGGTCATATTGAATGGATACAGAACTTGGCACTTGGCGTAGGAGTATTTACTCAAACCAGATTGACTCTTCGATGGATGGAAAGGAGGTGACTGTGATGGGCTGGGTTTCAAGTGTAAGGGATCATGGAAACTTGGTTTTTTTGATGTTAAACGACAAGGAAGGAGAGATCCAAATTACCGCAAAAGCTGGTTCTTGTCCTGATGAAATAAAACAAGCAATTGTGAAACTAAAAGAGCAGTCCAGTGTTGGAATAAGGGGGACAATAAAACCATCTCCCAAAGCACCGCATGGAGTAGAGATCATACCAAAAGAAATGCGAATCTTTTCACAGGTGGAAAAAATTGCGCCATTTACATCACAAACCAAGGTTGTTCCAAACATTGACACCAGGCTTGAGATTAGGGCAGTTGATTTACGACGCAGTGTTTTACAACATGTCTTTAAAATTCGCAGTTTTGTTCTAAAATCAGTTCGAGACTATTTGTATGAGAAGGAGTTTGTTGAGGTAAATACGCCAAAAATGATTGCCACTGCAACAGAAGGTGGTGCTGCATTATTTCCAATATTTTACTATAACAAGGAAGCTTTTCTTGCGCAGAGTCCTCAGCTTTACAAAGAACAACTTACGATGAGTTTTGAAAAAGTATTTGAAATTGCACCAATCTTTAGAGCAGAACCTTCTCGAACAAATCGACACTTGTCTGAAGCAATATCGATTGATTTGGAAGAAGCTTTTGCAGATTATAATGATATAATGAAACACATAGAAAACATTATAAAAAAATCAATTAAAACAGTAAAAGAGTTTCATTCAAAATCAAATTCAAATATAAAACTAGACATTCCTGAAATCCCTGAATCAATTCCTCAGTATACTTATTCGGAGTTGGTTGATAAGATGCAAAAAGCTGGTGCAAAGACAGAATGGGGAGACGATCTTTATCCATCGAACCTAAAAAAGATCAATCTTACTGGATTTTATTTTATAAAAGATTGGCCACTGAGTCCAAAACCATTCTATGTAAAAGCAAAAGCAGATGATCAAAAATTATCTGAATCGTTTGATTTGATGTTTGGAGATTTAGAGCTGTCATCTGGAAGTACAAGGATTGAAAAAAGAAATGAACTTGAAGAAAGAATGAAAAACAAAGGATTTAAAATTGAAGCTTTTGACTATCATCTTCGAGTATTTGATTACGGTGTCCCGCCTCATGCAGGATGTGGGATAGGCCTTGAAAGACTAATGATGGCACTCACTGGCACCGAGAACATTAGGGATGTGACATTTTACCCACGAGATGTGGATAGGCTAACTCCATAGGAAAAGAAAATGGTAAAAAGAGAAGAAATTGTGCATGCTGCAAACCTCATAAAAATTGATCTAGAGGATCATGAAAAATACATTGAACAGGTAGAAAAAATTCTTAATTATTTTGATATTTTAGACAAGGCAAGCGCAGAAACTGAGGGCTTTGTAACCCAAGAACTTTCTCTTGACAAACTACGAGATGACAAATACATGCCATATGATGAAAAACTGATATCACAATTAAAAAATTACAAGGGATCTTTTGTCAAAGCACCAAAGATGATATAAAATGAATCTTGGAATATCCGCAATTCAATATATTGAACAGATAAAAAATGGCAGTCTTACCGTTGAAGAATTTATTGGACAAACAATAGAAAGAATAAAAAAAATTGAGCGAAGTGTTCATGCATATATTTCCTTAAATGATAACGCAATAACACAAGCAAAACAGATTGATAAAAAAATTAAGGCAAAAGATAAGGTGGGAATCTGTCATGGATTGCCAATATCGATTAAAGATAACATTTGCACAAAAGGGATGAAGACCACATGCGCCTCCAAAGTCCTTGAGAACTTTGTAGCACCATACGACGCCACGGTTGTATCTAATTTAAAGGCAAATGACGCAATTATCACAGGAAAAACAAACCTTGACGAATTTGCAATGGGAATATCTACAGAGTTTAGTTATTTTGGACCTAGCAAAAATCCATGGAATACTGATTACGTGCCAGGAGGATCTTCAGGCGGAAGTGCTGTCTCAGTCAGTGCATTAGAATGTGTTGCGTCCCTTGGATCTGATACTGGAGGTTCGGTGAGAAATCCTGCCAGTTTCTGCTCAGTAGTGGGTCTAAAGCCAACATATGGCTTGGTAAGCAGATATGGCCTCATCTCCTATGCAAACAGCATAGAACAGGTAGGTCCAATAGCTAGAACGGTTGAAGACACTGCATTTATTTTGAATCTAATCTCTGGAATTGATTCACATGATAACACTACAGTTGATAACGGAAAAGTGGATTATACTAAAGACCTTGATGCAGGAATAGAGGGAAAACGAGTTGGAATTATTTCAGAAATGACTGGTGAGGGAGTTGACAAACAAGTTGCATCTGCCACAAGTAAAGCAATATCAAAACTCCAAGATCTTGGAGCAAAATGTGATGATGTATCACTAGACTCTGTAAAATATTCTGTTGCAGCCTATTATACAATTGCTGCTACAGAGGCTGGAAGCAATCTTGCAAGGTATGACAACATTCGATATGGATTTGACTTTGACTCAGAAGGATACGAATTTAATGCATACATTTCAAAGGCTCGAAAAAATTTTGGACCTGAAGTTACAAGGAGAATGATTCTTGGAGCTTTTGTACCCTCTGCTGGATATGTAGGAAAATATTTTCTCAAGGCATTAAAAGTTAGAAGAAAAATAAAATCGGAAATTGATCAAGCTTTTAAAAAATTTGATCTTCTAATAGCACCAACATCTCCTGTGCTTCCATTTAAAATAGGTGAAAAGGTCAATGATCCTTTATCGCTTTATCTTCTTGATATCAATACAATAGTGGCAAACCTCTCAGGAATTCCTGCAATTTCGATTCCATATGAAATTGCACATGGTCTTCCAATTGGAATACAGTTGTTTGCAAACTCAATGCAGGAAAAAACATTACTACAGGCAGCACATGCATTGGAAAAGACAGTACATCTTCCCGGAGTTCCGATTTGACGAAGATTGGTTTAGAAATTCACTGTCAATTGACAAAGCTTGAAAGCAAGTTATTTTGTTCATGCAGAGCAGATTACCGAAGCTTTGACGTTAACACTAACATTTGCCCTGTTTGTATCGGCCTGCCAGGTTCATTGCCCTTACTCAACAAAAAAGCTGTAGAAAAAGCAGCAATGATTGCAATGGCACTGGGTTGCAAGACTCAGCAAAAAATTGCATTTTTTAGAAAAAATTATTTTTATCCTGACTTGCCAAAAAATTTCCAGATAACACAATACAACGCATATGGTCCAACAAGTATAGGACATGAAGGCAAAGTCCTCATAGATGACAAGGAAATTAGAATTAGGAGAATTCAGCTAGAGGAAGATCCTGGGAGACTAGTATATGAAGGAACTTCTGAAAAAACCCAGCTAACCCTAGTAGATTATAACAGAGCTGGCACACCATTAGTTGAGATAGTGACAGAGCCTGATTTTGAAACCCCAAAACAAGTCAGGTTGTTTCTAAACGTCCTCGCAGATCTTGTTGAAAATCTAGGGGTTTCAGACCCTTCACTTGAAGGTGCATTAAGAGTAGATGGAAACATTTCAATCGAGAAAGGAAACAGAGTAGAAATTAAAAATGTTGGTTCATTTAGAGATATTGAAAAAGCTTTACACTTTGAAATAACAAGACAACACAGTCTTGCCGAGCGCCAAATTCCAATCCCCGCAGAGACTCGTCACTGGGACGAGGCAAGAAAAATTACTGTATCTGCTAGATCAAAGGAGGAAGAACAAGACTATCGTTATTTTCTTGAAGCAGACATTCCTTGGATTTTCATTGAAACTTCAATCATTGAAAAATTAAAAAAGAACATGCCAGAAAGCATCAGCTCAAAAAAAGAAAGATACATCAAAAAATATGGAATACCTTTACAGGTAGCAGAAGTACTGTCATCTGACAAGTTTTATTCTGATTTGTTTGAACAATCTCACAATGAAAAAAATGCAAAAGAAATCGCCAACATCATAACCACGGACCTAAAAGGATTTGCTGACACTAAAGAACAACGTCAACAATTAAAACTTACACCAAAACATCTATCTGATTTGGCAGATGCTATAACCAACAACGTAATAACAAGAAACTCTGGCAAGATTGCTCTACAAGAAATTGTGAAAACTGGGAAACCATTACCAGAAATCATTTCTAGTCTTGATTTGGGACATGTTGATGACGAATTATCGCTTTCCAAAGTGATTGATGATGTCTTTAACGAAGAACAAAAAGCAGTGGCTGAGGCAAAAAATAACGCTGACACGATAAACTATCTTGTAGGAAAAGTAATGCGAAAAACAAAAGGCAAGGCAGATCCTGCACTGACACTTGATATTATCAAGAAAAAACTAGATTCCAAGTAACGACACAGTCTCGCCATCTGTGTCTAAAACAATTGCTCTTCCGGAATATTCCTCCGGATCCAACGAATAGATTGCCCTTGGTTTGAATAATATGACATCGGGCAATTTTTCTTGATTCAGTCTCTCAAAAATCTTGGCTGAGGTTTTTCCAGTAGCAGATCGGGTTATTGTATCTATTAACTTGGCTTTTTCTTTTTTATCCTCAACAAAGGATATTTTTCCTTTCATTTGAAATCCTTTTAATTTCTTTTTATCAAAGACTGCGATACTGACCCATGGTAAGGATTGAAAGTTGATATGAGATTTATGTTTAAAAAAATCGAGCCAAAAAATAGAATCATTAGAAAAATAAAAGGCAGTCCTTGGAGAAATATTTGCAACACCGTTAAGGTCCACAGAACCTACCACGATGAACTTCTGGGTACGTAACATTTCCTGAACCTCTTTTGTGATAGTTACCAACGAACCAATTTCTTGCCTTCATTTAATTAAAGTTCCGGATGATTATCTATGCTGAGAATTACAAGTGATTTTTGACTCCTTATTTCACCTAAAGGAATAGCATCTACTTTTTTTTATCATCATCTGGTTGTTCGGCTTGACCAAACTCATCTTCATCAGCATATGCACGTTCTGCATGCTCTTCTATGTCAAGACCTGCCTCTTCTGTTTTGGGTGACACTCTAACTCCTATTAACATGTCAATTACTTTCATGATAACAAATGTTCCCCCAAAACCTAAGGTCCCGGCTACCCCCACACCTATTGCCTGAAGCAAAAGTTGTTCTGGATGTCCAAATAACAAACCATCTGGACCATGAGGATTTATCAATGAACTTGCAAATAGTCCAATTGCTATTGCGCCGATAATCCCGGCAACTCCATGGACTGAACTTACATCTAACGCGTCATCGATCTTTAATTTTTCTTTGAAGAAAAGCACCCCAATATAGGATGCAAGACCAATTGCTATGCCAATTACAAACGAGTGTTCTACACTTACGTATCCGGAGGCCGGCGTTATTCCCGCTAACCCTGCTATTGCTCCATTAATAGCAGCTATTACACTTGGTTTTCCAGTTCTCATCCAAGAAAGTCCGACCCAAATGAGAGCCGATACTGCTGATGCCATGTGCGTGACAATTACAGTATTTCCAGCTACTCCACCAGAAGCAAGTGCGCTGCCTGCATTAAATCCAAACCAACCTAACCATAACAATGATGATCCTAAAACTGCAATTGGAATACTGTGTGGAATCATTATGGAAGGCCCGTAATTCTTTCTTCTGCCTAAAACCAGCGCTGCTGCAAGTGCTCCCATTCCAGCACTTGTGTGGATTACTATTCCTCCGGCAAAATCAAAGACACCTAAATCTCCTAACCAACCCCCGCCCCAAATCCAATGTACGAGGGGGTAATAGATCAGCGCACTCCATGCAACAATAAATAAAATAAATGCACTAAATTTCATGCGCTCAGCTATTGCCCCAGTAAGTAATAGAGGAGTGATTACTGCAAACATCATTTGGAATTTTGCAAACAGGACACCTGGTATTGTTGGTGCAATGGGAAGCGAATCGTCAAATGGAACACCTTTGAGGAATGCCCAATCAAGGTTGCCTACAATTCCACCAGTATCTGGACCAAAAGTTAAACTGAATCCAAAAGTAAACCACATCACACTCAAAAGCGCCATGCCAAAAAAGATCTGCATGAAAACAGACACTGTATTTTTTTTCCTTAATAATCCCGCCTCAAACAATCCAAGAGCAGGGATCATTAATAGAACCAAACTAGATGCAATGAGCATCCATGATGTATCACCTGTGTCAATTGGCAAGAATTGTTTTTAGAAAATAACTGTATTATAGATGTGAATTGATTCTCATATCTGATAATGAAGTTTGGTACTTTGAATAATGTTTTTTAATGGTTATTCGGGTTGTTTAAATTCTTGATCAGGATAGAAGCAGTAATACCGCAAAACGATGTAAAGGCAATAAGTGTGGCATTGAAGAAACTAAGTGTAGGGGGAATAACTGTTTTAAAAGTTAGAGGGAGAGGAAAAACAATTGCTCCAGAACTACATGCTTCCAAAGGTATGGAAATTTTCATACCAGAATTTAGTGACAAATACATTCTCCAAGTAATTGTAGATGATGATCAAGAAAATGATGTAATAAAAATAATCCGTGCAAAATCGAAAATCGGAAAAATCTTCATTTCTCCTGTAATGCGTGCGATAGACATAGCAACTGGCGCAGAAAATGAAAAGGCCATCTAGATATTTTTAAAATATTTTTTAATCAATCAGCATTCCATTAATAATTATGTTCATCAAAGTCTGATCCTAATGAAATAGTTGCAATTGTGGTATTTGGAGTTGTACGACAATTCATTGATGCTCCTGGGAGAAATTGATGAAAAATACGTTTTAACAATTGTTCTGTGAAAAGAGACCACCTCATACCCAAATTGTGTTGTATTATAAAATGGTGCATGTTTCCTTCGATCCTATGGTCAGATGTCATGCCAGATGCTCTCATGTAATCTTCTAGGGACTCGATGACTCGTTTTAGGTCATATCCGCCTTTCATAAACATGACCCAATCTTTTATCAAGGGCAGTATTGTTTCTGTAATTTTGTTAATTTCCTCACCTTGCATTTCTTCCCCTAGATTTTTAAGAATGTCTTTTGGAATGGGAATCATTCCCATCACAGATGCAAATTTGTCCCACTGTGTGTATTTTTCTAAAATCTGTCTCACCAAAACATTTTGAGAAATTTCTTTTTGGGTTGCTTCTGTTTCGAGATCTTCCACTAGTTTTGCTGGGAGTCTATATGTTATACTGCGCGTTTTTTCACGTTTTGATTCATGCGGCTTTTGGGTGACAGAACTTTTCAATAATGTTTTGAGATTTTAATAATATTTTACTCTATTGTGTCCTTTCTCATATCGCCCTCAAGCAAGCCACGACCAATATGTATGTCGTCAACGTGCTTTGAGAGTACGTTCTTGTTTTCAAATTGTGAGGAGCAATAAGGACAAAATATCTTATCTGAAACTAGTTCAGGTAGTGTAAAAGCATCCTCTTTTACATTTCCACAAACCATTTTTTGTGTGATTAATCCAATAGGTCGTTTGTCCATCACAACTAATCGACGAATGTCATATTTTTTCATTATTTCAAGGGCTTCCCTTACGGTTGCGTCTTTTTGTATGGTGATTAGTGGACTTTTTGTTATTTTTTTAATAGTGGTTTTTTTTGGATCTAGTCCTTTTGCCACGACATCGTGAAGAATGTCTTTTTCTGTCATGATGCCAATTATCTCACCGTGTTCAAAAACAAGAATACTATCTATCTTTGAATCCGACATTGCTTTTGCAGCATCATATATAGTTAGATTACTTGCAACAGCAGTCATCTTTGGATTTGTAAATTTTATTACTGGTTCCTTGAGCAGATTTAATGCCATTTGCTTATTTTTAAAAACAGAATTTCAACTTAAAGGTTGTTAAGCAATACCATGCCTGATTCTCATTGTTAATATTTTTAAAAGGCTTATTATTTAATAAAACAAGATTGTAAAAAATGCAACTAAAAAATGCCAGTCTAAATCAAATTATTAAAAAAACAATCGTTGTTTCTCCCGACACTCCACTTTTAGAAGCCAGGTCGATATTATTACGACACAGAATTAGTAGATTAATAGTATCTAGGAATGACAAACCTGTAGGGATTATTACAGAAAAAGACCTCGTTCGTGCTATATACTATCTTGCCGGAAAACCACTCGAAGCAATTCGTGTAAGCGAATTCATGTCAAGAGATCTTATCACCATAACTGAAAAGGACACTATTCATGATTGCGCCAAACTGATGTTATCCCATAAAATCGGTTCCATCATTGTGTTAAAAAAAGATGGCACATTGGCTGGGATCATAACTAAAACTGATCTGGCTTCAGTTTTCCTAACACAGTCATCTGTCCCCTTAGTGGTATCCAAAATTATGACAAAGAAAGTGATCACTGTAAAACCAGCTGATTCTCTATTGTATGTTGAGAGTGTTCTTATCAACAATAAAATTTCAAGAGTGGTTGTAGAAAGGAAAAGAATGCCAGTAGGAATAATCACTCATCGTGATTTTATTCCTGCAAAAATGCCTTTATGGATAAAACAATACGCAGATCCAAAAGAGGTTGAAAAATTTACATTAAGCCCCAGTCCCTACGAATACAAAGCAAATCAACTAAGCTATCTCCTTACTTTCATAGCTGCTGATATTATGACTCCAAATCCTGTTGTTGTTGAAGCAACAGATGATGTCTCTACTGCAGCATTACTTATGATCCGACATGGAATAAGCGGGTTACCTGTAGTGAAAAATTCTTTGTTAGTAGGCATAATTACAAAAACTGATATTGTAAAAGCCATATCCTCCTAATTCTTAATTATGATACTCGTTTACCAAGTCCTAATCTAAAAAACATATACTTTCAAATTCAGATAGTTAGACAAAGTACGAATCTTCAAAACCTTATTTTTCTGTAAAACAACATCTTCATAATTTCCGCAGTGATAACATATGCTGCCACTATGGCTATTAGCATTGCAACAATTGAAACTGGAAGCCTGCTAAACCCGAATAACTCTCCAAGACCTGTATATGGTATCAAAAAGGTGGCACATATTACTATGATGGTGGCAACGGAAAGGAATTTGCTAGGTTTACCTTTAAAAAAAGGCTTGCGGCTACGAACTACTAGTACGATTAACGATGCAGAAATAACCGATTCTAAAAACCATCCGGTTCTAAACTGTTCAATTGTTGCACCAACCATTAAAAGCATCCCGAAAGTAAGGAAATCAAATACTGAACTTAGAATTCCAAAAACTAGCATGAATTTTCGAATAAATTTCATGTTCCACCGTCGTGGTTTTTCGATCCATTCTTTGTCAACGTTATCCGTTGCTATTGTCATCTCGGGAAAATCAGTCAGCAAATTGGTAAGAAGTATCTGCTTTGGAAGTAGCGGTAGAAACGAAACAAAGAGTGATACTCCTGCCATACTAAACATGTTCCCAAAATTTGCACTAGTTGCCATGAATACATATTTGAGGGTATTTCCGAATGTTCTCCTTCCTTCCTGCACACCCTCTACGAGAACTTCCAAATTTTTTTCAAGTAATACTATGTCTGCAGCATCTTTAGCAACATCTACTGCACTATCGACAGAAATGCCAACATCAGCAGCACGAAGAGCTGTGGCATCGTTAATTCCATCGCCTATACACCCAACCACATTTCCAGATTTTTTTAGAGATATTATGATACGTTCTTTCTGATTTGGTTCTACATCTGAAAAAATATCAATATTATTTACTTGATGGGATAACGCATCATCACTCATAAGACCAAGTTCTGTCCCAGTCAAAACCCTTGGATTGGTAAGACCAACATGCTTTCCGAGGTTAATGGCGATTAATTTGTTGTCCCCTGTTATTATTTTTAAGGAAACTCCAAGTTCCTTTAGGTGATTTATGGTATCTGCAATCTTAGCTTTTGGAGGATCGTAAAGAACGAGAAAACCAAGAAAAATCATCCCTGTTTCATCATCTTTTGTCATAGATGATTTTTCAACAGTTTTGTAAGATACTCCTAGAACACGTAAACCTTGTCCTGAAATATCTTCATACTGTCGTAAGATCCTGTCTTTTATTTTGTCAATGTTAACAACGCCTGTGCTGGTTTCTGCAAATGAGCATGTTGAAATTACATTTAGTAATGCACCTTTGGTAATCATTAGTATCTCAGAATTTTCTGAGACTAGGATGGTCAACCTCTTGCGATTAAAATCATAGGGAACTTCATCCAATTTTTTACAATTGGTAAGATCAAATTGTCTGTGATCACGGATTGCACCATCAATTGGATTTGTGAACCCAGTTTCATATGAGGCATTTAGATAGGCATAAAATAATACCTTTTCATTAGAATTTCCTTCCATGTCTAAAGTTGATTTAATGCGGACCTTTCCCTCTGTCAACGTACCAGTCTTATCAGAACAGAGCACATTCATACTACCAAAGTTTTCAATAGAAGAAAGGCGTTTTACAATTACCTTTTGGACAGCCATTCGTCTTGCACCATGTGAGAGATTGACTCCTATTATTGCAGGCAATAACTGAGGTGTGAGCCCAACAGCAAGTGCAAGAGCAAAGAGAAATGATTCCAAGAATGGTCTCGCAAAATAGATGTTGATTGCAAAGATAGTGATTACGAGAACAAGTGTTACCTGCATAAGAAAATAGCCAAATCCCTTAACACCATGCTCAAATTCGGTTTGAGGCAATCTGAGTCGTAGTTTGGATGAGATTTTGCCGAATTCTGTCCCAGATCCAGTTTTTACAACTATGGCTTTTCCATTGCCGCTGACAACATTGGTTCCCATAAAAAGTGTGTTAGTTCTTTTTGAAAGAAGAGTATCAACAGCTAGTGTTGTAACAAATTTCTCAACAGGGTATGTCTCTCCTGTAAGTACCGCTTGATTAACAAAAAGGTCCTTAGCTTCTAGAATAATACAGTCTGCTGGTATCCTGCTTCCTGCAGAAAGCATGACAACATCTCCTTGGACAATATCCTCCGATGAGATTTCCTTTTGAATTCCATCTCTTAGGACAGTTGTTGTGATTTGTACCATGGTAAGCAATTTTTTTACAGCATTAGATGCTCGATGTTCCTGCCAGAATCCTAGGACACAGCTTACTAGTATGATTGTTAAAATGATCAAAGAATCAGTAACATTTTGTAAGAATATTGAAAGTCCAACTGCAAAAAGAAGAATAAGAATAATTGGACTTTTGAACTGTGCAAAAAACAATGCTGCGCCTTCTGACCTTTTTTGCGGACTAATTAGGTTAGGGCCATACCTTTTTAGTCTTAAATTAGCCTGGTCATCAGTGAGCCCTTTATCAGATGTTTCAAGTGTGTGAATTATTTCATTTATTGGGGTATTCCAGAAAGACTGTAAAAGTTGTATCGAAACCGTCTCCATAAACGGGATTTAATGTTTTACAATTTAATGCCTTGTGTATTTCTCAGATCTGACAATTAAAGGACTTCACGGGATATTTTATTTTATTTTTTAACTAAATCTGTATACTTTTTCTAGATATGTCTTGAGATGAGACTTTCGTGAAGCTTAGTTAACCTTTCCAATGATCATACTCGTCAATCAAACTCTGATACAGATCTTTTTTGTAATCATCGAAGTCTTCAAGAATAGAATTCAAATGTTTTACAAAATCAGTGACTGTTATAATCCCAACAGGTTGTTGACCATCAACAACGACCACTCTTCTAATCTTATTATCTATCATTTTTTGGGCGATTTCGTCAGCTGGGGTGCCAGGGGAAATCAATGTGACCGGAGATGACATTATGTCTTCAGCCTTAATCTCTGAAGATTTTTTATCATGTGCAGTAATTTTTGATAAAAGATCTCTCTCTGTTATGATCCCATATGGTTCCTCATTTAGCATTAAAACAATACAACTGACGTTGTTTCTATCCATTAGTTTTGCAACTTCCTTTGCAGAAACTGAAGGTTCTACAGAAACTACTTTTTTACTCATTATGTCTCTAGCAGTGGTCATGAAAAATCTTCTCCTTTTTCATATAAAAGCAAGAGAGATAATTATCGAATTAAATTATCAAACTTGATAATAAGACGAAATCATTGCTGATAATGAGCATCTAATCTTTATATTTAAAAAAGGAGATTTATCTACGTGTAATATGGCTGACCTGTTTCTTTATCATGATTTGTATCGAAAAGGAAAGAAAAACATACTCCATTCTACTGTCTCGCCACTTACATGTTATGTGTGCAAAAAACAATTGAATGGGATTTCGATTACTGCAAAAATGATCGATGGTAAAACCGTTTTTCTTTGCTCGCATCATTATTACCCCAAACCTTATCAAATTGCATTTAGGAAGTAATTTAGAATATGGCAATTCCTGAAGAAATAAAACTTATGATAGAAAAACAAATTGAATTAATGATTGATCAAACAAAAGCTTATTTGCCATTTATTAAATTAGCATTCCCAAGAGTAAAAGACTTGGCAGATGCTTGTTTTACATTAATTGTTGGAACTGTATTGCCTACCTTTGTAACGCAATATGCAATGAGAATGAAATCGTTAACTGAACAAGATTTTGTAGAGTTTGGGACAATTACTGAAAAATACAGGGTCAAAATACAGGAAATGTTCTAAAATGATAATTCGTAATGTTCTCATTCCATATGATGGCTCACCGCTTTCAAAAAAAGCCCTTGGGGTAGGAAAAGAAATTGCACGTAATTTTAATGCAAATATGGAATTGTTGATGGTTATTCCAATGTTTTATCCAATGAGTGAACCATCAATCTATAGTGGCGCTACCATGGCAGATTATGGAAAAATTATCAAAGAATTAAAAACAAGAGGTGAAAAAGAAATCAAGAAAGTTACTGAAAAGTGTAGAGAAGAAGGTGTAAAGACATTCTATAAAGTCGTAGAAGGTGATGTATCATATGTGATTTTAAAGTATGCAAAGAAAAACAAAACAGATCTTATAGTCATGGGTAGTCGACGCATGCAAGGTTTGTCTGCGATTAAAAGACTAGGAAGTACTGCCAGATTTATTTCTGAACATGCAACGTGTCCAGTAACAATCGTTCATTGAACATAAAACCATTTTTCAAGATTCTAGGTCAAAGGGGTATTAACCAGGGGGGTCAGCTGATAATCTATCAGATATCGCAACATAATAACAAACAGGTGTGCAATTTGGTCTAGGTGTTGGATTATCTAACATCATTCTATTTGTATTTTTTTTCCAGTTGCTATCTTTGGCATGTGTATACTAAGTATTCCGTTGTTGAATTTTGCAGAAATCTTTTCTTTATCAATTCCTGTGGGAAGAGGAACGACTTTTTTGAAATAATTAAATTCAGTCATACAATCACGTCTTGAAATACAATACGTTTTTTCTAATTTTGCTGTCACTACAATATTATTATCAGCAAGTGTGATATCGATGTCATCCTTGTTTACCATTGGAAGATCAATTTCTAAAAGCCACTTTGAATCTTTTTCTGCAAAATGGATCAAAGGAGTAAGCACCTCATTAACATAATCATCAATGGTTCTATCTATGAGAGACATGAAGAATTTTTCAAATTGGGAAAAAGGTGGGCTTGACATATTCATCACTTGTAAATCTGGGGAGTTGAACCTGCAGGTTTGGCTTTTTCTGGATTTAACACAGTCAAAGTATCCTCCATGAGCTGTCGGCCTTGAAGTCGTAAAAAGTCAATTTGTTTTTTAAATTCAGTAATGTCTATCTCTGTTTTCAATATTCGTGATATCGTTTTGATGGTGTGAACGGCAGCTTCTGGATCTGGAAAAAAAAGATTACATTCTGTATAAAGGACAATGGCCGGAATTGTTGAATTCTTTAGTTTGGTCAGTATTGTCGCATCAGGACCTGCAATCATGCCAGAGAGAAACTTGGGTATCTCATTTTCATATAACATTTTATCTAATTTTTCATCAGTAACAAGACCATAGGTCTTGATGTTCTCCAAATTTCTTTCTGCAGTATGTATGCCGCTCAAAAACACGATCACGTCAATTTTGTTTTTCGTAGAAAAATCAATTATTGCTTCTGTAAAGTCTTCTGCCAATACATAATCAATTGGAACATCAGAAATAACTACATGAAATTCATTTTTTTTGTATATCCTTACAGGACCGAAAAGCTCGCCATTATCAATAAAAATAATATTTGACAAATCAGAATGCACTATCTCTTCTATTAAATCCATTTTGAGTGAATGTATGACATAATTTAATGCGAGTATGCCAATTAGACCGGGGCCTGGAATGCCGACAAACAACATCGATGGCGATTTTGATGTTTTTTCTAATTTTTTAGGCTTATTATTGTCAGTTTGTAAAACCAATAATTTATGTTATGTGATTATTCTAAAAAAGGAATACAATATTTTCATAATTGATAATCATAGATGGAATTCGTATTCTTATTATAAAAACGAAATTTTAGCTAGTAAAGAAAATGGCATCGGTTCAGACAACATCAGAAGGAATTCCTGTAATTGTGTTAAAGGAAGGTTCCAGACAGTCACGGGGGCGTGAAGCTCAACGAAACAACATCGCGGCAGCTAAACTAATCGCAGAAATCATTAGCACTAGCCTTGGGCCGAGAGGCATGGATAAGATGCTTGTCGATTCTCTTGGTGATATAACAATAACAAGTGACGGGGCAACCATTCTAAAAGAAATAGACGTCCAACATCCTGCCGCAAAAATGATGGTAGAGGTGGCAAAGGCTACTGATAGTGAGGTGGGTGATGGTACTACCTCAGCTGTAGTTATGGCCGGTGCACTTTTGGAAAAGGCAGAGGTGCTCATAGACAACGATATTCATCCTGTAATAATTGCAAATGGTTACCAAAAGGCATCAGTAAAGGCAATGTCGATTTTATCAGAGATTGCGCAAAAAATTGACCCAAAGGATAGGAAAACGCTTGAGAAAATTGCTACCACGGCACTGCAGACAAAACTTGTTTCAATTGAAGCTAAAGATCTTGCAAAGATTGCGGTGGATGCTGCACTTGCAGTTGTAACACAAAAAGATGGAGGTTATGGAGTTGACCTAAATAACATCAAAGTAGAAAAGAAAGCTGGTGGTTCAATGGTTGATAGTAAACTAATAAACGGAATTGTTTTGGATAAGGAAATAGTTCACAGTGGAATGCCAAAAAAAATTGAAGGCGCTAGGATAGCATTGATTAGTGCGCCACTGGAAATAGAAAAAACTGAGTTTGAAGCAAAAATTAACATCAATACTCCTGATCAAATAAGATCATTTATGGCAGAAGAGGACAGTATTCTGAAAGGAATGGTTGAAAAAATAAAATCTGCAAACGCAAATGTCATCCTCTGCCAGAAGGGCATTGATGACGTTGCTCAACATTATCTTGCAAAAATTGGAATAATTGCAGTAAGAAGAATTAAAGAAAGTGATATGTCAAAGCTTGCCAAAGCCACAGGGGCCCGTATTGTGGGAAGTTTAACTGATCTCACAGAAAAAGACCTGGGCGAAGCGCAAATTGTTGAGGAGCGAGCAATAGAAAATGATAACTGGGTCTTTATTGAGGGATGTAAAAATCCAAAAGCAGTAAGCTTGCTACTTAGAGGTGGTTCTCAGAGAGTCATTGATGAAGCCGAAAGATCTATTCATGATGCATTGATGGTCGTAAAAGATGTAATTGAAAAACCCATGATAGTTTATGGTGGAGGTGCTCCCGAGGCATACATTTCAACGAAATTAAGAACGTGGGCGCAATCTCTGTCAGGAAGAGAACAGCTTGCAGTAGAGAAGTTTGCTGAGTCAATAGAGTCTATTCCAATGGCACTTGCTAGAAATGCAGGCATGAATCCCATAGATACAATAACTCAGCTTCATGCAAAACAGAATGCGGGAGAAAGATGGACTGGAGTTGATGTAGTAAATGGAATTGTGGGTGACATGCAAAATTCTGGAGTAATAGAGCCACTTAAGGTCAAAGAACAAGTAATAAAATCAGCAACCGAAACCGCAAATATGATACTTAGAATAGACAACGTTGTGGCTTCCTCTAAACCAGCTGGGGGACAACCACGCATGCCAGAAATGGGAATGTAATTAAAAAATTTCTTTTTTATCTATTTTTCGAATTGAAGTTTTCCAGCGTTTTTTACTTCGTTTGGAAAGGTTTTTTGTAACTCGTCTTCCAAGAGTGTCAAGGGCTTTTGAAAGATCCCAATCTAGTTCAGTGTAATTATGAGTTTTATATGGAGTGATTATTCTGACTGAAACCTCAAAATGTTTTCTTTGGCTTGTTGGATTATGAATTGTCTTTATTGATGTTCGGGCTTCTTCAACTTCAGGATATACTTTGATCAAATTGCTAATTATTTTCTGAAATTTTGTTTTAACAATCTCTGCATTTTTAGCATCATCTGGCATTCCAATTATGTAAAGGGGAACTTGGCTTGGAATTTTTGTCAAAAGTAGACCAAGGATATCTTTGTATGTGATTATTCCATGAAGATTGTCCCATAAAGTGAGTAGACAACAAGTAGTATCAGTCTTCAAAATTCCATCAATTACTGTGTTTATAGAATCGTTTGTGTTGCATTGAGAAACACGCGTACTACCAATGTTGCCTATGTCTGATTCGAATCTCCTTAAAACATCGATTCCTTTTTGGTCGCTGCCTATTCTTTGTGGAGGAGTAATTGCCTGTAAAAGATGCATTGATGTCAAGACGCGGTCAACTTTACCTTTGTGAAGTATTGGGATATGATCGATTCTTTTTGTCATCATGACATTTCTTGCCTTGGCCAGTGACTCCATGTTACTTAACACGATTGGATTAGGCGTCAAGATAGAATTTGCTCTAATCCATTTCAAATTCTGTTGAGATAACAGATTAACTATGTTTTTTGCTGTGACAACACCTGATATTTGATTATTGGCAACTACTGGGAAAGAGCGCATTCTGTAATGCGACATTGCCGTTGCTGCCTTTTCTATAGTGTCATTTTCAGATAACGTTCGGATTCTATGTAACAAAGAAGAGGCATTTGTTTTGGATATGTCTCTTACATCTAACATCTCACGTGCATTAGTAGTTAATACCTCACCATCCTTCATACAATACACATCAAAGGAATCAGTTTCAGACATCATTCCAATTACTTTAGAAATTGAAAATGATGGTTCTACTATTGTAGGAACATGGAGTATCTTCGCTATGCTAGCATTTTGAATTTCCTTCAAGTGCTCATATGTTGATTGTGCAGAATTCATGGTGTATTCTCTTTTGTAATTATTCTTAAAATGTAATTCATCTGGTTATATGAATATACGTTTTGCGAATTATAAAAAAGGACGACTGATTATTGGTATTGATAATCTGGTCCAATAATGACAAATGCTAGCGCAAAAATATGACTATATTATCAGCTTTGATATTTTGACTACATTATTAAATCAGTATCATAATAACACAATTTATGAAATTACCAAAAATACAAAAAATTCTTGTACCACTTGATGGTTCAAAAAATTCATTCCGAGGTCTAGATTATGCGATTCACATAGCAAGACAATGCGGGGCTACAGTAACTGGGATTAACATCATACCTTTCTATCCTAAATCCTTGATCTTGACTCCAATTTCTTACGAAAAAGAACTCACTAAAAAGGCTAGAGAATTCATGACAAAAGCAAAAGTCCGTTGTGCTCAAAATGGGATTGTGTTTACCGAAAAAATAACCGACGGTCACGAGGTAGAAGAAATCACAGGTTTTGCAACCGAAAAGAAATTTGATCTCATTGTGTTAGGTGCAAGAGGATTGGGTTCAGTAAAAGAAGTTTTTCTAGGCAGTGTTTCAAACGGTGTTCTTCACAAATCCAAAATTCCTGTTTTGATAGTAAAGTAATGGGTGAAATTCCATCATATCGATAATTGGTGCAGGCAGAGTCGGTTCAGCTGTTGGATTTCTTGCTGCATCAACCGCATTAGATGATATTGTTTTAGTAAATTCTACAAAAAATAAGGCAATCGGTGAGGCACTTGACATTACAAATGCAATCCCAGAAAGCTCATCAATTTCTGTAATAGGAACAGATGATTTCGAATTGGTAAAGGACTCCGAAGTAATTGTAATAACTGCAAGTAAAGGAAAGATGGTTACAAGCAGGACAGATTTACTTGCAGCAAACGTTTCGTTGGCAAGAGAAATTTCACAAAAAATAAAAAAATACAATGACAGTGCAAAAATTGTGATCGTTACAAATCCTCTTGACGTCATTACATATGTTGTATTAAAAGAAACTCGATTTCCTCTTGAATGTGTCATTGGAATGGGCTCTAGTCTCGACTCGAGTAGATTCAGGTATCTACTTGCCAAATCATTGGATACAAACCAAACCAAAATTGAGGGAATAGTGATGGGTGAACATGGTGATTCGATGGTCCCCATATTTTCAACTGCGACATATGACAAAAAACCAGTTTTAAGTATTTTAGATCAAAATGAAACTGCACGAATTACGGAGGAGTTGAGGAATTATTGGAGGCTTTTAAAAACCTTCAAGGAAGCATCTGTTTTTGGTGCGGCCAAAAATGCTTTTGATATTGCAAAAGCAATCATACGAGATGAACAATTACGAATCCCAGCCTCCGTATTATTAGAAGGTGAATATGGTTTATCCGATGTTTGTCTAGGCGTGCCTATCACTGTAGGCAGGAGTGGTATCACCAAATTGGATACATTAGAGCTTGAAGGGTTTGAATTAAAATCCCTTCACAATTCTGCAGAAATAATAAGAAACAATATAATGAAAATAAAAAATTAGGAGTAGGCCTACTGGACAGGAATAGTTGCACTTTTTGGTTTTGGAGTAGGAGTAGTCTTTGGAATTTCTATAGTTAGAATTCCATTGTTGAGTTTTGCGCTTGCTTTTGAAGAAGAAACTTTCTCAGGTAATGGTAATATTCTGTGATAGGAAAGTTCTTTCCGCTCTTTTCTGACGTAATTCTTCTTTTTTTCTTCCTGTTGTTCTTTATGTTCTGCTGAAATCTCTATTGAATTATCGGTTACATTCAACTTGATTTCGTCCTTTTTGACCCCTGGCAAATCTATGTTCACAAGAAATTTGTCTCCTTCATCTACTATGTCGCATGACATTGTGGATATGCTTGGAAGGGTTGGTAGCCCGAGTGGAAATGTGGCAAAGGTCCTCTCAAAATCTCTTCTGAAGTTATCAAATGCTTTATCCAGTTCTGGCCAGCCATGTCTCCAAAAAGGAGCGAGTTCTACTGATTTTTCTGATTCTTTCTCTCTGGATTTTTTTTCCATGTCATTTTTTCAAAACATTTGCTTATTTAGATACGCCAAATTCCCGAGATTGATAATCATCTGTGAGAATAAATGATTAATGTTACTAGCTTTACCCAAAAAATCTATTATCATCTATGGAATTCGGAAAGTAATTTAAGTACATTTTGATAATAGTTTCAATATGACAGATGCAACATTTAAAAAAATTCTTGTTCCCTTTGATGGTTCAAAATATTCTAGAAACGCACTTGGTCAAGCAATTGATATCGCAAAAAAATTTGGATCAGAAATATTCATTATTACAGCTGTGGACACATCAGACTTTCCACCAGGAATGTTACTTGCCTTATTAAAAAAAGATAAGATGCTTGAAGAGTCCATAAAGGACTATATTTCAGCAGTAAAATCTCAAGTAAGAAAGGAACTCTTGGCAGAGGTTGGAGTTTGTAAGTCAAAAGGAGTATCTGAAACCTTCTATGATATCATATCAGGACACCCGGTAGATTCTATTTTGAAATTTATGCGTGGAAGAAAAATTGATTTGATTGTAATGGGTAGTCAAGGGAGACATGGATTAAGTAAAGTTATGACCTTGGGAAGTGTAAGCCGAAGGGTCACAGAATTAGCTACCTGTCCAGTCTTGATTGTCCATTAGTTTAGTTTTTAGTGCTATGCATTGCAGTGCAGTCCTACTAGATATATTAAATTGCTACGTCTGTTTTTCATGCAAGTACTTCAACAAGGAAAACAAGTCCAAGAAGAAGTTACGAAAGATGTCATGCTAAGAATTTTAGCAGACAAGTACTCTCGTGCT
>DATIFN010000017.1:0-9618 GCA_035455245.1 Nitrosopumilaceae archaeon | reverse complement strand
CAAGCCAAGCATTGCCTCCGGTCATTGTATTGAAAACTTTGCGTATGTCTTGATCAACCTTATCATAGGCATCCAAAAATGTTTGACGCTTATCTTTGTCAATCGCTTCTATGAATCGCACTATAGAATTTCTTTCTTCTTCAAGTTCATTTTTACGTGTTGACATGGAACGATACCCATTTGAGATCTCAACATATGCTTCAGGAGCTTTTGTGTTCAGTGTTCCACTTAATGCCTTTTTTTCTGCTTCCAATCTAGTGAGTATTTGATCTACATCAAATGTTTCTAAAATTTCGTCGTAACCATACGAGCTAAGTGTTGCTTTGATCTTGACTTCATTTTCTGTAAGGTCATGTACATCACGAGAAAGAGAATCAGATTGTCTTTCAAAATTGTTAATTTCTTTTGTTAGAGATTTTTCTGTGTCATAAAGCTGCTTTAACTTACCATCATACTCTTTGAGGGTCGAAACGGAACTTCCAGAGGTGGATATTAATTGTTGTTCTTTTTCCCTCAAGGAAACAAGTGCCGCCTCAGCTGATTCTTTTTCTTTCGCCACAGCATTAAGTTCCACCTCAAGATCATGTTTTTCATGTTTTAACCTAGATTGCTCCTCATGAAGTGTCCTCATGCTTGATTTTATGGCATTTTCGCCGTTTGTAAGTTCAATCTGATTGGCTGTCTGTTCCCTAATCTGGCTTAAAATCAGAGTTTGTGCACTTAAAATATTAGATTTTTTATCATTTAGTGATGAAAGCGAGTTTGCAATTCTTGATTGTTCTTCCTCTGCATAATTTTCCTTAGTCACTGTTATGCGTTCATCTAAAGACACAATGTATGATTCAATCTTTGCCATACTAGTCTTAAGACTTTCATCATGTCGTGCAAGTTGGGAAATTCTTGATGCGAGTTGATCTTCAGTGCTAGTAATCGATTTTATTTTAGCTCTTATATCAGTGACATGTAGATCAACGTTTGTAAGACCTGTTTCTGATGAATGATACCTTTCCTCAAGACTTTTTGTTATTCTCTCGATTTTTTTGAGCTTTGATTTTTTATCTTGGATGAATTTTTTTAACAAACCTAGTGCCTGAATTATATCATCAACAGACGTACTAAGTAGAATTATTTTCGTAAGCTTTGATATCTTTGAATTAATATCAACAACTACGGCATTGGCATCTGCCTCAAAGAATTGTCCGTCGGTAGTGACTGCCTTGTATCCTTTTTTGGACAGAACATAAGCGGATTCTTTAGAATCCGCCAAAATGACATTACCAAAGATAAAGTTCTTGAGGGCGACAAATTTGTCCTCACATTTTACATAATCAGACAGAACACCTACAATTCCTGACTCTTTTGGGAGTTCTACTTTTGAATTTGGTATTGCATCTAATGGAATTATTTTTATCTTTGGAAGTTTCTTTTCCTGTGCAAATTCGGCTAATCCAAGTAAAGTACCAAAATCATTTACTACAAGGGCCTTTAGCCAATCAGAACCTACGGCAAGAAGTGGTCTTTCATATTGTGCTTCCCATGAGAGAACCTCATAAACAAGGCCTTGAATTCCAAGTCGCTTTGAATCTTCTTTGAGTTTTGCTATGGAATAATCCTCATGCATTACCTCTTTTACAACACGAATTTTTGTCTCATGTTGTGCTGCAGTTTTGCTTGCTTTTTCTAAAATGAGCGAGTTTTCTTCAATGTCTTTTTCAATCTTTGAATACTTTTCCTTCATGTTTGCGAGCCTTGATTTTAGTTCGTTAATCGTTGCTTCATGTCCCGCTCTGACAATACGGAGTTTTTGTTCAAGATCTGATAATTTTTCCTTTTCTATTCCAAATGATTTAATCTTTGCAGTATTTTGCTCTATTTTGTTTAAAATATCGGTTCTTTCTGCTTCAATTTTTGATAATGAAAGTTTTGCCTCGCTAAGTGTGTTTGTAAGATTTTTTATTTTGTCATCTACTTTAATTCTGTTTGTTGCAGCTTGTGATTGTTGTTTTAAGACTTGATGAATTTCTGAATCAACGGAAGCGAGTTCTGCATTGGTTGATTTTTTTGTTTCATCAATTGATCTTATGGATTCCTTAATTTGAACAATTTGTGATTCTAAAATAGAACGTTTTTCATGGAGTGAAACTAGCTCGGTTTCTATTTCTGGCAATCTAGTATCTATTTGGCCAAGCCTTCTTGTGTTTGTAGCTATCTTACTGTTTGCACGTTCAGAAGATTGCATTGCAGTGGAAAGCTCTGAATCAATTGCAGCTTTTGCAATATTATATGCGTTAACCTCTTCCATGAACTTTTGTTTTTCCTCCTCGAGCTTTTTGATTTCGTCTTTTATCTGATTACGTTGTTCTTCAAGTTTTTTTGATTCCGAAAGAATGGCGTTTAGGTTTCTTTCCTTTGATATTTTTTGTGATTCTATTTCACGTAACTTATTTGATGCTTGGATTGCATGAAATCGGCCAAGTTCATGATCCAAATACACATATCTTAGCTGGAAGTTTCTTTCGGCTTCTAGTTCATCTATACGTTTTTTTATCTCATCCATCCTAGCAAGCGCAATTTCAAGTCGCCTGTCTGCCTCATCGAGTTGTTTTAGTGATTCTGTCTTTTTCTCATCAAAGTAGGCCAAACCAATAATATCTTCAATTATTCTCCTACGTTCTTCCGCGTTAAATTCAGAAATCCTTGTGATAGTACCTTGTTGTACGATGTTGAGTTTGTGTATACCAGCGTTTGCAACCTCAAGTAGGTCAAGTATGTGGTTTCGTTGCATTTTTTTTTGATTTAAATAATAGACGTTTTCCCCAGCTTCGTCCATCTCTCTTGTTATCGTAACGGTGTTTGAATCCAAAGGGATCTTTCTGTCGGTGTTATCAAAATGGCAGCTAACTCGTGCAATCTTCGTTCCCTGGTGCTTGTTTTCAACGTCATGAAGTAAAGATCGTAATTTATCCACCCTCATTATTTTTGGAGAGTTTTCACCAAGAGCGAAGGTAATTGCATCCAGTATGTTACTCTTACCGGATCCGTTTGGTCCTGAGATAGCCACAAGGCCAGGTTCAAGGTTTACTATGGTGTTCTTGTAACCAAATGATTTGAACCCAAAAATCTCTACTTTTTTAATATGAACCAATGATCTCGATTCCCTCATATGCGAAATAACAGAATATTGACAAGTTTCGTTGACTATGCTAACAATTATTGCAATGTGGGTTTATAATCGTAAAGGGATTTTTGTAAATACTGGACTTGTCTGTTTTACCTATCTCTCTTTCCTTCAACAAACTCCAGAAATGCCTTCTTTGCCTCAGTGTAGGGCATTTGTATCGGAGGATGTTTGAAGCAGTATGATGAAATACTAGTCATGGGACCTGAGAGTTTTCTGTCAAGTGCGACCTTGAGGCCCCTGATGGCGTCAATCATTATTCCAGCACTGTTGTAAGCGTCAATCACTTTGAGTTTGAGATCGATTTTTACTGGGATCTTTCCAAAGTATTTTCCTTCAATGTTGATATAACAAATTTTTTCATTATCTATAAAATCAACATAGTCACTTGGACCTATTCTCATTGGAATGTCATAGTCAGCCATCGCCTTTACTGCACTTGTTTTGCTAATTCTCTTGTCTTCCAGTCTTTCTTCATCAAGCATGTTGTAAAAATCCATGTCTCCGCCAATGTTAAGCTGATAAGTACCGTCAACCAAAACCCCCCTATCTACGAAAAGTTTTACAAGAGTTTTGTGAACTACTGTAGCACCAAGTTGACTCATGACGTCATCCCCTGCCAAGGGAAGTTTTTTGTCAGCAAAGGTTTGCTGCCACTTTGATTCCGAAGCAATAAACACTGGGATTGCATTTAGGAAACCAATTCCTGCTTCAAGGGCTTGTGTTGCATAGTTTCTTACTGCGTTTGTACTTCCAACAGGAAGATAGTTTACAAGCATTTCTGCACCAGTGTCTACTAGAATCTTTTTTACGTTAACATCTGGTTCTTTTGATAAAGATACAATCTGGCTTAGGTGCCTTCCTACACCATCAAGAGTAGGACCTTTCTGGACGGTAACTCCAATCTTCGGAACTTCAGCAATGGTGACAGTGTTATTTGGTCTTGCATAAATGGCCTCAGAGACATCTTTTCCTACCTTCGTATCACCTACATCAAAAGCAGCGACTACTTCAATATCACCAGGTTCGTAACCAGCAATGTTGTAAGCTGTTAACCCGACAGTATCATTGGGATTTTTTGAATAATAGTGAGATCCTTGTATCAGGGCTGATGCGCAGTTTCCTACACCTGCAATTGCTATTCGAATCTTTTTACCCAATTTATCACGATATTTACGCAAATTATTCCATCATATTAATTACTTTTGATTCTGCCAAAATCTTTGGTGCACAGGATTTTATTACCCGATCTTAATTCAGGTTTTGTGATAAAACCAGGTAGACCAGTAAAAGACATTTCTATAAAAAAAGGGGATAACATACAAAATATCTTTGATGAAATGTCAAAGTCTGGAGGATTCGAGTCAAGAAATCTTGTTGACGGATTAGATATTTTGTCTGCAATGATTGAAGATAAACACTGTCTAAAGTTTTTGTCTTTTGTTGGGGCGGTTACATCAACTGGACTTCGAGGAATAATTAAAGACATGATAAAAAATAAAATGTTTGATGTCGTGATTACAACTTGTGGTGCGTTAGATCATGACATTGCAAGATATTTTTCAAATTATTTAGAAGGTTCGTTTACACTTGATGACAGCGAGCTTGCAGATCAACACATACATAGACTAGGAAATGTGCTCGTACCAATGGATAGCTATGGTCCTCTGATTGAGGAAAAGATGCAAACATTTCTTGAAAAAATCTACAAGAATGGAAAAAAGGAAATGTCGACAGCTGAAATCACAAAGATGATAGGTGAAAATCTAGGCGAAGGATCATTTCTTTATTGGGCTTATAAAAACAACATACCAGTAATTGTCCCAGGAATAATGGATGGGGCAGTAGGCAGTCAAATCTGGCTTTTTACCCAAAAACACAATGATTTCAAACTCAACGTTGCGTCCGATGGAGACCTTCTTTCAGGATTGATATTCAAGGCAAAAAAATCTGGGGCACTCATGATTGGAGGAGGCATATCAAAACATCATACCTTGTGGTGGAATCAATACCGAGATGGACTTGATTATGCAGTGTATATCACAACAGCACAAGAATTTGATGGAAGTCTTAGCGGTGCGCTGGTTAGAGAAGCAATTTCATGGGGCAAAGTAACTCAAAAGGCAAGGCAGACAACCATACACGCAGAAGCTACAACCATTTTCCCATTCCTCTATTCTGCATTGCTTTCAAAGCTCAAATAGTGTAAACCTTTTTTTCATAGATCTGTTCGAAACCCAAATTGGAATAAAATTTTAGTAAATCATCCCGTGCATATGTTTCAAGCATTAAAAAATCCAAATTTTTGTTCAGTACCTGATTTAACGCATAATTGATCAGTGATTTTGCCAATCCTTTCTTCCTGTATATGGGAACAGTCCCAAGGCAATACAGTCCCAATATAGAATTTGTTTCATACAGAGCGACACATGAAGCATTGTAATCCGAATCTACAAGATATTCTGTACCAGAAATGGAATTACGTACGATGGAATTTACTTCTTCGGTCCAATCAAGGCAATCATAAGATTTGCAAAAAACCTCCGTCCACAAAAGTGTGTCTTTTTTTGTAATGTGATGAACCGGACTATGCTCCATTTCTGATGAAATGGATTTTTTCATAATGTGATGTGTATCATATAATCTAAAGTTTTTTTTGTGTAATAATTCTTCGAGTTGGGGGTTGTCCAACACATAAACAAATGGCTGTGTTTTGTTTTTTTCAAATAAAACAAGTGCTTCATCTATCATTTTTTCGCTCAGACATGTAATGTTGGTTAATTTATCAAAGAAGACATCGTTTGGAAGATTTGGGTTTGCAAAAAAGAGTCCACACTCCAGTTTTGTCATTTTACTCCATGTATTAGTAAAGCCAAATTCATTTTCTTCTATCTTTTGGATCATAATGAAAGACCAATTATGTTAATGATTTTGCTAAAATCATTCTCACTGATGGTTTCATTTTGTAATGTCAAATCACATATTTTTTCAAAGATTTCGAGTGCTTTTGGCGAATTTAGGTCATCATCAAGATTCTTGATAAAATCCTTCATTAAAATAGAAACTGTGGGAGAAGTTGTATCAGATTTTTTATTTTTAACGTGATAGATTTTTTCCAAGAATTTCTTTTTATCTAACAGACTTTCATTTGTGTAATCGATATCATCGCGATAGTGAGTTGAAAATAAATAGAGTCGCAATAAATTTTGCCCATGGCCATACACTAAATCACGAGCCAAAACCATGTTGCCAAGCGATTTTGACATCTTTTCACCTTTTGATAAAACCAGTCCTATGTACATCCACCGTTTTACGGGGTTTTCTATTCCAGTCATAGCTTTGTATTGAGCTAGATGAGCATCATGGTGAGGATATGCAAGTTCCTTGGCACCTCCATGTATGTCATAATGTAACCCAAAGTTTTCAAAAGCTACGGTTGTATCTTGTATGTGCCACCAGGGTACACCGTTTCCAAAATCCCCATTCCATGAAAAACCGAAATCTTCTGAACAATTCCACAACATAAAATCTTCTGGATTTTTTTTATTGGGACCAATGTCCAAACGATGTAATTTCAATTGTTCTCTTGATTGCTTTGAAATTTTGCCATAATTCAAAATTGATTGTGTGTCAAAATAGATATTGCCATTAGCAGAATAAGCGTAATTGTTTTTTATCAGATAGGAAATATGTTTTACTATAGTAGGAACATAATCTGAAACATGGGCAAGTCTTGTGATGGTATGAATGTTTAAAAGATTAAGGTCTTTGATGAATTCATCAGAATAAAATCTAGTTAGTGCGTGATAATCTGTTTGTTGACTAAGGGCTTTGTTAAAGACGTTTTGATTAATATCCGTCATGTTAACAAGAACATCAGTTTTAAAATCCTGACTTTTTAGATACCTGCATAAGAGATCATAGGTAAGAAAAATTCGAGCATGTCCTAGATGTGTGTAATCATACAAGGTTGGCCCACAAATGAATATCTTAACATCTGGTTTATCAAAAGGTTCAAAGTCTTCTTTTTCTTCAGAAAAAGAATTGAACAATTTGAGCATTTTTGGATTTATCGTCCGCCTTGAGCCAGGATTGGAGACAGAGTCACAGTGGAACGAATCTTTGGGATCCGACGGATCTTGTGTGTGATTATGTTTTCCAAAGCCTCCCTTGTCTCGCCTTGAAGTTTTACGAAGATGTCATAAACTCCATAGGTTCCCCTTACTTCTTTTACCTCAGGTATTTTCATAAACTCATTGATAATATCTACTTCTGAACCCAAGTCACAGTTTATGAGTATGTATAATGTCTCCACAAGGGAGGTCTATTTTTGCCAAATAAAATCATATCCATAAAGGACGCGATTTGGATTAACTTTGGTTAGTTATTCGTACTATACCAATCATCAAAAACAAATTTGGTCAGATCCGAAGTGGAACAATACCAAAAGTAAGTGCCTGTCTATCCCTAAGAAGCGTTTGTTATCTTGATGGCACGTTTAAAGAAAATTATGTTCAAATAATAAATTGGTCAAGAATGATTTCAACCAGTCAATTTAGAATTTATGTTTCTGAGAAGCTAATAAAGAGGTCATTTTCACATCGATGATTTAATAGGATGACGATTGTTAGAAAAAATAATGGTTTCTGATATAATCATACGAGAAATCAAGCAAATCAATATTGAAGGAGGTTACCTCTTAGATGGTTTTCCTTATGCCGGACTTGCCAATGCCATTGCTACTGAATCAATGATTAATACCGTACAGTTTGAGATAGCTGGTGTTATTGATTCAGATCTTTTTCCCCCTCTTACTATCATAAAAGATGGGGTTCCAAACTTTCCTGCAAGAATTTTTGTAAATAATGATCTTAGAGTAGCAGTTTTTTCATCCTATCTCACACCTCATGAATCTCTTCACAGGCAGGTTGCAAAAGCCATGTTAGAATGGGCAAACAAACACAAGTGCTCCTATATAATTAGCAGTTCAGCAATAAGAAGTGATGAACCAGACGCTATCATAGGAGTAGGTAGTACGGAGGATGCGAAAAAGAAGCTGAAAAACGCAGACATACCATTGTTATCTCAGGGTACTATTCCTGGGATTCCTGGAATTTTGCTAAATGAGGGAGTATTATCAAATACAAATGTCATAGTTCTTTTGTTTAACTCCAAAGAAAGCGGACCTGATTTCAGAGCTGGCGCTCAAGTTTGTATGGCAATGTCAAAGATTGTACCAGGAACATCTTGTGATCTAAAATCCCTTCTACAAGAGGCAGAGGTAGTGGAACAGAATATGAAAAAAACCGAGGAAGATGCAGAACCAATTAGGGATGCAATGTATGGATGACCTACCAAGAAAAAGAGATATCGAAAAATCAGCTTGAAAAGTTTATTCAAGTTCTTGATCTAGATGAAGGAATCAGGATAGAAAATAAATCTAATATGTTATTCATAAATAAATCCGCTAAAAGATATTGTATAAACACATCTACAAAACAAAAAGAGGAATTCACATATTGTTACAGTACCGAACAAGTTCTTAATTTTTTAAAAGAAATAGCAGATAAAGACTGTAAAATATTTTCGTATTAAACCCTTATATCAAAACTTTATCTCTGAATTGAAATGGTGCAGCTTGCAGAATTTGCTGTTGCAGTAATAGTAATTTCCATCTCGGGAGTAATGTCACCTGGCCCACTTTTTGCTGCAAACATAGCATATGGCCTGAAAGGAGGAATCAAGGCAGGATTAAAGATGGCATATGGTCACACAGCGGTTGAGCTACCTCTGGTAATTTTACTAGGAATAGGTGCAATCTCCCTTGAAATAGTACCTCAGTTTAGGGAAATAATTTCATTTTGTGGTGCGATAAGTCTTTTTGTTTTTGCAGGAATCCAAATCAGATCGGTTCTAAAAAAACCAAATGTTGTTTTTGAAGGAAAACACGGACCATTTCTTGCAGGGATAATGCTTAGTGCATTAAATCCATTCTTTCTTATCTGGTGGTTTACCATAGGACTTAAACTAATTTCGGACGCTCTTGTTATTGCTTCATTCGCAGGAATTGGGTTAATGTTTGTTTTCCACATCTGGATGGACTTTGCGTGGCTTGGTACCGTGTCATTTCTTTCTTCGAAAGGAAAAAAAATTTTATCAAACAAAACCTACGGCATGTTTATGATTGCGATAAGTGGTATTTTGATATATTTTGGAATAGTTTTTACCAAGGAAGCATTGGGCTAGCCACAATCAATGGGTTCAATTTCAATTCCACATTCATCATTTAATTCAATTATTTTGTTTAAAAGATCATCACATAACTCAGGATCCAAGGTTTTTTGAAATTGATTTAATTCATTTACAACAGACACGTGCTTTATTGGGCAACTGTTGACAAACCAAACATTGTACAAAATAATTACAGTCAATACTGCCAT
>DATIFN010000016.1:0-172376 GCA_035455245.1 Nitrosopumilaceae archaeon | reverse complement strand
TACTACAATTTCTCCTCTAAGCTTACCTTTTGTTCTTGCATCAAGAATAGCTTCCATACAATGAGATTCTTTTGTTACAAGTATTGCAAGTCTTTTTCGTTTTGCAACTTCATAATGAATATTTACTTCCATCTTGAGTTTTTTTGCTAAATTCTCAGCTTCTTTATTGAATTTCGTTATGTCTATCTTATTTGCAAATGATGCTTCCAAATACATTCCAAAAAGTCCCTTTACTACATTTTGATTAATCTTCTCTATGTTACCTTTATTTTGAAAAATGAAATTAGTAAAACCAGCTACTACGCCCTCATGGTCTTTTCCAACTACAACAAGTTCTACAATTGTTTTGTCCATTCTATTTGTTAGACATACTGCAGTTATTAATACTTAAATAGCCTTTTGGAATATGACGTATTGTAAAAATGCTAGTAAAACTAGATATCATAATTCTGTAATGTGTTGTTGAATGAGAGATAGAAGTTTTTTAAATTTTGACTTGAATGAGGAAGAATAATGGATAAACAAAAAAATTCTCATAGAACCCAAAATAGAGGAAATAGCTATGATCATAACAATCCTATAAAAATTTGCAAAGTGTGCTCAACAATTGGAGATTGGCATTGTTATGAGTGCTCAAATAACTTTTGTAGTGCTCACTTTCATAATCACAAAGAAATGCAGTTATGCATAATTCATTAAGTGCGGGAGGTGGGATTCGAACCCACGAACTCCTAAAAGACAGGGTCCTAAGCCCTGCGCCTTTGACCAGGCTTGGCAACTCCCGCATGCAACATGACTTTTAAGACAAATTTATCTATTGTTGATAGATTAACGAAATGACAAAACTATTTGGAACAAACGGAATTAGAGGCATTTTTGGAGAAACATTCACAATAGATTTTGTATCTGAAATTACACTAGCTCTTGGTAGCTTTTTCAAAAAAGGGCCAATTCTAGTAGGATATGATGGACGAGAATCTAGCATTATAGTTTCAAAAATAGTTAGTTCTTCCTTAAATTCAGCAGGACTTGACTGCGCAATAGCAGGATTAATTCCTACGCCATGTTTACAATATTCTACAAAAAAGCTCGGTTATCAAGGTGGAATAATGATAACTGCATCACACAATCCACCAAAATATAATGGAATAAAACCGACAGCAAAAGATGGGGTAGAAATTTCAAGAGATGATGAACTCAAGGTAGAAGAAATTTATTTTAAAAAAAACTGGAAAATAACTCCACAAAAATTAGGAATTACAAAAAATGCAGAAAACACGGTTGAAACATATCTGAAAGCCATAAAATCTCATGTTAATACGCCAAAAATAAGATCAAGGAAATTTAGGATAGTATTGGACTTGGGTAATGGCACACAAGCAGTCACGGCTCCTCGACTTTGTAAGGATCTTGGATGTGAAGTAATAACAATTAACGAAAATATTGATGGTTCTTTTCCAGGAAGAGGTTCTGAACCAACTCCACAAAACCTTCAAGTTCTTTCGAGGGCAGTTTTTGAATCTCAGGCAGATCTTGGGATCGCATTTGATGGGGATGGTGATCGAAGTATCTTTTGTGATAATATGGGAAAGATTTTGTCTGGTGATAAATCTGCATTACTTCTTTCCCAATTCCTTTTAGAAAAAAATCCAAGATCCAAAATTGTAACAACATTGAACTCAACATCACGAATTGAAGAAATTGCAGCACAATCCAACTCCAAAGTGATCCGAACAAAAGTAGGCAGTGTGGAAGTTTCACGAGAAATGGTGTCTAAAAAAGCGCTTATTGGATTTGAAGAAAATGGGGGTTTCATGTATGGAAAACATAATCAAGTTCGTGATGGTGCTATGACTATGGCAATTGCCTTAGATTTACTTGCGACTTCTAAAAAATCAATATCTGAAGAACTAGCGCTTTTACCACCTTCATTTACCACAAAGGGTAAAGTGGTCTGTACTAAAGATGATGCCGCAAAGTTAATTGAAAATCTAAAGGAGGAGGACCACAACAAAGATACTACTGATGGGATCAAAATAATATTTGATGAATCAAATTGGGTGATGATACGACCAAGTGGAACTGAACCAATAGTAAGAATTTATGCAGAATCTGATTCACAAGAAAATCTTGATGTTTTATTTATGAAATACATGGAAAAAATAAAATCAATTCTTGGCAGATAACACTTTTAAAACCAATTGAAAGCACACTAGGGATGGAAATGATCCCATTGGGTGATACATGTGGCTAAGGCATATTACGTAAAGTTTCAAGTACCAGAAGACCTAGTCAGTCCAATTTATGAGGCACTTAGAGTGTCCCATCAGAGTGGCAAAGTAAAGAAGGGTACCAACGAAGTCACAAAAGCCATTGAACGTGGTATAAGTAAACTCGTGATAATTGCTGAGGATGTGGAACCGCCAGAAGTTGTGGCACATCTCCCGATACTCTGCGAGGAACACGGCTCAGCATATGCATTCGTCCCTAGCAAACAAGAACTGGGTAAGGCACTTGGAATAGATGTTACCTCCGCTGCAGCTGCAATTTTGGATGCAGGAGATGCGCAACACATTGTTGATCAAATAATAGCATCACTTTCACAGCTTAAGGGCGGTCAAGCCAGTAAATGAGTACTTCGGAAACAGTAATTCCAGCAGAAGTGATACAAATTGTAGGTAGAACTGGAATTGCAGGAGAGGTAATTCAAGTAAGAGTAAAAATAATGGACGGAAAAGATAAGGGAAGAATTCTAACAAGAAATGTAAAAGGATCTGTAAGAATGTCCGATATCCTGATGCTAAGAGAAACAGAAAGAGAAGCAAGAAAAATAAAGTGATTATAGAATGAGCGTACTAGTAAAACCATGCAGTTTTTGTAATCGTCCAGTAGCAAAAGGTTCTGGTACCATGCTTGTTAAAAACGACGGAACCGTTTTTTGGTTTTGTTCATCAAAATGTAAAAAAAACATGCTTGTACTCAAACGTGACCCAAGAAGACTGAAGTGGACAAACAAATATGTTAAAGGCGGAATAAAGGTAAAAAAATAAAATGACTGAGCAGTCGCTTTTCATAGTAAAACCTGATGGAGTAGAAAAAAAAATAATCGGTCAAATTTTAACCAGGTTTGAAAATAAAGGGTTCAAGATTGTCAAGTTAAACATGTTTACATTTACTAAAGAAATGGCAGAGGAGTTTTATTCTGACCATAATTCAAAGCCTTTTTTTAAAGATCTGGTATCTTTTATAACATCCGGAAGAGTTGTGGCTGCTGTCATTGAAGGAAATAATGCTATCGCAACAACGAGGCTTATGATAGGTTCGACAAAATCATATGAAGCAAGCCCTGGTTCTATACGAGGAGATTTTGGTCTTGGGTTTACTGATAACATAATCCATGCATCAGATTCTAAGCAAAGTTTTGAAAAGGAAGTCACTGTAGTATTCAAGTGAAAAAGGTTGCAAATCCGACAACCAATCGTAGCAGTTTTAGGCCATGTAGATTCCGGTAAGACTTCACTACTTGACAAAATACGTGGAACAGGAGTTCAAGGTAGAGAAGCTGGGGGAATAACTCAACACATAGGTGCAAGTTTTCTTCCATCAGACACAATCAAAAATGTCTGTGGTCCACTTTTTACAAAACTAAGTGGAGGGCAGAGTGATATTCCTGGTCTTCTAGTAATTGACACTCCAGGTCACGAAATATTTACAAATCTTAGAGCACGTGGGGGCTCAGCAGCTGATATTGCCATTCTGGTGGTGGATGTAAATCGAGGGTTCCAACCCCAGACAAATGAAAGTTTGAAAATATTACAGAGTAGAAAAGTTCCATTTGTAATAGCACTAAACAAGATAGACATGATCAAAGGTTGGAAGAAACCAAAATCATTGTTTGCATCACAAGCAATAAGAGAACAGGATCCTTTTGTACAAACTGCACTTGACGAGCTGCTTTACAATGTTGTAGGAACTCTCTCTATTCTTGGTTATAATTCGGAAGCATTTTACCGAGTGAAAGACTTTACAAAAGAAATATCTATCGTTCCAGTAAGTGCTAGAAGTGGAGAAGGAATTCCAGAATTACTTGCCGTATTAGTTGGTTTAACTCAACAGTACATGCAAAAAAAACTTGAACAGAAAGAAAAATCAACTAGAGGTATAGTCCTTGAAGTCAAAGATGAAGTTGGGTTAGGAGTAACTGCCAATATCATTCTAATTGACGGCATGCTCAAAAAAGGAGATACCATAGTGGTTGCCAAACGCGACTCGGTAATCACTACTAAAGCCAAGGCCCTGCTTTTACCAAAACCACTTGATGAAATGAGGGATCCCAGAGACAAATTTAGGCCTGTTAGTGAGGTGGTCGCTGCAGCTGGTATCAAAATCGTATCACCTGATCTAGATGGTGTTTTACCTGGTAGTCCAGTATACGCAACGACTAATGAATCTGATATTGAGGATCTCAAGAAGATGATCGAGTCTGAGATGAAATCCGTTTTTATCAAGACTGACACAAAAGGTGTTATTCTCAAATGTGATACCATAGGTTCTCTAGAAGCATTAACTGACATGCTGAAACGTCAAAACGTACCTGTTGCAATGGCTGACATTGGTCCTGTAACACGACGTGACGTTGTGGAAGCCCTTGCTATAAAAGAAAAAGACAGGCACCTTGGTGTTGTAATCTCTTTTAATGTCAAAATTCTAGACGATGCACAAGAAGAAGCAGATGCAAATCACGTAAGAATTTTTCATGACCAAGTCATTTACAGTCTAGTTGATAATTACAAAAATTGGGTAGAAGAAGACACTGCAAACGAGGAGAACGCTATTCTTGAAGAGTTAACACCTGTCTGTAAGTTTACCTTTCTAAAAGGTTATGTATTTAGAAAAAGTAACCCAGCTGTTTTTGGAGTCAAAATTAATGTTGGTACATTAAGACAAAAAGTCCCAATAATGAATGCAGAAGGTAAAAAGATTGGAACATTACATCAAATTCAAGATAATGGGAAAAGTGTCAGTCTAGCAAAAAAAGATCAGGAAGTAGCTGTTTCAATTCAAAACATAACCATTGGCAGACAAGTTTCAGAAGAAGAAATTTTATATTCATTTCCACCAGCCCCTGAAGCAAAACTCCTTCTCAAAAGATTTTCACATAAATTAAATCCAGAAGAATTTCAGGTGTTACAAGAAATAATAACAATCCAAAGAAAACTAAACCCAATGTACGGCTTCTAGGAATACTTCTGAACAAGCATATTGAGACCTGGTTCGCCGACTGCCCCAACTGCCTTATCTATTACTTGACCGTTTTTGAACATGAGAAACGTAGGTATAGCATAAACTCCATATCTTGCAGCAACACTTTGTGCGTCATCAACATTCACTCTAGCAAACTTGACGGTTTTGTATTTTTTTGCTAGTCTACTAAATATTGGAAGCATAAATTGACAAGGACCACACCACGTTGCCCAAAAATCTACTAGAATTGGTGTATCATTGGAAACCACATCGTCAAAATCCACATCTGTCAATTCCTGTATTTCTGGTTCCTTATGACTAGTCATTTCTGCCAATTTTTTTTTCATAATTTCATCAATTTCTTTATCTTCCATGGGGAAATAAAGTGTAGATATAGTTCATATTTAATAATTTAGTTATAAATCAAGCAGGAATCTCATTACCACCCGTTTATCCTCTTGTTCTATTTCCATAAGATGAAATGTGGGCGCCTTAATCTCCACCTTAAAATGATGTTTTTTAATATCAATTTCTTCACCATTTAGTATGGCTTCAAGTTTGTAACCGTTTTCTTTTTCCAATTTAACAAAAAACCTCTTGGTTACAAAACCTTCTGTTATTGTGATTATAATGATTTCTTCAAGCCAATTATAAAGTAGATTATTTAGATCTTTTCCCCTCACTTCAATTTTCTTTTCCATCTTTTCTTCAACTAGTTTGATATCAACTATTGTATCCACGACTGAAAGGCCTGCATTCTCAAAAGCTTCTTCAAGTGTATTTGCAGTGACTTCGATGAAAGCATCTGTTGCGTGTTCAAGATATCTGTACACCATTGAATCGTTGTAAATTCATCTTTTATTAATTCATTGGATACAATACGGTGCAAAAAGTATTATCAATTATGATGATAGCAAGGTCTAAATGCATTGGAGCGAGAGTGATTTTTGAATTTGGAATTACCCCGCGGCATGAGAGATATCGAATCAGATGAGGCTTCAAAAATAGAATACATAAGACAGAAATTTATTGAAACATCAAATCTTTTTGGTTTTCAATTCATGGAGTCTTCTCCGATTGAATTGCTTTCCGTGATTGAAACAAAGAGTGGCCCATCGATAAAAAACGAAATTTATTATTTTAAAGATAAAGGTGATCGTGATGTTGCTCTTAGGTTTGATTTTACAATCGGTCTAACTAGGTATGCAGTCTCACAAAAATCAATGAAGCTTCCCGCAAAGTTAGCTGCATTTGGTGGGGTATGGAGATATGATGAACCTCAAAAAGGAAGATACCGCTTCTTTCATCAATGGGATGTAGAAATTTATGGCCAACCGAATCTCGAGTCTGATGCCGAAATAATTGAATTCACATCAAAATTTCTATCTAATTTACAATTAAGAAATATTGTTATTAATGTGTGCGATCGAGAACTCGTAGAATCTTATTTACATAAAGTTTTCAAATCAAACTCAGCTGAACTTACAGGTGATATCCTCCGAGCAGTAGATAAAATTCAGAAAAAGAAAAAACACGAAATTATTAAAGAATATGAGCAAAAAGGATATTCCTCTTCAGATCTAGACAAAATTCTAGAGTTTTCTCTGATAAGAGGTTCTCCTGAAGAAATTGAAAAAAAATTTGAGGTAAAGCAACTAAAAAATTGGGACAAACTCTGTGAATTATTTAATTCATTAAAAAATAGGCAAGTGAATAATGTTAGAATAAACTTTGGAATTGTAAGAGGTCTTGATTACTATTCTGGTATAGTTTTTGAGGCCTTTGATAGTAACTCCGATCTTGGGGCACTTGTTGGCGGTGGAAGATATGATACTCTAACAAAGGCATTTGGTCGACCGAATATTGGTGCAACTGGAGTTGCGGGGGGTGTAGAACGCATAGCATTTTCCCTTGATAAACAAGGCATAGTTATTGAAAAAAAGTCACCACATGTTTGGGTTGCATTTGTTAATGATGAACTGCAAAAAATTGCATTGAACATTGTTTCCCACCTAAGACAAAAAGGAATACGTGCTGAAACCGATCTTAGTGGTAAACCACTAAAAAAACAAATGGAAATGGCATCAAATTCACGATTCGCAATCATTGTGGCTCCCAAAGAGTATTCTTCAAAAAATGTTGTAGTTAGAAACATGGAGGATGGAACTGAAAAACAAATTGACCTTGAATCTTTATTATCTAACCCTCAATCTAATCTTCAATTTTAAAGGCTCTTGTTAGCATAACTAGTTCTGGTCCATTTGTTAGCGTGCCTACCACAAGAGACTTGTTGTTTGCCAAAATTCCTGAAGCGACATAAGGTACACCCCCGTTTATGGTTGCAGCCTCAAGTTGTACTCCCAATACTTCTGACATGATTTTAATGTCCTTCTCCTCTGTATCTGGATGGACAATCCCTCCACGTGATGTAGCAACTGCCATTGCCCCTGCTTGGTGATACTTTGCTACTTTCCTTTGAATTACCTCAATTCCTAATACGTCTTCAACTTTTTTTACAAACTCTGTTGGAATCATGGGTGACATTATCCCCCCTTTATCATTCGCACAGATCAAATTTCCAAGGGCATTGTGTTTTGTATCAAGAATATCTACATTAAGCCCAGTGGATTTTTTTAAAAATGAAATCTCTTCTCCTAGTGCTGTACGAGGTAATAGTATTCCGTTGTTGTTAACGACCATAAGAGGTCCAAGTAATCTTGTGTTCGCTACAGAGGTGAAAATATACTTAGTCTTGAGAAACTCTGCAAGATTTTTTGCCTTTGTGGTTGCAAAACCGTTTGGAATAAAGACAAAACTATCGTTAACTTTGCTGTAAATCCCTATATTCGGGCTTCTATAAACATCATATTTGAAAATCCCCAATAAATAAAACAGAGAAAATGAAGATATGAATTTATCTTAAATACACATTAATTGATGATCAAAAGGATGAACTACAAATGCCAATAGATCCAGATTTTCCAAAAAATCATGCTGTTGTTGAAAAATTCAAGGATCCACTAAGTGATAATTATCATCTTGTGTGGGGCCCTGGTAGACTGGCAGAGGCCGCCTCCGATGAAAATGTAAAAACAGATTATGGTAAAAGAGGCGAGGAAATCAAACCCATAGGAATTCATGGAACGTTTGTAGCAGTAGACTGGGATTCTTGCATTGCAGATGGTATATGTCTTATGAGCTGTCCAGTTAAGGTATTTGAATGGTACAAAAACCCTGGAAAGATGCTGAGAAGAGACCGAGCAGATTATACAGACAAAGCTAATCCTGTCAAGGAGGCTGATTGTATTTGGTGCATGGCTTGCGTTGAAGTATGCCCAACAAAAGCAATCAAAGTTGATCAAGCAAATGTGGGAATTCATGAAAAAGAGATCGGACGTCTTAATTAGTCTGAACTAATTTTGTCTAAGTTTAAATAACATATTAGGTGATAAATTTTCATGCCAATAGCAGAAGATTTTCCAAAGGGACTTAATGTAATTGGAAAAATAAAACATTCAGATGGCGAACATTTTCACTGGGTATGGGGTCCAGGTAGAATGGCAGAAGCAGCGGAAGACCCTGCATGCATTGCTGCATATGAGGCCCACGGTGAAAAAATAGAACCGCTTGGTGTTAGTGGTACCATGGTAGCAGTAGACTGGGATGCTTGTGTTGGAGATGGTGCATGTATTGAAGCTTGTCCAGTACAAGTTTTTCAATGGTACAGAACCGAAAAAGATATTCCAGCAATTCAAGCAATTAACGAAACATTTGATGGAACTGGTAAAACTGTAAAGGAAGAAAAATTGGATCGTTCAGACAAGGCTGATCCAATAAGAGAGCATGACTGCATTTGGTGCATGGCATGTGTTTCAGTTTGTCCTCCATTAGCAATCAAAGTTGATCAATCTAATCTGGAATACCATGAAAAAGCAGCAGGAACATACCAGACACTAGGCAGTGGTACTGCAAATCCACACGCACATCACTAAAACTTTTCTTATTTTCTTTATTTTTAATTCAGCTCTCTAAAGGATTATTTGCTTTTTTAAAATCTAACACTAGTACTTTTTTTGGTAGATTTATCATAAGCATTTTTTCATGTGGTGGTTCAAACTGTAGAACATGAATTAACATGGTTGATTCTTCTTCTATTCGTGGATTCATCTTCTTTGTAATCTTTTTTTGTGCAATAGTAATTTTCGGATTGTATAAAACATCAAAACTATAATGGTATGAATTCCCCCAAATCCTAAAAGAGTATTCCACTTTGTAATAGGGTATGTGTAAAGTGGGGTATTTCATCTTGGAAGAAGAATGAAGCAAGTCCTGCAAAAAATAGACTTTGTGATGATAATCATCAAGAAAATGCGTTTTTGCATATACAGATGATCTTTGACCTTTTCTGGAAAGAATCGAAGAAAATTGCAAAAACATCTCATCAGGTATCCCAGCCGGCCCGTATCTTTTATCATCATACACCTGAAACCTTTTGTTTACAACAAATTTATTCTCAGAGTCTAAAAGGCGACTAATGTTTTCTATAAATTGAGTTTCATTGCATTCAAATGATGGCATCCAAGTCTCCTAAAATCGTCTTAATCGTACCTGGTAAACCACATATTGATATTACAGGATCCTTTGGCCAATAATCCCCAAGCTCCTCTGATACGGAAACCACTTCGTCTCCTTTTATATATAGCATCTTTTTCCAAAATTTTCCATCACTGGCTGTAGTTGCAGTGTCTTCTTGAATGAATCCAATTTTTTCTAAACTTGCACAAACCACTTCTTCAGGTATGAAAAGTGAAATTGATTTTAATTTTTTTTCAGTCAATGTACTAAAAATCATACTTTTAAATATAAACATTAGTACACCGAAACACGATTAATAAATGACAATTGTTTCAGCTTCTTTTATGATAAAATCATTTTTTTTAATTTTGTTTTTATTAAATTTAGGTTTTATTGTCCCCGTATTCGCACAGCATCATGAAAACCCTCCAGCATCTCTTGGAGATCGTGAAGCTGTGATGGATTTTGTATTCCCGGATAATATCAAGCCTACTGAAGATTTTACTTTAACATTGTCCCTTTATGATAAGAGTAACAACCAAAATTTCAAAAATGTATCAGTACAGCTTGCTGTCCTTAAAAACGGAATTGACAAATATCTCATGAATGAACTTTTCTTCGATGAAAATGGGCAAATAACAATTGATTTCAAATACAAACCATTTAATGAACCCGATAGGAAACAAATCAAAGCTGCAACAGAACCTTTTCTTGGAGGATGGATGAAAGATTACGGTAGCAATATTCAAGTCATGCAAAATATATTTTCCGAAAATGCAATTTATACATTAAAAGCCACGGTCGTAACCATAGATACACCACGACAGTTTATTGATAAGCCTATAACATTCACAAGTCAAATTCATTTGGGAATGAATCTTACTGGCAATGCAGAAATCCACATTCCTGACTGGGTAAGAAACAATGCAAAATGGTGGTCGGAAGGTTCCATTGCTGATAAGGACTTTGCATCAGGAATTCAGTTTATGATTAAAGAAGGAATTATTACAATACCTGTCATCAAAAATGACCAATCAACGCAAGAAATCAAAATTCCCGACTGGGTAAGAAACAATGCAAAATGGTGGTCAGAAGGTTCCATTGCTGATAAGGACTTTGCATCAGGAATTCAATATCTAGTTAAAGTAGGCATAATTAATGTCTGAGAATTTTCTTTCTCAATTACATATCAGACATCAATGATCTTAAACAAATTTTAACTAGTTTTCATGAAACAAATTCGCAGAGGTCGCCTAGCCCGGCATGGCGTGGGCCTTGAGAGCCTATGTGCGCAAGCACGCGGGGGTTCAAATCCCTCTCTCTGCGCCTTTATTTTCCTATTCCACCAAGCTCTGCCAAAAGTGCTGAAAGCTGAATTTCCGGATTTGCACCAATGATTAACCTGTAATCATATTTTGCTATTGTTTCTAAAATCTTATCAAGTTTTGTAGTCTTTATCTTGTAACATTCTTCGTTTAGATATTTTAGAAAATCTGATTCTGACATGCCATATACTTTGATTATCTCTGTCATCTTGTTTCTGGCTTCAGATAATTTTCCGGCAATAGCCAGTGTAAGAATCTCACCAACATCATTTACTTTTGAAAGACCAGCTGATGTTTTCACATTTGATTCGTTTACTATTCCAAGACTTGCTGTTGCTTGTAATATGTTTATGGCATGACGCATATCGCCCTCTGAATAACTATAAATTGTTTTCAGTCCTTTTTGATCAAATTTCACTTTTTCTTTTTTGGAAATTTCTTCAAGATATGATACCACATCGTCTTCTGCAATCCTAGTGAATTTGAATACGGCACATCTACTTTGAAGCGGATCAATAATTTTTGAAATGTTATTTGCAATTAAAATAAATCTGCAATATCTTGCAGTATCTTCTATAATTCTGCGTAGAGCAGTTTGCGCATCAGAAGTCATTTCATCCGCTTCATCTAGAATTATTATTTTAAATGGTATTTTTGTATCCAAACCGGAAAATCGTGCAAATTTCTTTACTCTGTCCCTTACCATGTTTATTCCACGTTCATCAGACGCATTAAGCTCAAGAGTATGGTCCTTCCAGTGGTCTCCAAGTATCTCTCGTGCAAGACAAATGGCCGCAGTTGTTTTTCCCACTCCTGCTGAGCCAGAAAACATAAGATGGGGTATTTCAGAAGTATTTTTTAAAAGTGATTTTAGGCTGCCTATGACTTCTTTTTGATTTATTATCGAAGAAAGTTTCTCAGGACGATATTTTTCGACCCACATCGTAGCCTCAGTCATACGCTGTTACCTTTCTCTCTCACTAATAAAATTACGGCTAAGATCAAATGATCAAAGCTAGTTGTTAACGGAATTGATCGATCGATCCCATTAAATCCTAGGATAGAGTTTCATGCACAATGGAGATTTCAGATCTTACCCAGATACACGCGATCGGACATGTATTACAAGATGTTAAGGTTACCTTTAATCACGATATCAAGGTAGATACAACAGGAATAACAATTGATGCAAAACATGGAGAAATTATTAGTATACCTCGTTGGGTAGCGGATGTACTTGCATCTGAAAAACTCGTAGATGTTCAGGATACGGACATGATTGTTGCCTTAAAACAAGCTCTGGTAAAAGAAAATGTGCAAGGTGACTTTGACCTTTCTACGCTTGAAACTGATTTTTATATAAAAGTACGGGCTTACATACAGAGACTTCCACAACAAGATAAGGATAAAGTAGAAAGTATGCTAAACACACTTATGAGAAAACGACAAGGAAAAATAATTGGACTGGCAGACTCTTCAAAAATGACATCCGATCTTGCTAAAAAATTATCAATAGAAGAACGTGCCTTATTTGATGCAATACACACACAAAGTGTGGATTTCCAAAAACAGATTTTGGGTGACAAGAAATGACATTGGTTTCAGAATCCATATCATCAGAAGGAAGACGGCTAGATCAGGTAAAAGAATTTCTAATTCAATTCAAAGACAAGTCAGGCGCTTACAAATATGTAGAAGAAATAGATCAGATGATGGCAAAGAAAGTGCAATATCTTGTGGTTAACTATAATGATCTGGTATCTTATCCTGAAATCGAATCTATTTTTAATACAAAGCCTGATGAAATGCTAAATGTATTTGCAGGCGCGATAAAGGACATTCTTAAAGAAAGGTTTCCACAATATGCAGAAAAAATTCAGCATGATGTAAGAGTAAGAATCGCAAACTATCCTGCTCAACGAAGTTTGCGTGAGATAAACGCCGAAATCATTGGAAAAATGACAAGTGTATCTGGAATGGTAGTTAGATCCTCGGAAATTAAACCACTTGCAAAAGAACTTGTCTATATCTGTCCCGAAGGTCATAGAACTAAGCGAGTTCAGGAAAAAGGACTCGAATTCAACGAACCGTTAAAATGTGATAACGGAAAGTGCACCCATAAGGACCTTGAGCTTAGTCCCGAAGAAAGTCGATTTATTGATTTCCAGATGGTAAGATTACAGGAATTACCAGAAGACTTGCCTCCAGGTCAACTGCCTCATTATGTAGATGTTACAGTTTTACAAGACCTAGTTGATAATGCGAGGCCAGGTGACCGTATAATACTTACAGGAATAGTACGAATTGAGCAAGAACATATTCCATCAATGCGTGGTAAAAGTGGGATCTACCGATTAAGAATTCAAGGAAACAACATAGAATTTCTTGGCGGAAGGGGAACAAAAACTTCTAGAAGTACAGAACGAGAAGAAATATCTCCTGAAGAAGAGAAAATAATTAAATCGCTTGGAAAAAATACTGATATTTATGACAGATTGATTGCTTCGTTTGCACCTCACATTAGCGGCCAAGATCTCATAAAAGAAGCAATACTACTTTTGATTGTAGGTTCAACCCAACGAATTCTTGCAGATGGTGCAAAAATTCGTGGTGATATTAACATATTTCTTGTGGGAGATCCCGGTACTGCAAAAAGTGAGATGCTTAAATTCTGTGCCAGGATTGCACCTAGAGGATTATACACTTCTGGTAGAGGGTCAACAGCAGCAGGACTCACCGCCGCTGTAGTACGAGACAAAATTGGTATAATGATGTTAGAGGCTGGTGCTGTTGTTCTTGGGGATCAAGGTTTAGTTTGTATTGATGAATTTGATAAAATGAAGCCAGAAGATCGAAGTGCACTACATGAAGTCATGGAGCAACAATCTGCTAGCATTGCAAAAGGAGGTATCGTGGCTACGCTCAACGCTAGAACATCAATTTTAGCAGCAGCTAACCCAATGTATGGAAAATATGATCCTTTCAAAAATATCACAGAAAACGTAAACCTGCCAATTCCACTACTTACAAGGTTTGATTTAATCTTCGTAGTTAGGGATGTACCATCAAAAGAAAAAGACACCAGAATAGCAAAACACATCCTCAACCTCCATAGAAGTTCCCCCACTGATACCAAATCACTAATTGATGTAGACATACTTACAAAATATCTTTCATACGCCAAAAAAATAGAACCAGTTCTAACAAAAGAAGCTGAAGATAAAATTCTAGAATACTACATGAAAATGAGAAATGTTGAATCTGAAGGGATGATAACTGTAACCCCAAGACAGCTTGAAGGGTTGATCAGATTATCCACTGCCAGGGCAAGATTATTGATGAAAGACCAAGTAGATGCAGAAGATGCAGAACGGGCTATTTTCTTAATAGAAAGTATGTTACAGGATGCAGGAGTAGATGTTAATACTGGACAGGTTGATCTTGGGGTCCTACAAGGTAAGCCACATAGTGAGATTTCCAAGATGCAATTATTCATGGATGTTATGAAGTCGCTTGAAGGGGACGAAAAAAGACCAGTTGAAGAAAAAACATTTGTTAAGGAACTAGTAAAAACAGGCAAATTTACTGATGAAGAATCACGTAAATATATCAAAAAACTTCAACGTGAGTCAGCTATTTATGAATCAAAACCCGGTCATTATAACCGGGTATGAAAATATCGGACCTTAACTTACCAAAACCTGCAATTGAATTTCTACACAAAATCGGATATCAAGAACTATATCCCATCCAGGTAGACAGTGTAAATGCAGGTATTTTAGATGGCAAGAGTGTACTTGTTTCTGCACCTACTGCAGGTGGAAAAACGCTAATTGCAATGCTTGTCATGATTGATCATCTCTTCAAAAACAAAGGAAAAATAGTATACCTTAATCCACTCCGGGCTCTGTCAACAGAAAAGTTTTCTGAATTTCAAAAATTAGATTCCCTGGATTTTGGGAGAAAAATAAGTGCCCAAATATCTACAGGGGATTTTGGTGATGCTGACAAAAATCTTGGAAAAAATGATATAATTGTACTTACAAACGAAAAAATGGATTCTCTAATTAGACACGGTGCAGAATGGATTAACGACATAAGTCTTGTTATTGTCGACGAAGTTCACCTTCTTGGCGATCAGGATAGAGGCCCCGCTCTTGAAATTATTCTAACAAAACTAAAGTTATTGCAACAAAAACCTCAGATCCTTGCATTAAGTGCTACTGTTACAAATGCCAAGGAAATTGCTTCATGGATTGGATGTGATTTGATAGAAAATAACTGGAGACCAGTTCCATTATGGGAGGGTGTCTATTATGGTGGTACTGTAAGAATGCAGAATGGAAAAAATTTTGAGGTTGAAACAAGTGTGAGGGGACCTTCCGTAGATCTTGGAATAGATTCTATAAAAAATGGAGGTCAAACAATCCTATTTGCAGAAACAAGGGCACGTTCTGCCATTCTTGCGGCAAAAGCGGCTGATGTTGTAGGTAAAAATCTTGATGAAGATGAAAAAATTGAACTCAATAAAATTTCAGGACAAATACTTGAAGCAAATGAACATACAGATCTCGTAAAAAATCTTGCTACCCTAGTAAAAAAAGGGGTAGCATTTCATCATGCAGGTCTTAATCAGAAATGCCGTGAGACAATAGAATCAGAATTTAGAAATGGAAAAATAAAATTGCTTGCATCTACTCCAACTCTTGCAGCCGGTGTAAATCTTCCAGCTAGGCGTGTTATTATATCAAACATAAATAGATATGATGCAAAATTTGGTACAAACAAACCTATCAGCATCCTTGAATACAAACAGCTTTGTGGAAGAGCTGGAAGGCCGCAATATGACAAATTTGGTGAAGCAATAATTATTGGAAATTCTAACAGTGATGAACTAATTGATTATTATGTAAACGGCACTCCTGAACCAATAATATCAAAACTGACCGATGACAGAGCACTAAGATCTCATGTTTTGAGTTTAGTGGCTACAAGTCCAGGTATTAAAAAGGATGAGATACTTGATTTTTTTTCAGAAACACTTGCAGGCTCCCAAATAAGAAAACCTACTATAAAATTCAAGATACAAATTACATTGGATTATCTTGGGCTAGAAGAATTGATAAAAGAAAAAGGCGGTAGGTTTGTAGCAACTGAATTTGGTAAAAAAACTTCAATGCTTTACATTGATCCACTCACAGCTGTTTCTTTCAGAAAAGGTTTACGAAAGACTTCAAAGCGTAAAAATCACACCCTTGGATTTCTCCATCTTATTACAAATTGCGAAGACTTTTTCCCTAAATTTTCTTTACGTAACAAAGATTACGAGACGATAGGTAAGATGCTTGAAAACCACATGTCAGAATTAATTGAACCAGTTTCCGAGTATGAGTGCTCAAGGAGTCTTTTGGCCCTACAAGCATGGATAAATGAATCAAGCGAAATTTTTCTTTCAGATAATTTGGGGATAGAATCTGGTGATATGCATAGGATGGCAGAAACTAGTAATTGGCTTGTAAATTCATTGTATGAAATTGCTAAACTAGAATCACGTGATGATATTCTAGATGAATTAAATATTTTAAAACACAGAATAGCTTACGGAATTAAGGAAGAACTTACAGAACTTGTTAAGATACGTGGAATAGGTAGGATAAGATCACGCATTTTATTCAAGAATGGCATCAAAAACCGATACGATCTATCTAAAATTCAGATAAAAGACTTGGCAAAAATAGACAAGATAGGTTCATCTCTTGCAGAAAACATTAAGGCACAACTACAAAGTGTATCATGATGTTTGATCAAATCATCCAAGCTATACTGGTTTCAATAATAGCATTTTTTTCAGTTTATGTAATAACCCCATTTTTGATACAATCACTAGAAAAAAGAAACCTCACCGTAAAAGACTATCATCGAGAGGGTGGAGCTATGATACCAAGACCTGGCGGTCCATCAATCCTGATTGGAGTCATCGCATCAGAGCTTACGTTGTATTTCTTCTTTCCTACTACGGCAATAATCACAATTCTCGTTACCACTTCTCTTGCTTTTGTAGTTGGAATAATTGATGATAGAAAGGTTCTTGGTGGATGGTTCAAACCACTAGCTCTTGCCGCTTCTGCCCTTCCGATCATCTTTCTAGGAGCATATGATTCCAATCTCGCATTTCCACTTTTTGGTTCTTTTAAAATCCCAGCACTTTATCTCGTATTGATAATATTCATAATTCCGATAACTGGTAACACCATAAATTCAATTGATGTTTTAAATGGTGTTGCAAGTGGTTTCATGACCATCGCCAGCTTTGCTTTAACGACCTCTCTTTTTATAATGCAACATTATGAAATTGCAATAGCAAGTTTACCACTCGGATTTGTTTCATTAGCTTTTTACAAATACCACAAATTTCCTAGTAAAATATTTCCAGGGGATTCAGGTGCCTTAACTCTGGGTGCAATGTATGGTGTTATTGCAATTCTTGGTAAGGCAGAGATAGTTGCTGCAATTGCACTTTTGCCAGCAGTAATTAACTCTTTTTTATTTTTATCTAGTGTTAAACGCATAGTAGAACATAGACAAATTAAAAACCCCACTACTATTACTCCTGACTTTAAACTCATGGCCACGACTGATAGAGATGCACCTGTTACACTTCTACGTCTTATTCTTGCAACAGGCCCAATGACTGAAAAACAAATTGCAATAATAATTTTCAAACTTGCATTTTTTTCTGCTTTTCTTGCAATTATCACTGCCTTCATGATGTCAATTAAAATATGAACAATCATGTCATTTTTTTATTTATTTTTGTAATGTGGATTTTAATAATAATAGGCGGAGGACTTTTGGTTACCTTTACATCAATAATCTCAATACAAGGATATGTTACGGTCGGTCCTTTGGAATTGTATTATGGATCTATTGTAAAGGCAATAATTGCAATAATTCTGGTAATTATTTGGATTTATGTTCTAATAAAAATAAAAGATTGGATGTTTCATAAAAAAATAAAAACCTAGCTACTTTCCCATTTTTTTTTCTTTTTATCAAATTCTTCACGCGTGTACATTATTTTTGCAGGTACTCCAGCAACTACTACATTAGGAGGAACATTTTTTGTGACAACTGATCCCATTGCTATTATACTATTTTTGCCAACAGTTACGCCTGCCTTGATAACTGCACGTGATCCTATGATGGCCCCATCTTCTATTGTAACCCCGATAAGTTTTGTACTTGTAGGATAAGGATCGTTTGTTAAAGATGCTGCGGGTCCAATGAAAACATTTTTTCCTATTCGAGAAAGTGGTGGAATGTAAACTAATCCTTCGATCATTGTGTTCTCGCCAATTTTTACATTATAATCAATATGTGCAAGTGAACCAATCTTTACATTTTCACCTATCTCTGTATTATCACCAACATAGGCAAAGTGCCATATGCGAACATTCCTTCCAATCTTTGCTTTTTCTGAGATGAAATTTGTGACCAAATTAATCACAAGTGCCAAGGAGCTGCCTGCTTAATTATTTTTGCTGGAAGCAAGGATTCATTCCTTTTTAAAAATTCGATGTCCTGTTTTTTGTTTCTTAGTTCATCAGGTAGCATTATTGGAATTTCTTCTATAATGGGAAAAAATCTAAAACATTTTGAACAATATATGGCACCTTCTGTTATTGTTTCTTCTTTAGAATTTGATTCAAAAATTTCAAGTGGAAAGTGTTTGTCTATTGGGCAAGCAAGTATATTCAACATTTTTTTATTCATTTTAAGTCCAGATAAATCGGCGTTCCTTTTTGGCTAGATAAAAGTGCTGCTTCTGCAATCCTTGTTGTGTTTATTGCCTGTTGTGGTTTTACTAATAGTTCTTCTTTGCCATCACAGGCGGCAAGAAAATTCTTGATCTCCAATAGTAAAGGTTCTTCTACATTTTTTCTAGGAATCTCTGTTCCATTATCCGTCTCAATCTTAATCTCCTGTGAAATAAAATCTGAAGATATTATTGCATCTCCACATACTGCATTAAACTTTCTAATTCTTGTAGGAGTAATCCAGTTTGATGAAATGATTGCTACTTTGCTGTCTTTGAAACCAAGCATTATTGTTGCAAAATCTTCATGTTCATGTTTTATTCTCCCTGATCTTGCAAAAACTACTTCTGGGGTATCGTCAAAAAGCCACATTGCAGTATCAATATCATGAACTGAAGTATCGTAAATTATTCCGACATCCTTTATGTGTAATGGCATCCTGTTTTCTCTATGAAACTCCAGCATTAGGAGCTCACCAAATTTTTTTGATATAACATATTCTTTTACCAATGTAACTGCAGGATTGAATCTTTCAACATACCCACATGTTAAAACTAATTTATTTTTCTGTGCAAGGATCTGAAGATCTTCTCCTTCACGAGAAAGATACGTCATAGGTTTTTCTATAAAGACATGCTTCTTTTGTTGTAGAAGAATTGATGCAATGGGGAAATGGGTAGAAGTTGGTGTACAAACAAAAGCTGCATCAAATTGCTCTGATTTTAAAAGTAATTCTAACGAAGAATAATTGTTCACTGAATATTTGGAACCAAAATCTTTAGCTCTGTTACTGTCAGCATCACAAACTGCAGTTAAAACTCCCATTTGTGAAAGGATACGTGCATGATTTTTACCCCATCCTCCTAATCCTATCTGAATTACTTTCAAATCTAATACACAGAGGTTATCCAATGTGAGTAGCTTTTATTTCTGCCCATTACTATGTCAGAATAAATAGAACTTATTTGTTTGGTCACTTTTCCCCTTCTCCCATTTCCAACTACTTTCCCATCAATTGATGTGACTGAAGTTATTTCAGCTGCAGTTCCAGTAAGAAAGATCTCATCTGCAAGATAAAGTTCTGTACGAGGGATTTCTCTTTCAACGAGGTTGTATCCTTCATCTCTTAATACCCTCATTACTGACTCTCTTGTTATCCCTTCTAGGATGGATGAGCTAGATCCTGGAGTTATGACATTTTCACCTCTTACAATAAAGATATTCTCACCAGGAGCCTCACTTACATTTCCTAGATGGTCAAGTAATATGGCCTCATCGTACCCGTTACGTTTTGCTTCCTGCGTTGCTAAAATTGAATTCAGATAATTCCCACCCATCTTAGCAAGTGGAGGTGTTGAAATATCTTGAATGCGTCTCCATGATGAAATTCCTGCCTTTATTCCATTTTTATTAAATAAATCCCCAAACTCAAACATGATTATTGCGGTATGGGTGGGAGCTTTTTCCGTTACATTCAAGTTTATTCCATATTCTCCCACAAAATAAAATGGTCTGATATAACATGATTGTCTTGCATTGTTTTTCTTACAAAGTTGGATTATGGCACTTGAAATTTCTTTTTCGGTAAATCTAAGAGCAATGGAATAGATTTTACCAGAATTTCTAAATCTTTTAATATGATCATCAAGCCTGAAAATATTCAAGTTTTTTGAATTCCAATAACCACGCAATCCCTCAAAAACTGAAGTTCCATAATGGATAGCATGTGTCATGACTGGAACCTTTGCTTTTTCTGATCTTACAAATTTACCATCAAACCAAGAAAATTGTGCTTTAAAAGATTTCATATTAAATAACGAAATTAGTCTATAATTAATCTATTTCTACCAAAAACCATGTTTTGGAAATTTCATTCCAAGTATTCTATATGTAAGATCTTCTGAAGATGCGAATTTTTTTATTATATGCCAGTTTTCAAGTATTATTTTTACAACTTCAGCAGGAACATATTTCTCCCATTCAGATTCTTTTCCTAGTGCTGCGTCAAACATTTTTTCCTTTACCAAGGAAGCTGAGATTGTCTTTCTTGTGCCTATTCTTGGTTTTAATCCATAAAGTTTGAGTACAAAACCCTCTACTCTATCTCCGGTATATGTAAAATAATCATTTGAAATTCCATTTAGAATTCGTTTTTTAATTTCCCATGAAAAGGGAGAAAGCAATGGTGGCATGTATTTTATGAAGGGTGCGGAAAACACATAGTTTGGAAACACAGATATCGAATCTCCAAATATGGCTTGAAGCATCTTCTTTCGCAATTCAAAATTAAAAGGAAAACTTTTACTGTTAATTTCAATTCCATTGTCGACAAATATTACAGGTAAGACCCTGACCATGTTTTCTTTTTTAAGATCCTCTATGATCTCTACATGTGCTTTTGTTAGGGGATTCAGATGAGCTAGGTAAATGGCAACTGTCAATTGCACTTCATACTAGAAATGCCACATATTTCAATGCTTGACGCAATTATTTTAGAAGAATACAAAATTTAAGAAAATGATTCCTAAAACCTAATTTTTATGACTATTTCTTCCCAAGAATAATTTGTGCACAAGACTAATAAATTCCAATTAAGGGATAGTTTGTAGAAAATGAATTCAAAAATGCTTATGATATTTGCAGTACTTCCTTTACTCTTAATGCCTGTCGCCTCAAGTTATGCCATGTCTTATGAAAACAAGCCCATGAAAGAAAATTCATCAACTAAAATGTTATCCGTAGATCAGACTATGGAAAAAGTGAAACACATGGAACAAACAAAAATCTCAAACCCATATTTTTTCCAAATTGATGATACTACAATACCCACAAAACGTGGAACAGTTACGATATCTGGTCATGGTGCATACAACCCAGATGCAAAAACAATTTCTGCCTGGGGAACTTATTCTATTTCAATAGGAAGCAGAGAACTTACTGGAAAATGGAATGCAGTAAATCTGGCTGATGGAAATGGGAATCCGTATGCTGGGGATTCTGATGGAGTTCAAGTGCATTTTGTTGGTAAGACTATTGGCCTTAAAGATCCAAAATATACTGGTAATAACGCAAAACGGGAATCCGTGATGAGAGGATCACATCAGATATGGATTTCCGCTAATGCAGAGGAAGGAAAACTCTGTGTTTATGGATCCTACGTAGGGACTCCAAGTCCTAGAAATGCCTGTATGGAAACAGATACAATTTCGATAACTAAATAAGATTTTATAAATATGGGGACGATGGGACTTGAACCCACGACATCCAGCGCCCGAGGCTGGCAGTCTGCCAAGCTGACCTACGTCCCCGCAGATCAGCCTCTGACCATACCATATTAGTTTTTCAAAAGAAAAATTCTTCTAACCGTACGATTCAAACTTTATTTCAAAACTCTTGTCTGGTCGCTTGTTTCTTTCAGTAACAAAACCCTTTGGCCCAAGATAATCCAAACAGCCATCAATAGTTCCTTGCCAACCACAAATAAAGAATACAGTGTTTTCTTTTGTGATTTTTTCACCAACCATCTTTTCAAGTGGTGATGGTTCACCATCTTTTGATCTAAGGAAGGTTTCTACTCTTCCTATTTGGCCACTCCAAGATCTGTTAAACCATTCCTGGGGTCTACTGACTGAGGCTCTGTATTTGAAATTCCACTTGTCTTTACCTCTGTCCAAACTTTCATTTTCTAGATCCGTCAAAAGTTCTTTGTACCCAAGTTCGTCTACATAACTTGCTCCATGTAATACTATTATCTCCCTATTGCTTCCTGTAGCATGAAGGGATTGAGCAAGGCTGACAAAAGGAGCGAGACCAGTACCTCCGCCCAAACAAACGATCCTTCTATCATCCGTTGTACCATCAGCTTTTTTATCGTCAAGTGTAAATGCGCCAGTAGGTTTAACCCAAACTATATCGTCTCCTTCTTTTGCACTAAAGAGCTGTGTAGTAAGACGACCTGGAAGAGGTTTTCGTACCCATCTTATGTACAACTCAACAAATTTTCTGTTTTCTGGATTTGATGCAATTGAATATGCTCTTCGTATAATCTTGTTCTCGCTTGGAACATGCATTCCTATTGTTATGAATTGTCCGGGTTTGTATTCTGGAACTGGTCCATCTTTTGGAACGAGTCTAAAAATCGCAAGATCTTCTTTTTGGACTTGAATGAATGTCAAAGTCGCTTGGTTATCGACGACCACGCGAAATGTGTCGTACCTGATAGTTAAATATCTTATGTTGTTTTGGTTAATGACGATTTTTCAAATACAGCTAAACGTTAATAACGGCTCGAAAAAAGCTAATGCAAATCAGAATGATATTCTGAGTGTAAAAATTTGGGCCGGTCGTCTAGCCTGGTAGGATACGCCCTTGGCATGGGTGAGATCGTGGGTTCAAATCCCACTCGGTCCACTTTTTATTTATTAAAAATAAATTTATGGTGACTGAAATTAGTTTTCCCGTTTATGTTACTGTTATTGTAAAAATAGATTTAGGAGATAATGCCTTCATATCGCGTAAACTGTTCCATACGAAAGTTTCAATTTTATACGTTCCATCTTTATGCGGGGTCCAAAAAAGAGCTGGTGTAAGGGTTTGATTTGTAACAAGTGATCCTGTTATAAATTTAAGATCCACAATAACTCCTTTAGAGTCTATTATTTGAACAATGTAAACCCAATCCATTTCTTCGTTGTTGACATTTGTAAGGGAAGTTTGTAGGTTAAGCTGTTGTTCTACAGAAGGTGAATTTATCTCCTCTCCCAACGTGTTAACAATTTTGAAATCCGATGAATTAATTTCTCCATATCCATACGCATAACCAAAACTTATGCCGAAAAAAACAAGAAAATAAATAAAAAACTTCATCTAATCAATTCTTGTATTCTTAGATTTAAATTATCCTCTGGTATTAGGATTTGACATGTCAGAATCAAGAGAGACTATCTTTATAGGAAAAAAACCACTGATGGCGTATGTTACATCTACGCTAATACAGTTGGCAAACCAACCAAAAATATCTATCAAGGCAAGAGGGCTAAGCATTGGACGTGCAGTTGATGTAGCACAGATAGTTGCACGAAAAACCGAGAATGCTGGCTATTCTATCGGAGACATCAAGATCGGATCAGAACAACTTCAATCACAAGATGGACGACCAAGAAATGTTTCCACAATAGAAATAGAAGTAAAAAGAAACACTTCATAGGAAAACCTTGAGAGGATTTTTCCTTTCTTTTTGTTGTTTTAGAATTTATGACCATATTTGTTTTCCATTTTTTTGTATTTTGGTAACTCTACAATATCGTTAAATTGGTCAAATGTGACAAGATTTTTTTTGATTCTGGAAGTCGTACCTGATTTTCTGAGCTCTTGCAGAATTTGCATAGTCGCGAATGTATTTGCATAAAGTATAGACAAAGGATACAAAATTAATTTGAATCCCATCTTATGAAGCGTTTTAGTAGATAGAAGAGGCGTTGCTCCTCCCTCGATCATATTGGCAACCAAGGGTGCATCAATTGACTTTCCAATCTTTTTCATTTCTGCAACGGACTTTGGGGCTTCAACAAAAATGGCATCTGCACCAATTTTATTATATTTAAGACCGCGTTCTATAGCAGCATCCAAGCCCTCAGGGGCTCTTGCATCTGTCCTTGCAACAATTATGAAGTCTTTACTTTTCCTTGCATCTAATGCAGCTCGTAATTTTTCTACATATTCTTCTTTTGGAACAACCTCTTTTCCTGCCATGTGCCCGCATCTTTTTGGCCATTTTTGATCCTCCAGAAAAATCCCCGAAGCTCCTGCAGATTCTAACTCTTTTACTATTTTCCAAACACTAAGTGGGTTCCCATATCCAGTATCTGCGTCTACGATTACTGGGACGGAAACTGCCTTACATATCAGACGAGCATTTTCTACTGTTTCAGCAGATCCGACAAATCCATAATCTGGCATCCCAAGAAGCATGGCTGAAGTACCATATCCTGTCTGAAACATAGCCTCAAAACCTATCTTTTGAGCAATTTTTGCTCCTATGGCATCATATACTCCCGGGACAACAAACGGCTTAGATTTGTCATAAAGTAACTTTCTAAGAGTTGGCAACTGATGATATTGTTAACGACAATTATTTATTGTTTAAATAACTTTAATCTCTTTACCACGAGATTTTCTTTCTGACGATTCTAATTTATGAAGTTCCGACTCTAGGAATTTCTTATATTTCGAAGTTTCCTCTTTTGTCATATTTGATACGTTGGAACTAAGGGAGTTTCCTATACTTGTTATGCGTTCAAGGAGATCCATTGCGACAAATTTTCCTATATTTCCTACTCTAAACATCACATCAAGTTGATTTTTTACTATTTTATTTAGAGTTTCAAGATCATCTGTCATGGCCCTACCTTTCCTAGTTATCTGATATTTTCCGTCTTTTGTTTCCTCAATAAGATTATCATCTAAAAGTCTGCCAAGCAAGGGGTAAATCAACCCTGGAGAAGGTTTCCATTTGCCTCCGCTTTGTTTGACAGCAAAATCGATTATTTCTTTACCTGTGCATGTGCTTTTCTTCAAAGTTTCAAGTATGAAATATCTTGAAAATCCTCTGGGAACTACACTTCCAACTCGTTTAATCCATTGTGAAAACATCACTAGTGATATCACTAGTGAAATATATTAACAATTCGATGCCAATTTGCGCAGAGGTTTCATAAGACATATTTATCTAATTTGGGAAGGTAGAGGTCTAAACATATGACCGACACGATAGAACGCGATCTGCTAATTGTCGGCTCTGGGCTCGCTGGTTTAAGAGCTGCAATTCAAGCTGCAAAGACAAGCTCTAACATCAAGATTGCGGTAATTTCAAAACTCCAGGTTATGCGTTCACATTCTGTTTCCGCAGAGGGTGGAACCGCGGCCGTTCTTTTTCCTGAAGAAGGAGATAGCTTAGAATCACATGTATATGACACAATAAAAGGAAGTGACTTCCTTGCTGATCAAGATGTTGTAGAAAGACTAGTACGTGAAATGCCTTCTGAAATTTATCAGCTTGAACACTGGGGGATGCCCTGGTCACGCAGAGATGATGGGAGAATAGGTCAAAGAAAGTTTGGTGGATATAGTTTTCCAAGGGCAACATACGCCCAAGACAAAGTTGGATTTTATGAAATGCAGACTTTGTATGATACTTGCCAAAAGTTTGATAATATTGAATTTTTCAACGAATGGTTTGTAACATCAATAATTCATGACGGCCAGAGATTTTGTGGAATAACAGCAATCGAACTTTCATCAGGAACCTTTTACACCATAAAAGCTAAAGCATTAATAATTGCAACAGGCGGTGCGGGAAGAGTTTATAGCTATTCAACATATGCACTTTCATCAACACCTGATGGACTTGATATGGCATACAGAGCAGGTCTTGCCTTAAAGGACATGGAGTTTGTTCAATTTCATCCTACTGGCATTCTGCCCTCTGGTATACTAATAACTGAGGGAGCCCGGGGTGAAGGTGGTTATCTTATCAACAAGGATGGTGAAAGATTCATGAAAACCTATGCACCTGGATTGATGGAACTTGCACCACGAGATATAGTATCTCGTTCTATGATGACTGAGATGGCAGCAGGTCGTGGGTTTAAAAATGAAACGGGAGTAGATTGTCTAAAACTAGATCTCCGGCACTTGGGTGATAATATAATTAAAGAAAAACTTGCTGCAATTAGAGAAATATCTATGAAATTTTCAGGAGTCGATCCTAGTAAGGAACCGATTGATGTCAGACCAGTTTGTCATTACATGATGGGTGGGATTCATACCGATATTGACGGTGCCACAGAAATTCAAGGAATATGGGCAGCTGGAGAGGCTGCTTGTAACAGTACACATGGTGCAAATAGATTGGGAGCCAACTCTACAAGTGAATGCATTGTCTGGGGAAAAATTACAGGCGAATTAGCAGCAAGGTACGTTCTAGATTCTAAAACATCGCCATTCCCATTACACCTTGTTGATCTAGAGGAAAAAAGAATCTATGATGGAATATTTCGTGGTCATGGAGATGCAAATCCCTACGAAGTAAAGCAACAACTTACGGATATAATGAATGAAAAAGCTTACGTTTTTAGAAATGAAAAGGAATTGGTTGATGGACTAAGGAAAGTACGTGACTTGAAAGAAAAAACATGGAAACATGTTGATGATAAAGCAAGTGAGTACAATACTAATTTTACAAATGTTATGGAACTTGATTCTATCTTTCGTATTGCTGAAGTTATATTGGTTGGAGCGATAAAGAGAAAAGAATCTAGAGGGGCTCATGCAAGGACAGATTATCCGGCAAGAGATGATAAGAATTTCCTCCATCATACTCTTGCTTATTATGATTTCAAAGAACCTGTTCTGAAAGAACATCCAGTCACTATTACTAAATACAAGCCTGTGGAGAGAAAATACTAATGGAACGACAGTCAAATCGAGAGGGAATTAAAGCTTGGTTGAATCCAGGTAGATACGGTCTAGAACGAGTCGCATATTGGCTTATGCGTCTTACTGGACTTGGATTATTAGTATACTTTATAGCTCATGTATTTGAAACAAGTTCAGTTGTAGGCGGGAAGGAAGCATGGCAAAAAATGTTAGAACTTACGCAGACTACTGAAGGTCATATCATACTTACCATAGTCATAGGAATGTGTGTTTTTCACACTGCAAACGGAATAAGAGTAATGCTTGGCCATGGGGGTGTGGGAGTGGGTAAACCAGGTAGACCAGACTATCCCTACGAACCCGCGTCGTTAAACTCAAGACACAAACTATGCATCCTAGCTTCAATTGGACTTGCAGCATTGGCAATGATGTATGGGATAGCAGTTTTGTTTGGTGAATAAAATGCAAGAAAGCATAATCATGAAAATACATTATGGAACAGCACTTGGGGCGGTAGTACTTGTAGCTATACATATTTTATTCAGAATGACTCAGAATTTTTCTGAATCCTTGCAATACGAGAGTGTGGTAACAAATTATCACTTTTTACCATACGCAATTATGCTAGAATTAATACTCATCCTCCTTTCAGTCCATGGATTTAATGGATTAAGAGTAATACTGTTAGAATTAAAACAAGGTATTGGATATGAGAAAGCAGTCAACTATGGTTGTATTGCTGCCATGGCTGTGCTAGTCACTTACGGATCTAGGACTATATTGATGGCAGGATTTGGAATGTAACATGGCTGCAATTACTACAAAACTTTCTACTGAAACCCCTTCAACAACAGATTCTTTGTCTAATACGATAACTCTGAGGATCTCAAAATTCAATCCAAAAAAGGACTCAACTGCAACATTTGTCGAGTTTAAAGTTCCCGTTAAAAAATGGACAACGGTATTAGACGTAATTTTAGCTGTAAAACAACAACTGGATCCATCAGTAGCGGTAAGATATTCCTGCAGACAAGCATCATGTGGATCTTGTGGAATGAAAATAAACGGGAGACCTGCTCTTGCATGTTATACGAAAATTTCGGAACTTAATTCGAATGTGGTCACAGTAGAACCAATGAATAATTATCCTATACTTAGAGATCTTGCAGTGGACTTTACACAATTCTTTTCTACACATAAAAAACTCAAACCATACATAATCAGAGATGATTCTGAAGTAAGCGAAGACTCAAAAGAATTTCTACAGACTCCAAAAGAAGTTGAGGAGTATCTGCAGTTTTCATATTGTATAAAATGTGGATTATGTAATTCTGCATGTCCAACCATGGCTACAGACTCCTCGTTCATTGGACCACAGGCGCTAGCTCAGGCCTACCGTTATGTTGCAGATAACAGGGACACTGGTAAAAAAGATCGGCTAAAAATAATAGACGATTCACATGGAATATGGAGATGTCACTTTGCTGGTTCCTGTAGCCAAGTCTGTCCAAAAGGAGTAGATCCTGCCATGGGAATACAATTGCTCCGAGGTTATATGTTGGGATTTAGAAAATAACTAAGGTTTTTTTGGATTCTTGCTAGCGTTTACTTGGTTATTAATGGCTTCAGCCATGAAATGATTTGAAACATTCAACTTTACGTCATCAATACCATCAATCTTTAACAAATTATCATGTACATCTTGAGCTATTTTAAAACCAAATATGGCTGGGCAAAAAGGACTTGTCAAGTGTAAATCTATCTTCACGGCAGAATCCTTGATGTCTATGTTGTCGATAAGTTCAAGTTCCATTATGGAGACATTTATTTCGGGATCTACAATTTTTGTCAATTCATCAAAAATCAATCTTCTTAATTGCTGACTTTCTTGAGCCATAATAAAAAAACGTCTATGCTATATATAACCATTCTAATTTCTAAATTAATGTATAGATCTAGATTTACAGAAAATTTGGATAAACACACTCTCGACTTCCTTTCCTCAATTTCAGAAGATACAGAAATTGCATTATACGATATCTGGGGCAGTCAAGCTCACGCAATAATGCTTTATGAAAATAAAATAATTACCAAAAACGACGCTACAAAAATTTTATTGGCTCTTGAAAAATTAAAAAAAGAAAACCTGCAGATAAAATCAGATTCGGAAGACATCCATGAGCTAATAGAATATCTAGTTGTAAAAAAGGCTGGAAGACAAGCTGGGGGCAAGATGCATACTGCTCGCTCAAGAAATGATCAAGTTTCACTTGATGTCCGAATGAAAATTCGAGATGATATTAACACAATCTGTTCTTGTCTTTTAGACATGATAGAAACACTCGTATCATTAGCTGAAAAAAATAGTGATGCAATAATGCCACTTTATACCCATCTTCAACAAGCCCAAGTAGGAGTTTTTTCACATTATTTACTCGCGTATGCTGACGCATTGTTTAGGGATTTAGATAGGTTCTATGTAACATATGGCAGAGTAAATATGTCTCCACTTGGTGCAGGGCCTGTAGGAGGAACAAGCCTGCCAATCAATAGGCAAAGTACTGCAAGGATGCTAGGATTCAATGGTCTGGTTGAAAATTCTATTGACGCAACTGGAACTCGTGACTTTGTAGCAGAATATGTAGGACAGGTTGCAATTCTTATGACAAACTTGAGTCGACTTGCTGAAGATTTTATCATCTGGTCATCAACAGAATTTTCATTCATAGAACTCTCAGACAAGTTTGCATCAACATCAAGCGTCATGCCTCAAAAAAAGAACCCTGATATACTTGAGCTTACTCGTGGTAAAACTGCTCAGGTAATCGGATATCAAATGGCAATTCTTTCAAACATCAAAGGTCTACCTTCAGGATATAGCAGAGATTTGCAACAGATTAAAGCATCAATTTGGCCAGCATCAAAAATTGCAATATCTGCACTTTTGGTAAACAATGCCATGATGAAAACATTGAAAGTCAATAAGCATAAAATGAAAAAAACAATAGATTCAGGCTATTCTATTTCCTTAGACGTTGCAGAAAATCTTGTTAACAAGGGATTTCCTTTTAGGACTGCCCACAAGATTGTTGGTCAACTAGTTCAAACTGCCTCGAATTTAAAAAAGCCACTCTCTTCACTCTCTCTTTCAGAAATCAAAAAATCTCTCGGTGAGTATAAAATTAATCCAAAAGAACTGCACGGAGTAATAAAATCAATGAACATGCATACATCTCTTGAACAAAGGACATCTCTTGGTTCTTCAGGCAGGTCAGAACAACAACGTATGATTTTAGACCGCAAAAGAAAGATCCAGGTATATAGATCAGGGACTGTCAAAAGAACGAAAGAAGTTAAAGATGCCTTTGAAAATCTTGTTGCTAAGATAAGATCAATAACAAAATAATTTATGAATACTAAATCAATCTTATTTTTTTACCAGAATCCTTGCCGTAAAAGCTAATTTTGATGTAGTAATCTTGACTTTTCCATTGACTTTGGTTCACATACCTCTAGATAAAAAATTCCCGTAATGAGGTATACAGTATGTTTCAATTCATACACCCACAATCGGAAAAACCTAACTATACTACAGGTCAAACATGGGGAGCACTAAAAAAAGCGTGGAGAGGTTACAAGATTGCCAAAGTGCAGTCTGATACCACAAAAATGACTGAATACGCTAAAAAAATTAGAACTCTCGAACATGATTTGGGAGTTAAACAAGCAGAATTCCCAGAACTAAACCTAAGTTAGTTAGCCACTTTTTTATTTTTGGATTTGATTTTGTATAGAACCTTACTTGACAATGATATGCCAAATGTAAGAGAAGCTAGGACAAAAACTACGGTTGAAATCAATAGTAGAGTATTATTTGTAAATACTAAACCACATGATATCAATCCAACACTTGTTATTATCACAAAAACTGTTTGCTTAAAAAATCTGGAAAAATCAAATCTTATGGATATTGGCCACATGTAAACAGTTCCGATTAATGTGCTTGCAATAAATCCAGTTGCTATAATTCCTATCTCACCACCCAAAACTGTAGGAATCTGAGAAACCTCTAGAATTCCAAGAAGTGGATAAAGACCATTTCTAATTACTATTTGTAATAATGGATTTTGTGTTTCCAAATTTGCTATAGCAGGACTAAAAGAATAATACCAAGCATTGAAAACTTGCAAGAAACTTGTGCCAGAAATTGTTGATAAAACTTTAGAATCTCTAAATTCCCTTAAAATCTGTACTTGAGGCGAAAGTTCAGATCCGAATGCAGCCGTCGCAATCAAACATCCATTTTTTTGCGGTACTTGATTTACAATTTCGGTGTCAACAATTTCAAAAGTATCTGAACCAAAAAGTTCTCCCCAAGTTGCAGTAATGTTATACTTGCCTACACTAAAAGGAACTTTAGAAAATGTAATGGGAAGTCTATTAAAATAAGGAGGCTGACTTACAGTTTCTACATCAACATTATGCTCAAAAACAGATTTTTGTTTGTTATCAGTAATCTTAAAAATTTCAAGTTTCAATGTCGTTTGGTTTGAAATCTTAGATCCTAGAAATACTAATTCAAGTCCAGTTTCCCTTAGGTCCTTAAGGACATATTCTTCCTTAGCTGCATCTAATTCGAATGCATTCAGGGTGGTCAAATCAAATGTAGTTGTCGCATGTTGATCCCTATATTTTGCATCAAGAGTCCATTGCCCAAAAAGATCTCCATACTGTCTCTTACTCTCTGCAACGTAGAGATTTTCATCTACCTTAGTAAAACAATTCTTCGAGATAATGTCGCCACAAGTTTGGTATGTGTCAATAAAAGTATGAGGTCCTCTAGAATAAACTGATTTTATAACGATTTTTTCATTTGGTAATATGTCTGGAATTCTTAAAAATATCCGAATATTTTCATGCCCTTCCTTGTAGGAGTAATGATACGTAGAATGTTCGGTACTGATCTCAAAATTCTTTTGTTGTGGTCCAATAGTAACTTCATTTTGTGCAAATATTGGTTGGGTTAAAAAACCTAGGAATAAAATTAAAGAAATAATGAAAAATTTGTTCAACAAATTTTCTTTTTTCACGCGTAATAAAATGTTTAGCGGGTTCGCGGGGATTCGGACCCCGGACAGCCGGATTAAAAGTCCGGTACTCTACCTGGCTGAGCTACGAACCCAATGCGGAGTCTGATAGTTGTGTATAATTTAGTCTTTTACAAAATTTTTTGATTTAATAGAAACCTTTAAACTCGGATTTTCGTTCAGCTTATTCCGACGCCCTTGTAGTATAGTGGGGCATGGAGAAATCCATTCCTCGTAAAACCCGGTCTAGAATGGGGCCCTGTCACGGCCTCGACGCGTGTTCAAATCCCGCCAAGGGCGCCATTTCATTTTCTCAACAATCTAATTGTTATGAACAGGGGGTTGGTTTTTCAATACTGTTTGTGATTGAGTTTACTAATAATATCGTCAAGATCTTTTTTATTTGCAGCAGCAATAAAAGAAAACTTGTTCTGGTATCCTAAATCAGAATCAAGGGGTTCTCCATTTCTATCAACAACATATCCTCCAGCTTCCAAGGCAATTAGAACTCCTGCTGCAATATCAGTGACCCGTATTTTGTCCCTGAGGTCGATAAATACATCAATAAGACCTCTAGCGAGCATTCCAAATTCTAGCGCATTTGCACCAAAATGCCGAATGTGGTTTGAAGATGCAATTATTGGAGTCAGTGTTTCAAGTACCCGTGGCGAAATTCCGGAAATGTCAAGACCTAAAACAAAATAAATCGGATTTTTATCCCTATTGACGGAAATTCTCTCTCTATTTAGAAATGCCCCCTTGCCTTTTGTTGCATAATACGTATCGCCTCTTGAAAGGTCTATTACTACTCCATCTGTAACGGAACTTAGCTTATTATCTGTGGCAAATGCCAAAGAGCAACAAAAAAACGGTAATCCTCTTACGGCATTAGTGGAACCATCAACTGCATCCATGATGATAAATCCTTTTGGATTATTCGAAAGTTCGACTTGACCGCACTCTTCACCAAGAACTACGCACGGGAATTTTACCTCTTTTAGATAATCTAGAACTGTTTTTTCCGCAATAATGTCTATATTTCTTGAAATGTCTCCTCCTGCTCCTCGACCAAAATCTCCACCAGATTCTTTAGTGCCTGCGAGATGTTTTACATTCTCATACACTCGTTTTGATGCTTCTAATAATACATCGATAACTTCCACATTTTTCCTCATCTTACATCCTAATTTATTCCAAATAACATAAAGTAACTCAATGCATAAATAATAAAACAAGATTTGCCATTATGTGAGTGGCAAAGATGAATCAATTTTTAGTAAGGATGCGCTTTTAGGTACAAAACCCGGAAAAGAAATTGTAAAACAAGCTCTTTTCAAAAGTAAGGGTTACAGACAATTTGACAAATATAAAAAAGACGCAGAAGAAGAATTTTTAAACTTTGTAAAACGATTCACTGATGACCTTCTAAAAGAAATTAAATCTGATTCATCGCCTAATACAACACAACAAAAATTTGCAGAGGAAATTGGTTCTAACGAGATAATACTCGGTCAGTCCCAAATGGACACTGTAAAAACTAGACTTGAAAATCATGAAACACTGATGGATAGAGTTTCAAGAATTTTAAACTCAAATTTTGTGAAGATGACATTGCCTGTTTTTAATGCCCTGTATGACGCATCTTCAGAATATTTTGGTGACAAACCAAATTCACAGCTACGAACCAATATGATTGATGGTCATATTATTGCAATAGATTTGAGCGAACCAATGGACAGAATAATGGACAAAGACGAAGATTTGGACTATCTTGATGACTACAAACTAATGAATCCGTATTTACTAAAGATAGCAAGGGACAAAATAGCAAAAGGAGGCACGGAGGTTCTTGAAGCATTCGAACATGGATTCAAAGATGCAAGGATTGGTCAATATCTAGATTTTAAACTAAAGACAAAACCCGCCAGCATATCTGAGGAAGAAATGATGCAATGTTACAAAAAATACAGAGCAGTAATGGGAACCGCTGGGAGAAATATGGCCTTAAACAGAAAACCACTTGGTGAGATATTTCATCTTGGAATGGCAAAGGCGGCAGAATCAGTCGGATGTGGAAATGAGATCGAAGATTCTATAAAAAACAAGTTTGTTAAGATTCCATCATGGCCTCTTTACTATAGTTTGCTTGCTGGTAATGTAAAAAAAGGCTTTGAGATTACAATAGAAAAAAGTAATCTGTATCTAAATGAGGCAAGACTTGCACTTGAATTATTGCCAGAAAATTTTTCACATAGGAACTTTCTGGAGTTTCTATTTCTGACAGTTGAACATTACAATCTTTTTTGGTTCAATCAATTACAAAAAGAAAATCTTTGGTCAGAATTTTCTGCCAATCTTCCAAAGTGATAAACATGATGTGGTCAGAAAAATATAGACCAAAAAATCTGCTTGACCTAATTGGAAATGAAGAAGCCAAAGTGTCAATTGTGGAGTGGTTTGGAAAGTGGGTAAAGGGAATAAAACCAATCTTGCTTGTGGGTCCTCCAGGGACAGGAAAAACTACTCTTGCAACACTATGTGCAAAACAGTTCGGTTATGATCTTATTGGACTTAATGCAAGTGACATGCGAAACAAACAAAGAATTCAAGATTTGCTTACTCCGGTACTTGGAAATTCAAGTCTTCTTGGAAAGCCGATGATTTTTGTAGATGAGGTAGATGGAATTCATGGAAGATCCGATTATGGAGGTGTTGAAGCACTTGTTGATATTTTAAAAGAGCCTACTGTACCAATAATTTTAGCTGCAAATTCCGACAGATCGGATAAGATGAAAAGCATTAAAAAAGCGACCAAAACAATCCTGCTCAAACCTATACCTCCAAGGTTGCTCAGATTGTATCTCGAATCAATTTTAAAAAAAGAAGACGCATCACTTAGCGCAGGCACTTTACTTAGACTTGTAGTAATGTCTCAAGGGGATATTCGATCAATGCTTAATTCTGCACAAGCTCTTGCTACTGGATTTGAACCACAAACTGAGAAATCATTTCAATCTGTAGATGTAGAGGAATCAGTAAATGCTTTTTTCAAAGCAAAATCTGTTGATGAAGCGCGGACAATATTATATTCACTAAGGATTGATCCAAGAGAAAAAATTCAAGCCTTTTACTCTAGTGTCGTATCAAGTGATCTAACAAAAGATGAGATGCAAAAAATGCTCTATGTTATTTCTGAGGCAGATTTGATTTATGGAAAAATTATGAAAACTCAAGAATGGAGACTTCTAAGATATCTCGATTCTGTTTTGTTGGGTTTATACAAAGAAGGTACTGCTGCACGATATTCGCAATTCAATCTGTCATGGCCAATTCTTAACAGATTAAGATGGGAAGGAAAAGCTATTCGAGGATTGATAACGGTACTTGCAAAAAGAATGCATGTATCAAGAAGTAGTTTTGCTACCTTTTATTTTCCATATCTACTAATCTGTATGAAAAACAAAACTCTTGATTTGGGTCTTGATGAATCTCAAAACGAAATTTTGCAAAAGGAGATGTCTACATTAAATTGAGTTGGCGTAAAATGCCAATGAAGTTTCCAGGCACGTGTGTAGTTTGTAAAAAGAAAATCGAAATAAACGAGATAGGGATGTGGGCAAAGGGACTGGGAGTTAAACATCTGAAATGTGCAGAAATTGTAGATCTTCGATGTCTTGTTTGTGGGGGATCAGCAGGATGTTCCAAATGTGAATTTAAAGAAGATTGTGATCTTTCAATCGTGTCACAGCTATGCATATGCAAAAAATGCAACGATTTGGAGGATCCATTTACATCATATCAAAAAGCGGTGAGCAAAAAATTTCCAATCCTAAACCTTAAAGCTCAGACATAGAATGTGTTAAAATAAAATTTTTCTTCAAAATGCCAATTCTAGTTCCTCTGATGAGACTAGCAAGTAAGATCAGATCAGGGATCGTATCTATTCTTTAAACTGCCGTGTAAAATTCTCATTATTGTTAGCTCATGTCTAAACATAATATGGCAGTAATGTTTTATGATATAGTTTGATAAAAATTCGTAATCTCTCTAAAAAATATGAGAAATTAGTAGCTGTTGACAATCTAAATTTGGATATAGAACAAAATGAAGTCTTCGGTCTCTTAGGTCCAAACGGGGCTGGAAAAACCACCTTGATCCACATGCTTGCCACTTTGCTTAAACCATCAGCAGGCTCGGCTACTGTAAATGGATTTGATATAATTTCAGAATCCGACAAAGTAAGATCCAGTATAGGTATTGTATTTCAGGCTCCAAGTAGTGATGATATGTTAACGGGATATGAAAATCTAAAGCTTCATTCTTTACTTTACGGTGTACCTTACAATACTAGAGAAAAACGCATAGAGGAGGTATTAGAACTTGTAGGTCTGACTGAAAGAAAAAACGATCAGGTAAAAAAATATTCAGGAGGCATGAGAAGGAGACTAGAGGTAGCTAGGGGGTTAATTCATAAACCTAAGGTGATGTTTTTGGATGAACCAACATTAGGCCTTGATCCAAGTAGCAGAGAAATTATGTGGAAACACATACAAAAATTAGTAAAAGAAGAAAACCTAACCATAATTCTGACGACTCATTATATGGAGGAGGCAGATGTACTCTGTGACAGAATTGGAATAATAGACAAGGGAAAAGTAATTGCGCTTGATACTCCATCTAGGCTAAAATCACTCCTGGGCGGAGATGTTGTAAAACTCAAAACAAAATCAACCCTCTCTGATATTGAAAATCTGAATTTTAAATTTGTTCATAAAATTGAGTCTGTTAACGGGTACTTCATTCTGAGTGTAGATAATGCAGGTAGAGATATTCCTGAAATTCTAAAACATTTGGATGTCGAGTGGGTAGAATCAAGCAGGCCCACTTTAAATGACGTATTTTTGAAATTAACAGGAAAGAGTATCAAAGAACAAGCTGAAGGAGGTTTTATGGAGAGGTATTTCCAATTTGACAACAACAATTAGAGAATTTTTTGACAAACTGTACGCTCTCTGGCTTAGAGAATTTAAAGTATTCATGCGAGAAAAAAGTAGACTAGTGGCATCGACCTTTACTCCATTGCTTTGGTTGTTTGTTATAGGATCTGGATTTGGGTCATCCCCTTCTGTTACTCCAGTGGAGACAATAGATTATCAAACGTTTATTTTTCCAGGTATAATTTGCATGTCGGTAATATTCTCATCAGTATTTTTTGGTTCGTACATAATCTGGGATAGAAAATTTGATTTTTTAAAAAGCGTAATGGTAGCTCCAGTATCTAGAGGTACTATTTTTACTGGAAAAGCAATTGGTGGTATGACGACCTCATTGATTCAAGCTGCCATTCTTTTAGCAATAGGAGCAATAATCGGAATTGAGTTTAGCGTTCTTTCAATTATTTTAACAATTGCAGTGATCTTGCTTCTTTCATTTGCCTTGGTATCTCTTGGTCTTACTCTTGGGAGCTACATGACAAGCTTGGAAGGTTTTCAAATGATTGTAAGTTTCGTGGTATTTCCTCTCTTCTTTCTCAGTGGTGCATTATTTCCCATTGATAATCTTCCAGGATGGCTTTCAATTTTAACAACAATCGATCCTGTGACCTATGGTGTTGATGCGCTTAGAAATATCATATTGGGAATTGGAAGTAAACCACTTGGATTGGATATTGTGATTCTTATTACGTACACGGTTGGTCTTGGGGCAGTCGGAACCTATTCCTTTAGAAGAATGAAAGCAGTATGAAATTAGATAATATAATTATTGATTGAACTTTATATTTGAAACTTATCAAAAACTCATTTCAGAATTAGATTGAAGCATTAGCTCAAAAATCAATCTAAAAGAACAAAATGTCGATGTCCTAGGACTTGACCATACTTGGAACGGTGGACTACGGATCCCTAGAGTAAACCTGATTAAATTAATATAGGATGCAACTTGTTTTTAATTGAAACTAATGCACTCTGATAAAATTAAAAATTTTTTACAAAAAAGAAGAGCTGGAAACCAGGGTGGTGGACAAGACAAAATCCTTTCCCAGCATGAAAAAGGAAAGCTGACAGCGAGGGAGAGAATTGATCTTTTGCTTGACGAAGGAAGTTTTACAGAAATTGATGCACTTACTACACATCACTATCATGAATTTGAGATGCAAGACAAAAAATTCTTTGGTGACGGAGTCATCACAGGTTATGGAACTGTAAACGGAAGACAGGTTTTCCTTTTTGCTTATGATTTTACTGTGCTTGGTGGCACTCTAAGTGAAATGGGTTCTAAAAAAATATCAAAGGTAATGGATCATGCAATGAAAGTGGGTTGTCCAATAATTGGGATAATCGATTCTGGTGGTGCAAGGATCCAAGAAGGAATTTTGAGTCTTGACGGATTTGCTAACATTTTTTATCATAACCAACTAGCATCAGGAGTTATACCTCAAATCACTGCAAGCATCGGTCCTTCTGCTGGAGGAGCTGTGTATTCTCCAGCAATGACAGATTTTGTTATAATGGTTGACAAATTAGCCACAATGTTTGTTACAGGTCCAGAAGTTGTTAAGACCGTTCTTGGGGAAGAAGTATCATTTGATGAACTTGGTGGTGCAATGTCCCACGGAAAAAATAGCGGGGTTGCACACTTTGTTGCAAAAAATGAATATCAATGCATGGATTATGTGAAAACTCTGTTATCTTATATGCCACAAAATAACACGGAGGAACCTCCAATTGTACAAACGAATGATGATCCAAACAGATTAGATAACAATCTGATTAACATTATACCAGAAAATCCTCTACAACCTTATGATATGAAAGAGATAATCTATTCAATATTGGACAACCATGTATTTTTCGAAGTACACGAATTATTTGCAGCTAATGTTATAGTTGGGTTTGGGAGGATGAATGGTAGGACCATTGGGATTGTGGCAAATCAGCCAATGGTACTTGCGGGTGCATTGGATATCGACTCCTCTAATAAAGCAGCAAGGTTCATCAGATTCTGTGATTGTTATAATATACCAATTGTAACTTTTGTGGACACTCCGGGATACATGCCTGGAACACAACAAGAACATAATGGAATAATTAGGCATGGAAGCAAGCTTTTGTACGCATATTGTGAAGCAACAGTACCAAAGATTACTGTAATAATCGGTAAAGCCTATGGTGGCGCCTACATTGCTATGGCAAGCAAAAACCTTGGAACCGATATGAATTATGCCTGGCCTACAGCTCAGATTGCTGTACTTGGTTCTGAAGCAGCAGTAAAAATAATGAACAGAAAAGAAATTGCAGCTGCGAAAGATCCAGACGCTTTTAAAAAACAACTTGTTGACAACTTTACAGAAAAATTTGCAAATCCTTACGTTGCAGCATCATATGGAACAGTCGATGTAGTATTAGATCCTGCAGAAACAAGAATGATGATAATTAAAGCATTAGAATCTCTTACTAACAAACGTGAAAAAAGACTTCCACGAAAACATGGAAACATAAATCTATGATTGCACATGATTGAAAAAATTCTAGTAGCAAATAGGGGAGAAATTGCCATACGTGTGATTAAGGCATGCAAAACCTATGGCTTAAAATCTGTTGCAGTATTTTCTGATGAAGATGTAAATTCACGTCATGCAAAAATGGCGTCAGAAGCCTATCACATAGGTGCAGCTCCTCCATCACAAAGCTATCTTAACATGGAAAAAATAATTGAAGTTGCATTAAGCTCGGGTGCAGATGCGGTTCATCCTGGATATGGATTCCTTTCAGAAAATGCAGACTTTGCGGATCTTTGTGAAAAGAAAAAACTGAATTTTATTGGTCCAAGTGGCAAATCGATGAGATTGTGTGGGGACAAAATGTTGTGCAAAGATGCAATGATAAAAGCAAAGGTTCCTACGGTGCCAGGAAGTCCAGGGATAGTAGAAGAGGTTGAAAAGGCGCTTGATATTGCTCATCAGATAGGATATCCAGTTTTACTTAAGTCGGTTTTTGGGGGTGGAGGAAGAGGAATTAGATTAGTGAATAATGAAAAGGAACTAAGAGAAGCTTTTGAAATTGCCTCTGGTGAATCCAAAGCAGCATTTGGTAAATCTGCGCTCTTTGTAGAGAAATTTCTTCCCAAAATACGACACATAGAATATCAATTATTTAGAGATAAACATGGGAATGCTTTGCATATCTTTGAAAGAGAGTGCTCTATCCAGCGAAGACACCAGAAGCTCATTGAGATGTCACCTTCGCCTGTTGTTGATCAACAAACACGCGATAAAGTAGGAGAGATTGCCGTAAATGCCGCTATTGCAGTTGATTATACTAATGCAGGAACAGCAGAATTTCTAAGACTAGATGATGGGACATTTTATTTTATAGAAATTAATGCACGACTTCAAGTAGAACATCCTGTAACAGAGCTTGTTTCAGGTCTTGACCTTGTAAAACTACAATTAGATATTGCAAACGGAAAAGAAATTCCATTTAAACAAAAAGATTTGAAGCTGAAAGGATGTGCAATAGAATGCAGAATTAACGCAGAAGATACATTCCTTGATTTTGCACCATCGACGGGACCTGTCCCAGATGTAAATATTCCATCTGGCCCAGGTGTAAGAGTTGATACCTATCTATATCCTGGATGCACTGTTTCTCCCTTTTATGATTCACTGATGGCAAAACTTGTAACGTGGGGAGAAACTTTTGAAGAATCAAGACAAAGAATGCAGATGGCACTCTCAGATTTTTACATTGAGGGTGTAGAAACATCCATACCCTTGTACAAAACAATACTTGACAGCAAAGAATTCATCAAGGGTGATTTGTCAACTGATTTTCTTGAGAGATTCAAAATTTTAGATAGGCTGCGTGATGATATCAAAAAAGAAGTTTTGGATAAAACAGATGTTGCCCTTGCGGCAGCAATAATACATTCTGAATTTCTAAAAAGCAGAGTCACGCCACATAAAGGAGGTAGTATACGTTGGAAGGGCCAACTGGATAAGGCATAGGAATGAAATTCAAAATAGAAAATCTTGAAAACCTGTTTAATGCTGAAATTGTGCAAAACCTTGGTAATTCTGAATACATTTTAAGAATTCAAGAAAAGGAAAGAACTCTCAAGATTTTAAGCATGACTTCAAATAAAATTGAATTCATGTTGGATAATGGATATCATGTTGTAAAATATCTAGACAACAACACTGCTAAGATGGCGTTGGTAGTTGACGGTGTACAAATAACATTTGACAAGCACTCTGAACTAGATAAAATCGTATACAAAAATTCTGGTGCTGAGAGTGGGGGTGACTCACAAGTGAATCTTCGTAGTCAAATCCCAGGAAGAGTTGTCTCAATTAACGCAAATGTTGGTGAAAGTGTAAAAAAAGGTGACGTGCTATGTGTTTTAGAATCCATGAAGATGCAAGTTTCAATAAAGTCACACAAAGATGGGCAGATCAAAGCAATAAAAATAAAACAAGGCGCGTCAGTTGCAAAAAACGATGTCTTGATAGAAATCGAATAAAAATAAAAATCTAAAAATAATTTAATTTTCTTTAAGGAATTTTATTATCTCTTGGTAGTTTGGTTCGATCAAAGGATTGTCTGAAACCCATTTGTAAACTACTTTACCTTGTTCATCAACTATGAATACTGAACGCTTCGCTGCATCGTATCCCTTAACATGTAAGAGATCTGGCATAAGTACATCATAATCGCGTATCGTTTGACTCTTGTAATCTCCAAGTATTGGAAAATTAAGATGGTGCGTTTCCGCAAAAGCTTTGTTTGCAAATGGTCCGTCGTTACTTATTCCGATAACTTGAGCACCCAAATTAGATATCTGATCCCAAGAATCTCGGAAGGTACACATCTCTTTTGTACAGACAGGTGAGCTTGCAGCAACAAAAAATGACAACACAACTTTCTTGCCTATGAACTCATCAAGACTTCTCATCTTCAAATCTATATCTACCAAAGTAAAACTAGGAGCTTTGTCCCCAATGTTTATGCCCATGATTTACAATTTTGAAACTGGTATATATCAATCATTGATTTTTCCGTTGCTTTTGGATACAGCAATAAATACTGGTGCTATACAACAACTATATGCCAAGTATGAAATGTGTATCATGCGGAATTGGATTCTTTTCACCAAGTGGTTCTGATAAATGCTCACGATGCGCAGAAAAAAATTCTTATGGAATGGAACACGATGACCATTCTTGTGGTTGTGGACATTCGCACTAATTCGTCTTTTTGACTAGAATCATAATTTATCATCTAAATCAATAATAAAATATGATCTGAAAATCAACTTTGAGTTAAAGTTGATCCACAACTGTGCATAGATTTTTATACTCTCCGGCCGGCTTTTTAGCTACTTTGGTAGGAGAGGTAGCGGGTAGCTTTAGCCCTGTATTGCTAATGTTTGGATTTGCAATTGTAGCAACAGCCCCTGCCCTGGTTCTTTCTAGAATGATTGCACCAAGACGAAAAGGTAACCCTGTCAAGTTTTTGCCTATGGAATGTGGTCAAGTTCCAAGTGGAGAAGGAAGAACTCATTTTATGATGCAGTATTACGCTTATGTTTTGATGTTTGTGGTTTTCGATGTAATGTCAATTTTTCTATATGCTTGGGGAAGTACATTGTTAAATCTTCCAAAGTCTGCAACTCTTCCAATTATAGCATTCTTGGGAATAATGTTTGCTTCATTTGCATTCGCGTTGTATCAATCAGGGAGGAGAAATATTTGGTAATTCTTAAATCAAATATGATTCAGGATAAAGTCAGGAGGACTAGGAATTGCAAAAAGAATTGATCTCTTCTCACGCAACAAATGTATTTGTTGGAAAGCTGGGAGATGTTCTCATCAAGGCAATTGGCGAGCCGTTAGGTTATGCCCTGAACTGGGGTAGGCTCTGGTCGCTTTGGCCAGTACATATTGAAACAGCATGTTGCAGCGTAGAGTTTGGAGCTGCGTCAGGCCCAAGATATGATGTGGAAAGATTCGGAATCATTGAGGCCTTTGGCTCCTTAAGACAATGTGATTTGGTTGTGGTACAAGGAACCATCACAAGAAAAATGGCTCCAAGACTCAGAATGGTATTTGATCAAATGCCAGATCCAAAATATGTTATTGCGATGGGTGCATGTGCAATTACTGGAGGCTTGTACTTTGATTCATACAATGTTCTACCAGGAATTGATGGAGTGATTCCAGTTGATGTCTATGTACCAGGCTGTCCCCCTAGACCTGAAACTCTTATTCAAGGATGCATGTTGCTTCAAGAAAAAATTAAGAGAATGAAGGTTAGGTAATAATGAGTTCTAAAACAACAAGTGCTGAAAAATCCAGTGAAACTGTAGGGACAAAACCAGAAATTGCAAAAAAAGGAACCGCTCTTGTTGCTGAACCACAATTTGAAAAATCTCTTGCAGAAAAGGTGGTTTCTAAATTTGGTACAATAGTGACAATTGGTTATATAAAACCAAACCGGATCAGAATAAACGCAAACAAAGAAAATATTTTAGATGTTGCACAGTTCATTCGTGACGAATTAAATTTTGATCATGCAGAATCAGTAACAGGTGTAGACTATCCACAATCAAAAGAAATTGAGGTTGTTTATCACTTGGGATCCTATACCGAACCACAATTAGCAAAACAAGTACTTACTTTAGCAACACGTGTACCACGAGAGGACATTCCAAACCCTGGAAATGATAGTTCAAGAATGCCTTCTCTTAGAGGTGTTTTCTACAGTGTCGAGTTCCATGAAAGAGAATGCTTTGAAATGCTTGGAGTGTATTTTGAAGGACATCCTGATAATAGAAGATTACTTTTGCCAGAAGACTGGGCAGATATTCCACCTTTCAGAAAGGACTTTAGCATCAAGGGACGATAGAATGACAACATCACTACCACCAGGAATTCAACTTGAAAAAGCTGACGACAGGATAATGACATTAAATGTTGGTCCACAACATCCGGGTTCTGGACACATGCGCCTTATCATCAAAGTTGATGGTGACTATATCGTTTCCTGCGATCCTGATCCCGGATATGTACATCGTGGAGAAGAAAAAATGGCAGAGTATCGAAATTACATACAAAACATTCCTCATTTGGAAAGACCTGTAATTCATGACTCTTGCAATATTTTATATCCATATTGTCTTGCAGTAGAAGATCTTTTAGGACTAGAAGTCCCAGAACGAGCAAAATACATTCGTGTAATAGCATCAGAGCTAAACAGATGTGTTTATACCTTGTACTGGCTTGCAATCTACGGAATTTTCTTAGGACATTCTACAATGTTCATGTGGCCAGCTGGTGATAGAGAATTCTGTATAGATCTTTTAGAAGCGATGTCTGGCGCAAGAGTAACACACTCATACTTTGTACCAGGTGGTGTAAGAAACGATGTACCAGCAAACTTTGAAGAAAGATGTTTAAGACAAATAAATTATTTTGAAAAAAGACTAAAACAATATGAAGACATATTTTACCAGAACCCAGTTTTAAAACAACGAACAGAAGGAACAGGTATCTTATCAAGAGTAGATGCAATTCGACTTGGAACTACGGGATCTGTTCTTCGCTCTGCCGGTGTGGACTTTGATATTAGAAAGAAAGAGCCATACGATGTTTATGATAACTTGGACTTTCAAACTCAAGTGCTAAAGGAAGGCGATTCCTATGCACGATCCCGGATTCCGTACCTTGACATGCTTGAGAGCTGTAGGATAATAAAAGATGCATTAAAGAAAATGCCAAAATCAGGTGGGGTAAGAACAAAACTAAAACCGAACCCAAAAGGTGGAAACGACGAAGTCTACCGCAGAGTTGAATCGGGAAGAGGATCACTTGGTATGTATGTCGTATCTGATGGTAAACCTGAACCCTATAGAGTCAAAATAAGCGTTGGTTCGTTTAGGAATCTGATTTGTATGCCGTATTTACTTAAGGGAGAAAAGCTTGGAAATATGCCGGCTGTTTATTGGAGTCTCAACTACTGGCCAGTGGAGGCTGATAGATAAATGTCATCTATTGCACCAGAATTTAGACTAAGCAGATTTGTAGCCTCTTTAACAGATGTCATCTTTTGGGTTGTAGTCATATTCACACTAATTGGTTTGCCACTTATTCTAATTCTTCTGTTCTACATTCAACTTCCAGTAATTGATGGAAAGCTACTCACTCCGTATCTTGCATTAACTTGGCTTGCAGATCCGTCGCGCACATTACCTATTGTAAAGTCACTGATGCATACAGATTTTTTCAGAATATCGGCTTTTCCTGGATTTGGTTTTGCGGCTCTCCTTGCAGCGGGAACAATTTACATAGAAAGAAAGTTTCTTGCAAAGATGCAGCTTCGTGTGGGGCCACTTTATTGTGGTAAAATAGAAGGAATACTACAACTGATGGGAGATGGATTAAAATTAATATCAAAAGAGATAATCATACCCGCAAAAGCAGATAAACCAATTTTCTGGGCTGCTCCATTGTTATTTGTTGGAACTGCCGCAGCTTTTATTGCATTAATTCCAGTTGCTCCAGGATGGGTAGTAGCGGATCTTGATGTCGGACTGTTAGCAGTTTTTGCAGTGATCGGATTCTTTCCAATAATTACTCTTCTCTCATCCTGGTCTGCGAATAGCAAGTTCCCATTCATCGGTGGAATACGGGCACTTCATCAAATGGTTTCATTTGAGATTCCATTAATTCTGTCACTTCTTGGAATTGTTATTTTGGCTGGAACATTAAATCTAACAGAAATTGTTGAATCACAACAACATTACTGGTGGATTATCTTTATGCCAATAGGTGCAATTGTTTTTTTCACAACAATACTCGCAGAATTAGAAAGAATCCCGTTTGATCTTCCAGAAGCAGAAAGTGAAATTGTTGCTGGTTGGCTAACAGAATTTTCTGGAATGATGTATGGTCTTGTTCAACTTGGCTCATACCTAAAATTGTACGCGTTCGCTGCACTGTTTACGATTTTATTTTTGGGCGGATGGAATGGTCCAATGGTATGGCCTCCATTCCCACAAGAAATAATCACAGAGGGAATAAAGATGGGTCCAATCACCATGCATGTTCCCGGTTTGCCACTGTTAGATCAAGAAATGTTAAACGGTACTTTGTGGTTTACAATTAAAACTATTGGCGTTATACTTGTAATCTTACTGCCAAGAGGTGTCTTTCCAAGAATTAGGATAGATCTACTTTTGCACACTGGTTGGTACAAATTAATTGGATTAGCCTTTGTTAACATCTTTATAGCTCTAGCCTTGGTATATGCAGGTGTCTTGGGTCCAGGAGGATTAATACAATGAGTAGCGCATGGGGAATAATACGGGCTCTTAACTCAGGTGTAAAACACTTGGCCGTTAAACGATTTACATTACGTTATCCTGAAGAAAAATTAAAGTTTGTAGGTGATGGATTTCAGTTTGATCCTCAGACTGGTGTAGGAATTGCTGGTTTAAAGGGACGACACATACTGTTTCACGACAAGTGTACTGGTTGTCAGCTTTGTGCCATCGCGTGTGAGGGAATTGCTGAAGCCATAGCTATGGTTAAGGTAAACGAAAGTTGGAAACACAATAAGAAAGCAATAATGCCACAGATTGACTACGGTAAATGTGTATTCTGTGGATTATGCGTAGACGCGTGTCCATTTTATGCTTTATACATGACAAATGACTATGAACTTTCTTCGTTTTCCAAGGAGGCATTAATCTATACACCACCTCAACTTGCTGTAAGTCCAAAAATAAAACAAGACGTAGAAATAAAAATTGACGAGCGTGGAGCAACACATGGCTGATGCTGTATTTCTCGCAGTCTCTGTCTTAACAATTGGTTCTGCAATAGCCGCACTTGAAGTTCGATCAATGATTTATGGTTCTATAGCTTTGATGGTCACACTTGCTGGTGTTGCTGGATTCTTTTTACTTTTGGATGCACCCTTTGTTGCAATGTTCCAAATTTCTGTTTATGTCGGTTCCATTGCGGTGCTCATACTGTTTACTGTAATGCTAGTACGACGTGAACTCTTATTTACCAAAATCGAGGATCCTCGGAGAAGATACGCTGGTATAGGTTTGATGATTGTGATCATGCTTGGGATAGGAACTATCATCATTGGTTCTGGAATAAAATCAATAGAAGTGGATTCTCCAGCTGTTGACTTTAGAGAAATAGGAAAGGACTTTCTTACATATTATTCACCTGCACTGGTTGTGATGGGACTCATTTTGGCCTCTGCAGTAATTGGTGCTTTGACATTAGCAAGAAGGGAGGATGTTACAAATGAGCAACGAACTGATTGAATTTGTCCTAGTCTCAGTGGCACTTTTGGCCATTGGAATATACGGTCTTGCAGTAAAGCGAAATGCAATTAGGATGCTTTTTGCAATAGAAATGATAGTTAATGCAGCAAATCTCAATGTAGTTGCATTTTCCAGATTTATTCCAAATAGCCAAGGACAAACACTTGCATTGTTTTCTATAGCTATTGCAGCTGCAGAGGTTGCAGTTGGATTAGCACTGATCATAGTTGCTTACAGGATGTACAAAAATATTGATATTGCTGATTTCAGGAGTTTGAAAGGATAGTGGAATATGTATTGTTGCAAGCGGTCTTTTTACCGCTACTACTGTCGCCTGTAGCCTACTATCTTGGACGAAAATCTGGACCTACAGCAGCAACTTGGTTTACCTTTGGAGTCTTACTCTATTGCACTACGATAATGATATCTCCAGTATTTTCAGGAACATATGAAGAACATTATCCTTGGACTAAAATGTTTGGAGAATTTGGATTCTTACTTGATGGACTTGCATCGCCCTTTGCAATAATTATTTATGTTCTATCCACCGTGCTTGCAATTTACTCAAAACCATACATGGTTGCAAAAATTACCGAGCAGTTTGAAGAAAAAATGCATCACCAAAAACAATTAGTAGGTGATGGTCAATCAACTGCAATCATCGAATCGTCTGCTCTTAAAAAATATTTGAATAATCAAATCGGGATCTACTTTGCACTTTATCTTGTTTTTGCAATGGGAATGCTTGGAACAATACTCGCAACCAACCTGATAGAATTTTATGTTTTCTTTGAAGTGATGTTGATTCCTGGTTTCTTTTTGATTGCATTCTATGGATATGGTGCAAGAAGAAGAATTGCACTCCTGTTCTTTTTCTGGACTCATGTTGGAGCTGTTGTTTTACTTTTAGGATTCCTTGCGATAGGGCTTAGCACTGGTAGCTTTAACTTTGTTGATATCAGAGAAGAGGGAATTCCCCCTGATATCCTTGCATTTGCAGCTGTTGCTATAATAATTGGGCTTGGAGTAAAACTTGCTGCATTTATTTTTCACATATGGTTGCCGTATGCACATGCCGAAGCGCCTACACCAATAAGTGCACTTTTGTCACCTGCAATGATCGGAATTGGAGCATACGGAATTATCAGGTTAATTGTTCAGCTTCTGCCTGGCCAGTTTGAACACTTTTCACTATTCCTGAACTTGTGGGGACTGGCAACTATGCTTTATGGTGGTACTATGGCATTGATGCAAGACGACATTAAGAGATTGTTTGCATACTCTAGCATAAGTCAGATGGGTTATCTGTTATTTGGAATTGGTTCTGCATCTGCATTAGGAATCTCTGGATCAGAAATGATGTATGTATCCCATGGACTTGGCAAAGGACTACTCTTCATGATGGCAGGCTCTGTTATTCTGCAAGTTGGCACAAGAAGTATGACAAAACTTGGTGGACTTGCAGGAAAGATGCCAATTACTGCAGTTTGTGCAATGATTGGGGCCCTTACATTAATGGGTGTTCCACCAACTAGTGGGTTCATGGGAGAATGGACCCTGTTTTATGGTGCGTTACAAACTGCCATCCAGCAGGGTTCTACAATTAGAATGGTTACATTTGGTCTGGGATTAGTTTCTACTGTTATTACCATGTCTTACATTTTGTGGATGATGAAACGTGTATTTTTTGGAAAACTTCCGGAAAACCTCTCAAAGACAAAAGAAGCAAGTTGGTATATTACTGCTCCAATGATGGTGCTTGCAGGATTCACTATTGTAATAGGAATCTATCCTGACATTTTCTTTAACCAAATAATTCCTTTCATGAAAGGAGTGGTGGGAGGCTAGATCATGGCGTTTGAACTTGCAGGACTAGGTTTAGGAGATGGTGCACTAAACGGTTGGGCAATCTGGATTCTGCCCTTTGTTGCAGCTTTGATAGTCCCAGGGGTTGCAAAATTCTCCAGTAGAGCAACAAGTGGAGTAGCAGTAGCCTTTGCGTTAATGAGTGCGATTTCAGCAGTCACATTATTGCCTTCTGCACTTAGAGGAAATGAGGTACATGATCAGATACCATGGATATCGTCAATAGGGCTGAAAGCAGGGGTTCTTGCAGATCCACTTGCAGTTATAATGGCAAACGTGGTTGGTTGGATTTCATTTTTGATAATGGTGTACAGCACAGGTTACATGAAAGGAGACAAAAACATCACACGGTTCTGGTTCTGGATGCTATTCTTTATTGGCTCAATGCAACTTATTGTTTTATCTGATAATTTCTTACAATTATTCTTTGGATGGGAAGGAGTAGGACTTGCCTCCTATGCATTGATTAGCTTCTGGTATCAAGATAAGAAAAAAGATCATGTCGGAACCGAGGGATATACTGCTCTTGGTGTATTACAATATTATTCTCCAACACATGCAGGAATGAAGGCATTCATCATGACAAAAGTAGGAGACATCATGATGCTTGCCGGTATGTTTTTGATATTTGCATTTGCTGGTACATTTGGTTTTAGAGAATTAACCCATGATACAGCTTGGGCTACTGCAATGTCAGCACAAGGCTTGCTAGTTCCTGCGGCAGTCTTACTCTTTGGTGGTGCTATTGGAAAATCTGCACAATTTCCATTAAACGAATGGTTGCTTGAAGCAATGACTGGTCCAACTGCAGTATCCGCTTTGATTCATGCGGCTACAATGGTTAAAGCAGGAGTCTTCTTGGTGGCAAGATTAGGACCACTTTTCTTTGCACTTGCAGCAATTGGGATTTCAATGGATCAATTCTTTGAAGTTGTTGCATGGGTTGGTGCAATTACGGCAATTTTACTGGCTACTCAAGGAATGGTTTCTCCAGAAATTAAAAAAGTTCTTGCCTATTCTACAGGTTCTCAGATTGGATACATGATGATGGCACTTGGAGTAGCTGGACTCTCAGAACAATTTGTTGATGGTTATACGGCTGGATTTTTCCATCTGATTTCCCACGCAATGTTTAAGGCTTCATTGTTCATGGCTGCAGGGTCATTGTTACATGTGGTTGGTTCTAGGTTCATGACGGATATGGGAGGATTAAGAAAACACATGAGAAAGACATATGCCTTCATGTGGGCTGCAGGTCTTGCACTTATGGGTGCACCATTTATCACTACTGGATTCTGGAGCAAGGATGCGATCTTTGCCGCTGTCTACGAGTCGGGAAATACTTGGGCGATCCCTCTGTTTGCAATAGCACTTATCACTGCCATAATTACAGCATTTTACACTACGAGAATGATTGGTATGGTATTCTTTGGAAACAAAAGTAAACACATTGAAAAAATGGAAAAAGAAGGACATCACATTCACGAAGCAAGTGCATCAATGTGGATACCTTATGGAATACTTGCTGTACTAACTATAGGCATCGGTATAATTGGGTTATCAGCTGAACAAGGAATACATCATCTCTTTACCGAATATCTTGCTAGTACATTTGGAATCGAGTCAGGAAAGGAGACTGTTACTACGGAGTCAGAATCGGTAATGGGAGGATTCCTAAGTGGTATCAATCCAATCGCATTGACGGCATCACTTTTAGCCTTTGCAATAGGATTTGTTCTAGGTTATATTTTCTATATCGGTAGATTTGTAGATCCTGTGAAATTTGTAAACTCTAATTTGTTCTTCTATGCTATGCACAAATTTTTCTTAAACAGATGGTATCTTAACTCATTAATTTATTGGGCATTCGTAACTGCACCGTTATTTTTTGCTAGAGGAATATGGAGATACTTTGAAAGCACTGTAATAGATGGGATGAACAAAGGTCCAGAAAAAGCAGTAGGATGGAGTGCTAAGGTGATTCAAGGAACTCAAACTGGAATTTCACAATCATACTTGTATGTATTTGGAGCAGGAATACTCTTTGTAGTACTGTTATTGTTGATTTAGGAGATAAAAAATGATAGACTTTACTTCAACACCAATCATTCTAACTATAATACTGGGAGCAGTCGGTATGGTCCTTCCAGTAATTAATGTAATAAGAAAAGAGAAGGGCTCGTCTTCATTTTATGGAGCAATAACATTTGGAGCATTAATTTTGGCAATTGGTTTTGTTGCTTATCAAATCATAACTAATCATGTAGCATCTGCTGCCATATTTTCAGAAAATGTCTTAGTAGATGATATGTTTGGATCATTTTTTGCAATAGCCATGCTTATAGTATCAATAATGACAACAGTTGGCTCATTTAGTTACATGAGGGGAAAATCGCATCCAGCTGTATACTATTCTCTAATTCTACTTGCATCAGCAGGAATGGTGCTTATTGCATATTCTACTGACTTGGTAATGTTGCTTGTGGCTTGGGAACTCATGAGCATTCCAACTTATGTTCTTGCAGGATTTATGAAAAAAGATCCAACATCAAATGAGGCTGCACTAAAATACTTTCTGTTTGGTGCGTTGTCATCAGCAATCATAATCTATGGAATCTCAATTGCATATGGTCTAACTGGCTCAACAAATATTGCACAAGTAATTTCGGGGTTTTCACATCTTGGACCTGATATGGTTCCTCTTGCACTTCTTTCAGTTGCAATGTTTATTGCAGGATTTGGATTCAAGATGGGACTTGTGCCTTTTCATATGTGGCTACCAGATGCGTATGAGGGCGCGCCAACAACAATATCTACACTTTTAGCTGCTGGAACAAAGAAAGCGGGATTTGCTGCCGCCTTACGTGTTGTCATCATGGGAACTTTGGCACTTAATTTGGAATGGACATTTGCACTTGGTATAATTGCTATTATGACAATGACAGTTGGAAATTTGGCTGCAATTATGCAAAAAAGCATTACCAGAATGTTAGCATATTCCAGCATAGCACAAGCAGGTTACATTCTAATTGGTTTGAGCATTGCTCCATTTTCACAAATTGGAATCCAAGCTTCCCTTTTCCACATACTAAATCATGCCGTGATGAAAGGAGCAGCCTTCATTGCAGCTGCTGGAATAATCGTAACACTTGGGGTTTCACATCTTGACAAGATACGTGGTCTTGGCAAACGAATGCCAATAACATCAATAGGATTAGTAGTCTCACTACTTGCATTAGCTGGAGTTCCACCACTCAATGGATTTTGGAGTAAACTTATGTTGTTTGGTTCTGCTATCGATGCAGGTTCTGTTGTCTCATGGGCTCCATATCTTGCCATTGCTGGAGTTCTAAACAGTGCACTTTCACTAGCTTACTATGGTTGGATTATTAGGAAAATGTACTTCGAAGAAGGCGAATCAGACAAGAGAGTTAAAGAACCAAAATCAATAATTGCTGTCATGATATTTTCAATTATATTCATGGTTGCAATAGGAGTTTATCCTGATCCGATTATTCAGTTTGCTCAATCTGCAGTTCCAAGCATAACAGCAGGTTCTATTGCACCTTAAACATGGTAAGATCTAAAAGATTCTCTAAATGTGATTTAGCTTGTCCTTCTTTTATTTTTCTTAAACCAGCTTTTGATTTTAAAGAATAATCCTTTAACAAATAATCCATGTGATTAAAAACATCGCGTGGATCAGAGCTTTTCTTTATTAAGACATTGAATAATTTGTCCTCGTTGTTCCAATCTTGCAAATCATCATGTATTTGATATGCAATTCCAACATTTTTTCCATATTCTGCCAATGCCAAAATTTGATCTTCTGTCCCACCACCAAGTATAGCACCTATTTTTGATGCTGCTTCGAAAGCCGTAGCTGTTTTGTATTCCATGACTTTGAGGTAATCATCAAACGTGACATCCTCACTTGATTCCAGCCTTGTTTCAATCATTTCTCCATCACTCATCATCATCGCTGTTGTTGCTAGCTCGCTTGATATCCTTGGGTTGTTAATTCTTGATGTAATGTTTAGAATTAAACCAAGAACAAAATCTCCCGTGAGGATACTTGTGTTATATCCATACTTGATATGAAAGGGATCTTTTCTCCTTCTTAACGTCTCATTGTCAATAATATCGTCATGAATGACTGATTCCGTATGTAATAATTCTACTGCACATGCTGCGGCATATGCATTTTCATCACAATTTCCAACACTTTCTGCCGATAATAACAAGATGAGTGGCCGGATTCGTTTTCCTCCACCAAGAGCATATTGTAATGGTTCTACAAACTCTGATGCAGTATAAAGATCGAGTTCACGTTTTAATGCTTCATTTATTTTGTCAAGATATTGCTTGTAGTCTTTTATTAGAGGATTTATTTCGAAATTTTTCCTATCCACAAACTTGCACTAAAGAGCTTTAACTTATGTTAGAATATTAATGCTTTGTAGGTGCTCCAGCCGGGATTTTCATCAAAAAGAATTTGAACCCGGGATCACCGCCTTGAAAGGGCGGTATGCTTGACCGGTCTACACCACTGGAGCCCAACTGCATCCTGTTTTTTGTCCATAAAATCCTTTTGAAGTGATTCCAAAGATTTTTTTATTACCTGAAATTCATAAAGCGCATGAATTCCCTTGTCAAAAGAATAGATGAAATTATAGAAAATCAGAGTTTGTTAAAACACCCGTTCTATGTAATGTGGTCAGAAGGAAAATTAACTATTGAATCTCTTAATGGTTATTCAAAAGAATACTTTCAACTTGTAAAGACAGTACCACTGTTTGTTGGTTCAATAATTCAACAAAGTCCTGATACTGTTAAAAGTGAACTCTTATCAAATCAAAAAGAGGAATCTGAACACATTGCGCCCTGGATGAAATTTGCTGGAACATTAGGAGTTTCACAGGAAGAACTACAGCAATATGAGGGATTGGGAAAAACAAGAGAGGCGGTATCAGAACTATCTTCCCTCATGAATTCCTTTGAAGGGGGCTCTGCTGCTATGTATGCATTAGAACAAGAGATACCAAAAATAAGTCTATCAAAAATTGATGGAATGCGAAAATTCTATGACATGACAAGTGAGGATGCTATAGAATACTTTAGACTTCATGCAGAAGCTGATATCAGACATGCAGCAACCTGGAGAAGGATTCTTGAAAAAATTCCATCTGAAAAAGAAGATGAATTAATCCAAATTGCAAGTAAATCTACCTCTGCTCAGAACATGCTACTTGATAGCTGCTACGAGGCTTACTGTTAATCTAATACCGTTTTTATACTCCATTCCAATCTGTTTTTTCGTGGGCCCATAACTCAGCTTGGTAGAGTAACCGGCTCATAACCGGTGAGCCAAGGGATCGAAGCCCTTTGGGCCCATCTTTTTAATTCAGGAAATAAATCAGATTTAATGAAAAAATCTATTATGATATCGATAGCTTTGGGTATAGTAATAGTATCTGGACTGATGTTTTTTCAGGTCTCAAACATATGTTATCCAAAAAGAGTAGAAATTGAATATGATCTAAAAGACCTTGAATCAGGTTCAATGGAATATTCTACTTGTTTGAGTTTACAAAACAAAATTGAAATTTTTAATCAAAAATGTGACCCAGATTTTAATGCGATCAGGTGTTGATTAAACCTTATATAACGAGTTTTTATCACAAAATCATTGGTTAACACAAGTTTAATTGCAAAACACAAAATGAGTGTTCCCTTGATCGCAGCATCAATACTGATTGTAATTGCGGGTATGGGAATTTTTGCAATAGGCTTTGACCAAGGACAAATGTTTAGTTTGGTTTTTGGCCAAGAATCTTTTGACGCCATGTATCTTCACGAATTGACTCATGATATGAGACATGCAGCTGGCTTTCCATGCCATTAGTTTTAAAATAAGCAACCACTGATTTTTACTGGGCCGCAATGAAGAATCAGAGTTATATCTGAAACGTGATGTAAAGGCATTTGTCTGAGCTGCCTATGGAGTTTTTAAAAGATAAAATAATTTAAGAAATTTACAGAAAATGATGTACTGTTAAAACGTTATAGAGTATATATAAAGCCCATATATAAGGAACCAAACATGCCTCAAACAAAACCTATAGTTAGCATAGAAAATGTGGTTGCATCCGCTTCGGTTGATCAAAAAATTGATCTCAATGTCATTACACAAACCTTTCCCGATGTTGAATATCATCCAGATCAATTTCCAGGGTTGGTCTTCCGACTAAAATCCCCAAAGACAGCAACACTGATTTTTAGTTCTGGTAAAATGGTTTGCACTGGTGCAAAATCTGAAGAACAAGCTATCAAAGCAGTAAGAAGTGTAGTACAGAAGCTTCGAAAGGGTGGAATAAAAATCAAAAAAGATGCAGTAATTGTAATACAAAATATAGTGGCATCTGCAAGTCTTGGAGGAAAAATCCATTTGGAACAGGCTGCAAGAACTCTTCCAAGAAGTATGTATGAACCAGAACAATTTCCTGGATTGATACACAGAATGCTTGATCCAAAGACAGTGATTCTGCTTTTTGCTTCAGGAAAACTAGTTTGCACCGGTGCAAAAAAAGAGTCTGAAGTATATCGAGCGGTACACAACTTGCACACTCTGCTTGAAGAAAAAGAACTAATGATCTACGAAAGCTAATTCTGTAAGCTTTTTTATGCTTCAGATTAGATCTATTTGTTTTTTAACGCATCGAAAGTTTGATCGTCAACCAGACCTTCTTGGTGTAGTATGGTTGCCAATGTCATGATATCTGTAATTTCATATAGTCTGATATTCTCTGCAGCTAACGTTTCTCTGGCTCCCTCAAATCGATTTATTATTGTAAATGCATCCGTTACAATCATGCCTTCGTTTTTTAGATGTTTTATCGCATTTATCAAAGAATGACCAGTTGTTGCAACATCATCTACAAGTAAAACTCTTGTTCCTTTTGGTATCTTGCCTTCAATGACGTTTTCTGTTCCATACTCCTTGGGTTTCTGCCTGATGTATATGAGCGGTTTTACAAGTTCAATGGCAAGGGCAGACGCAATTACGAGCCCTGATGTAGGAACAGAGGCAATACAATCAAAATTCTCAAAACCTATCTTTTCTGATATTGAATTTTGAAGTGCCTTTATCATTTTTCTAAACTGGTGGGGGAAGCTTGGGACTAATCGTAAATCTATGTAGTAAGGGCTTTCTTTACCACTGGAAAGCTTGAAATTTCCAAACTTTATCGCACCATTTTGGTACAAAAACGTTGCAAATTCTTTGACAAAATCCACAGCAAAATTAACTATATCAGATTTATTTTAACTGTCCTATCCGTAGTCTTATGCCGGAAATTTGGCTTAATTATGGATCAACCGATGTCGTACTAGACATACGAGCAGAAAACCTTGACAAAAAAATAGACTCTACAGGTACTGTTCTAACGGACCCTGAAATTGCCTCCAAATTAGAACAAATTGATCTTTCAAAACCTACAGAACTTGTTGTCTTGGATCATTCAAAGGCAGTGCAAAAGATAATTTCACTTTTATTTGATACATGTAATCAAAAATCAATTCCAAAACCTAGACTCCTAATTGATAAACCTGGTTTGAATTTGATGAAAAGCATTTTCACAGATCCTAGTTTGTCAATTGCAGAATTCGATGATGTTCAACTTTCAAATTCCAATCTTATCTTTGTCGGAGAAATGGAATTTGACGGATTATTTGGATTTAACACCATTTCTACAAAACTCATTAGAAGATTTGGAAAAGAACACATGCTTGCAGCATACGAAAAAAGAAAAGGAAATCTCCCAGCGCCAGGAGAAGATCTTCCAAATATTTCAATCGCACAAAAATTTACTGACGAATTTGAGATTTCAGCAATTGAAATAGTAGGTAATTCAACAGGAGTGATAGATTTTGCAACAGGGCACCCGTCATCAACATCGCAAATATCAAAATCATTTGTACCTATTGCTGTAAACGAAATAGGAAAACATAGGACAATGATAATTAGTCCCGGAAAAGAAGGTGGAGGCGAAACTCTTGGCAGATCACTTGGTTCCCTTTGGAATTGTTCTGAAGCAATCAAGGAAGAGGGGCTTGCAATTCTCTTGGCAGAATGTGGAAGAGGAATAGGTTCAGAGGCAATTCAACAATACATTGAGGGAAGAATGAATTTGGACAGGCTGAAAAACCCCGCAAAATATGTTGACGGCATGGAGGATCTTTTGTTTTTAACTGAAACTGCAAAAAAATTCAATATAGGAATAGTCTCGATTCTACCAGAGTTTTATATAAAGGAAAAACTAGGTATGATCGCATTTAGTGGTATAAAAGATGCCATGGATTATATTTTAAAGACACAAGGCATACGACAAAAAGTCTCCGTTGTTTCTGATGGATCATATGTTTTGTTAAGGTAGTATTCAAAATGGAAGCGGAGCGCAGACTACCGCAAGACCAATTACTAATATGAATAATTTTTTTCGTTTACCTGAAAGTGGAGAAATATCATCAAGTGGTCTCACATCTGGGCTTCTCATGCTAAATGAAAGTACAAAAAGTGCCATTATCCAATATCCTAGAATCGCCAATACTCCGATCCCAACATATGTTGTAATTTTATGCCATTTTCTTCCAAGTGTGGCGCGAGCTATGTGTCCTCCATCGAGCTGCCATGCCGGAAGAAGATTTAAGAAAGTTATTAAAAAACCAAACCAAGCCGCAAGTAGAACGGGCGACATTACTATTTCTGTTCCTACGATGGATTTACCTGCGAGAACTTCGGTTGCTTTCATTATCATACTTTCATGTACCTCAAAAAATTGTGATTGAGCAAGCAGTTGTTGAGCTTGAGATTCTGGAATCACTGGGGAAAGATATGCTCCATAATAAGATACCACAACCGCTACAATTAATCCTGCAATTGGCCCAGATATGCCAATATCAAAAAGAATGTCTCGGTTTATAGTAAAACTACGAGACATAATAAGAGCTCCAAAGGTAGGAATAAAACCAAAAATTGGGATGCCGGGAATAAAATATGGCCAACTCGTCTTCAGCTTGTGCCATTTTGAAGCTATGATGTGACCAAGCTCATGTACACCCAATATCCCAATCAGAGCACCTGTATACAGAACCGACATCTCGAATGGGTCTCCAATTCTAACAATGGAGTTGGCTTCTAACGTTCTGTAATATCCATCAATCATTACTACAGCTATCGTTGCAGCAAAAAGTACTCTTGGTATCCAAGCCCGTCTCGCTTTTGGGGGTTGGAATCTTCCCACCAAGAGAAATACCCTGTTCTCAAATTTTTCAAGTCTTCCAACCAAATTCTTTGATTCTAAACTTTGTGCAAGTTTTACAAATTTTGGTTTGAATCCTTCTTGCTCTATCTCAAATTGTAGGGCATCCAGATTCTGATTTACGCTTTTAATATCAAATGCAGAGGAAACGATAGATATTACCTCTTCTTGGGTAGGTTCACTCAATGAATATGATTTCTTTTGCTACGAATTAATTCCTTTACTTGCTTAAGGTTAAATAATTGATAGATGCTGATAATTTAGAATTGCAAGTAGCACTTAGAGAAATTGGAGATTGTGTTATTCGAAGATGTGATCCTAGCGATCTGATTCCAGTAATGGAAATTAACATGAAAACCTTACCAGAACATTATTCTGATTATTTTTATGAAAGTTTACTTGCAGAACTCCCGGAATCATTTCTGGTTGCAGAGGTTAACGGTAAACTAGTTGGATATATTATGTGCAAAACAGAATATGGATTTTCTAATTTCAAAAAACTGGGTTTTGTGAAAAAAGGCCATGTAGTTTCTGTTGCTGTATTAGAAGAGCAACGAAAAAAGGGAATTGGAAGAGCTCTAGTAGAAGAAGCAATTGGGGGTACCAAGATAAAAAAAGCAGATGAGCTATATTTGGAAGTACGTTGCAGCAATAATGAAGCAGTCAGACTTTATGAAAAAATTGGGTTTATCATTAAACAGCGAATAAAATCATACTATCGTGATGGCGAAGATGCATACTTGATGGCAATCGAATTTTTCTACTAGATTAAATTAAATTACTCTCAGAAAGACTCTAGCGCTATGACTCGACAACGCAATATGGGAATAGCGATCTTTGTTTTGTGTATTGTTGGATTTGTTGTATATGCTTATCTCCTAATGCTTTCAGAATGGAGTCCAATAGTTCTACAACTTTCAGTACTTATGGCAGTAGGGGGAATACTGGGAGTAATATCTTGGATAGGATATAATATGGCAACATCAAAACCATCTCCCTCATCTACCGTATCAGATGACAAAAAATGATCTTAGATCAAGATTTGATTAGATGCGGAAGTAAATGTGATTTATAAAATGACAAAAATTATTTTTGTATTTTGACGTCAACGACAGTTTGATAATAATGAGGTCCTACAGGCCTTACCATTCTTCCCCCAATGATTTCGGACTTAACGGGGGTTATTTGCAAGAAATGTTGTTTTGATAATCCTACAGCGTCTTGTTTTTTATCCGCATGCTGATGTGAATAATAATGGATTATTCCGCCACTCTTTGTTGCTTTAATGGCTGAATTGAGAAATTCATCAGACCTTTCTGGGAGTAGCATAAGAACTCTATCCCCTTTGTCAATTAATCTTTCTTCAATTATCTTAGATGCATCTCCAATAATGGACTCAACTTGTCCCTTTAGCTTGTTTAGGCCGATACTTTTTTTGCAGAGATCAATTGCATATGGATTAATGTCAATGTTATAAACAGTACATTTCTTTTTCTTTGCTGCAATAATAGAAAACATCCCCACTCCACCAAACATATTGATTACAATTTCTCCATCTTTTATGATATTTGCAATTCTTTCTCTTTCAGTAGAAAGTCTAGGAGAAAAAAATGCCTTCTCTACATCTACTTTGAATCTACATCCATGTTCTTTGTATTCTGTCTCTGTTTCATCTTCCCCAGCCAGTAATTCCAAATTTCGTATTCTAAAATCACCTTCAACTGGAGATGATTGATAAAACACAGATTTTGCAGTTTTCACTTTTTTTAAAAGAGTTTCTCCAATTGCTTTCTTTTTAGGGAGAAGAGAATCTGGTATTCTTAGAATTATGATATTTCCAATCTGATCAAATGCCCCATACAATTCTGAAATTTCTTTTTCTGACAGTATTCCTACCACTGCCTCCTTTAACATTCGAGTCAATTTCTATAATAGAAATGACCCGACTGTTTTTGTCCTCGATCAAGCCTGCTGCCAGTTTTGTTTACTCGAGGTCTCATACTTGTCTCATCACGTCTATACGTGATGTCTAGTGATTTTAGGAAACGATTCATTCCTTCTGCTTTTGACATTGGCGATGAACCATGGCCCTCCTTTCCTGGAATTCCTTCAAAAATCACTAATGAATCTGAGATCAGATCCATGAGTTGAATATCATGATCTATTATAATTGCAGATTTGCCATATGAGCGAACAAATCGCTGGATAAGCTTGGCAATTGCAATTCTATCTTCAACATCTAAAAATGCTGACGGTTCGTCAAGTGCAAATAGATCGACCTTTTGCAAAAGGCATGCAACAATTGCCACCTTTTGTAATTCTCCACCTGACAAATTCTTGACAGATTTATTGTAAAGTTTTTTTATCTTTAATGGATCGACTACTTGTTCTTCTTCAATGGTTCCTTCTAATCCTCCCTCATTTGCCTTTTCTAAAAGTGAAATCACTTCAACATCATAATCATTAGTCAAGTATTGTGGTTTGTAAGCTATCTTGACTTTAGTTTCTAGAGCACCAGAATTTGGTTTTTCAACCCCTGCTATCATCTTCATCAAAGTTGTTTTTCCTAAAGCGTTTGCACCTACGATTCCAAGAACCTCATTTTTTCGTACCTTTCCAGCCTCAATAGATACTGAAAATTTGGGATAAGTTTTTTGCAAAGTTGGATATGTGATGACATTTTCTGTCATCACAAACTCATCTGATGAAGTCGATGCATCAAACCTGAATGCAGTATCTCTAAACCTCACATTCTCATTTGGTAGGTAACCATCTAAGAAGACGTTAATTCCAACTTTTGCAGATAATAGATCTGCAACAACACCGTAGGCTGCTGGTTCACCATAAAGTACATCAATAAAATCACTGAGGTAATCGAGCACCGTCAGGTCATGTTCTACCACCATCACGCTTTTGCCTAACTTGGCCAGACCTTGGATTACCCTTGCTACTCCTATTCTTTGAAATACGTCATTATAGGATGATGGCTCGTCAAAAAAATAAAAATCAGAATCCTTTGATGCTGCAACTGCAATAGCAAGTCTTTGCAATTCCCCACCACTAAGTTCGCTAAGCCTGTTTTCCGTTGAATTTTGTAACCCTAGTTCTCTAACAAGATCTTGCATGACGTTACGCTCATCATATTTTTCTAAAAGTTCCTTTGTAGTCCCGTTAAAAACTTTAGCCAAATTGTACACCTGCTGAGGTTTTATTGAAGCTCTGATCTGATCATTTGCAATTTTTTCAAAATGGGATTTTAATTCAGTTCCTTGAAAATTCTTCAAAATATCGCTCCACTCTGGGGGAGATGCATAATTTCCTAAGTTTGGTTTTAAGTTTCCCGAAAGAATATTGACAATCGTGCTTTTTCCCATTCCATTTCTACCAAGCAGGCCTATTACCTGACCTTTTTTTGGTGTGGGAATTCGGTACAATCGAAAAGAGTTTATTCCATACTGATGAATTTTTTCCGTTTTCAGTTCCTGTGCTAGATTTACAATGGTAATAGCATCAAAGGGACATACTTTTACGCAGATACCACACCCGTTGCATATGTTTTCATCAATCTGAGCTTTTCCAATCTCTTCATTTAGTATAATACAATCTGCTCCTGACTTGTTTACCGGACAATATTTGATACACTCAAGCCCGCATTTTTTGGGTTGACATAATTCCCTATCAAGTACAGCAACTCGATGAGTCATAAATTACTCAATTCACTCGTTAATTTATACCTCTTATTCAAGTAAGATTAATACAGAAGAATATTGAAACAACAATTAAGCCGGCCATAGTGTTGGGGTCCGACCCGGTCCCATTCCGAACCCGGAAGTCAAACCCAATGTCGCTGCTGTGTTACTAAGGTGCGAGAGCCCTTGGGAAGCGGTAGTGCTGGCACTTTTTATTCTAATGCAATACTGTTTGGTGTAGCTTTCCAAATTGCCTCTGTTGGTATCGTAAGATCTACTCCTCGTCTTATTGCATCGTATGGAAAATATTCGATATATTCCGCAACAAGCTTACTAATCTGATCATTTATTTCCTCTACCTTTGACGCATCAGTGAAAAGGTATGGGATTTCATTACATGCAATAAGATATCCTTGCTCGTTTGGTGTGATGGAAAATGAAAGCCTTGGGAGGTGTGTACTTTTTTCCATGGTAATCTATATGATATGAAAACCTAAAAAGATGGCGATGCCGAATAAACCCTGTGGGAAATTGCGCAGTTTGTGGTGAAAAATTCACTGACGATATAAGATTCTTAAATCATATGATGGAAAAGCACGGATTTAGAAATCCAAACAATTCGGCACCTGATAGAAACAGCAGAGGATACTAATCTTTAAGAGGAATCCTTCCGTTATTTGTAAAGAGATTTTAAGATCTTGGATACCTCCTCTAGTTTTTTCTTTCTTTTCGATAAGATCCTTGTATGCTCAACTGGACAAATTATTTGATTTTTGGTATGAGGATCTAATATTGAAGAAATATACCAGTTTCTCCCATATTTGTAGTCATAAACTTTGATAGGAATAAATTCTGAAGATCTATATCTCACCTATTGATTTATCAAATTGAAATTTTCTGAAATAACTTTTTATTTGCTCCAAATACGCTAAAAATTATGAATATTGATTCATTCTTAGATGTTCAAGATTTTAAGAAAATGGAAAAGGCATGGGACTAAATTACTATCACATCATAAAGCAAGTTCACGAAACTCGCAAACTTGTCATAAAAGGAACCTCAATTGCTGGCTCTGGGCATCCAGGAGGTTCTTTTTCGATGGCGGAAATTATGGGGTGTATCTTTTTTAAATTCTTGCGATATGATCCAAAGAATCCTCTGTGGGAGGATCGTGACAGACTGGTATTGTCAAAAGGACATGCATCTCCTGGACTGTTTTCAAACCTTGCCGTAGCTGGATATTTTGACAAATCGGAGATTGAAACTCTTAGAAAATTCGAAAGTCGATTACAAGGACATCCTGATCTCAAGTGTCCAGGTGTTGAGTTTTGTGGAGGTTCGCTTGGAATAGGACTCTCCTTCTCAATAGGAATGGCACTTGCTGCAAGAATTGATGGTAAATCACATAGAATCTATACCATAATAGGAGATGGTGAGTCAGACGAGGGGCAGGTCTGGGAAGCAGCTATGGCTGCCTCAAAATACAAACTTGATAATCTTACAGTATTTCTTGATAGAAACTTCATTCAACAAGATGATTATACTGAAAAAGTCATGCCACTTGATGAAGAACTTGTAAGTGATGACATTTCAGAAATGTGGAAAGATGCTTCAAGATGGAAAACAGGTGACAAGTGGAGATCATTTGGGTGGAATGTTTTAGAAATTGATGGTCACAGGATTGAACAAATAATAAAAGCAATAAAATCTGCTCAACAGACAAAAGGAACTCCATCAATCATCGTATCACGTACAATTAAAGGAAAAAGTATAGAACACATGGAAGATAATCCCAAGTGGCATGGGGTTGCCCCAAATCCAAAAATCGCGCCAATAATTGATCTTGAGCTTGATTGTCAATTTCTAATTGCGCCATCAATAATTGCAGGTGATATGACAAATCTACAAAATGAGGTAAAACGAGCTGCGCATGGACGCGCTGATTTTATCCATATCGATGTAATGGACGGACAATTTGTTCCAAACATTACTTTTGACCATGAAAAAATTAAAGAACTAAGACCAATAACGCAAATTCCATTTGATACGCATCTTATGATAAATGATCCTGCTAGACATGTAAAAAATTATGTTGAAGCTGGCAGTGACATCATTACTGTGCATGCCGAGGTTTGTGATGAATCAAGCTTTGGAGAAATTCATGATGTTTTGCGTGCAAACGAAGCCAGTGTTGGGCTTGCAATAAATCCTAATACTGAACTTCCAAATTGGGCTGAGAAATTCATACCTGATCTAGATCAGCTTATTGTAATGTCAGTAGTACCAGGTAAATCAGGTCAAAAATACATTGAATCCACGCATGAGAAGGTTCAAAGAATCGCTAAAACTCTTAAAGACAAAAAATTTTCTGGTTTTATTGAAGCAGATGGAGGAGTAGATCTTTCAAATATAGGTTCTTGTTTTTTGGATGGAGCTAGAGTCTTTGTTGGAGGAAGTGCAATCATAGGTCAAAAAGATGTACGTACAACCATCTCTGAATTTAGAAAAAATATAATGAATGCACGAAGAAAACTCTTGATACAAAAAGCACACGAGCTTGGTGGTGTAGAGCTCGTCAATAAATGGATAGACTTGCATGAGGTTGGAAAGAAAAAGTCAGACCTAATACAAATTGTAAAGGAGGCTGGCTTTGTATGACTGAAATGACAGACATGCGTACAGTGTATGGAGAAACTCTTATCAAAATAGGAGAAGAAAACCCAAACATTGTGGTCGTTGGTGCTGACACTACAGATTCATTAAAAACAAAACCTTTTGGTAAAAAATTTCCGAATCGATTTTTTAATGTTGGAATTGCAGAAGCAAACTTGGTTTCGGTAGCTGCAGGCCTTGCAGCAGGAGGAAAAATTCCCTTTGCAAGTACATATGCAATTTTTCTACCCGGAAGATGCGTTGATCAAATTAGAAATGCAATAGCTTATCCATCACCAGGTGATAAAAAGGGACTAAATGTAAAGATGGTAGTTTCTCATGGTGGATTAAGCGTGGGCGCAGATGGTGGTTCGCATCAACAAATAGAAGACATTGCTATCATGCGAGTCATTCCTAATGTTAGAGTTATGATCCCATCTGATACTGTTACAGTTTCAAAACTTACATGGATAATGTCACAAACTTATGGCCCATTTTACATGCGAATGGCAAGGTCAAAAACTCCTGTTATACATTCTGAATCCCAAAATTTTGAAATTGGAAAAGGGATTGTTTTACGTGATGGTTCTGACTGTACAATTGCAGCGTGTGGGATTACGGTAAATATAGCACTAGAAGCAGCAGATACACTCAAACAAGAAGGAATATCATGTCGAGTCTTAGACTTGTTCTCAATCAAACCTATAGACACTGCTCTCATAGAGAAAGCAGCGCATGAAACGGGTGGCATTGTAACATGCGAAGAGCACAACATAATGGCAGGTTTTGGTTCTGCAATAGCTGAGGTGGTATCTGAGACATACCCTGTACCAATGAGAAGAATTGGAGTTCAGGATAAATTTGGAGAGTCAGCACGAGACAGCGAAATTCCACTATTGCTTGCAAAACATGGGATAACATCAATTAATATAGCTAATTCAGTAAAAGACATCAGGAGTAAATCCAGATGAAAATATTCCTTGATACTGCAAACGTTGCATCAATCAAACTGTACAATGATATGGGTTTAGTTGATGGGATCACAACCAATCCTTCGCTTTTATCAAAGGAGGGTGATGATCCACAAAAAACAATGGAAGAAATTGTTAGAATAGTAAAAGGTGATGTAAGTCTTGAAGTTATCGCGACAGAAACTGAACAAATGGTCGAGGAAGGACGCCGACTGAGAAAATATGGGAAAAATGTAGTAGTAAAGTGTCCTCTGACTCCAGATGGACTGAAAGCGTGTAGAACCTTGACTAATGAAGGAATTCCAGTTAATGTAACATTATGTTTTTCAGCAAACCAAGCAGTTTTAGCTGCAAAGTCTGGTGCAAAATATGTTAGCCCATTTATTGGTAGGCTAGATGATGTCGGTCAAGATGGAATGGGTTTAATTAAAGAAATCCATCAAATTTTCAAGAACTATCAATTTGGAACACAGATACTGGTAGCAAGTATCAGGCACCCATTGCATGTTGTTGAAGCTGGAAAGATCGGTGCAGATGTGGTAACACTTCCACCTGATATCTTAGGAAAGATGCTAAAACATCCATTAACAGATATTGGTCTAAAGAACTTTTTAGCGGATTGGGAAAAACTAAAGAAAGAAAATCCAAGCATCAGAATTTAATCTTAGAAGGAAACAGGTTTGGTTAGATGAAAACAAGACCATGTGTTCAAAAGTAATGGACAAATCTAATGCTTTCCTATCCATTGATACCGGTGTTCTTCATCAAACAGTTCTGATTTGATGTCATTTTCCCTCATTTTTGTGCCTAAATCTACATTAAAAAAGCCAAGACTGCCCTTGTAAGGAATGGGTATCTTTAGTTCCTGTGGTTTTTTAAGCAAAAACCCGTACTTGTGTTGGAAATGTTCTTCTGTAGCAAAATGTTTCTTGTAATCTGATTTTAATTCAGACACTGATTTGTATGTCTTGACATCGTAGATCTCAACTTTTCCTATAATGACTCCGGTTCTAATTCGTGTTAGATCGATTCCAAGTTTTTCACACACGTCTTTTTTTATTTTATCTGGTGCATGGACAAGGAATTCTCCACGATATTTCGTGTTCCAAGTTCTTAGCTCGATTGTTTTTTTGCCTTGAACTATGAGGTCAGCATAGGGCTGGGATACTGACAAACACTTCATCCTAGTTTCTTCCTAAAACATTTAGAACTCTATTTGGTATGTCATTTAATCTACTGACGGCAAGAGTTCTTTCATATCCAAGATGTTTCAGATTACTTGCAATTATTGTTGATATCATTGTACTCGGACCAACTCCGATTGCAACCATCTTAATCCCTAAGAGGTTGAATGTGCTTACCATTGCTCGAACTGCATCAGGATCTGAGGGTTCTCCATCAGATAAAGTGAGGAATATATCTGGTTTTTTTGAGCGTATCATTGGAAGCATTATGGAATAAACTTCCGCTAACGGAGTTCCACCATTTGCTTTAATTTGGGCCAATCTTTTTGCGGCGATACTATTCCATTTGATATTTTCAGGTTTAACTAGCCAGCATGTTACTTGTCGTTGTTCAGTATTAAAGGCATAAACGGAGAATTTTACCTTTAAAAATGCAAGTACCTCACATAAGGCTAAGGTTGCTTTTTTGTATTGAACTTGCTCATTTGCTATGCTTGAGGAATGGTCAAGCAATATGACAATTCTTGTTTTAATTGTAATTTTTTTATCTGTGAGAAATGGTGTGTGTCCTTCCAGATAGGTTTCTTCATCAAACTCATCCCCTGTAATTACATGCTGTTCTTTCCAACTAGTCTTCCATTCTTTGAATTTGGCTTTTAGATTATTTACAAGATCCACGTCATAGATTTTTGTTTCATCAACATCCATGGAACTAGGAATGCTAATTCCTACGTTTTCAGAACTTAAGCCTCTGTTTTCATTTAACTGATTCTCCTGTAGTAAGACTTTGAATTCTTCAAAAACCGTTTTTCCTTCGGCAATGCGTCTAGGATCCAGTTCTCCAAAATCACTTTCACGGAATTTTGTTATCTTACCAAGCATTTTGACAAAATCTTCTTCCGAGATTGCAATGCCTGTGCCAATTTTTGGAACAGATAATGGAATTGTTATTAATGCGTCCAATTCTAAAATTTTTATAATTTCAGGAATCCTCTTCTCAAGCCATTCTGTATTATGGTTTTTTTCTAATGCTTCTTTAACAATTTCTCTTGCAAATTCTGTTGCCTTTATAATTTTTTCAAACTGACTTGGGTTAATCTCACCTTTGATGTCACCCATCAAAAAATACTGAGAAAACGCTTCAGCGATTCTTGCTTTTCCATAGATCGAATTCAAAAGAGGCCTGTAAAGCCAAGCAAAACCATAACTGAATATTATTTCCTCATCCATCCCGCGCCATTGTCTTCTACCAATAGTTTCAATTCGCCTTGTTTCGAGTGTATTAAGTAAAAAACCAAATGCGTGGTCATTACTGAGGATTTTTGTACAATGTTTTAGTCTCATTGCCTCATACCATAAAGCAGTTCTAAATTGCCTATATTTTTGAAAATTCGTTCCAAAATAATGATCTAAAGGAAGCATGATTACCTTGTTTTCTTTTAATTTTGTCAGAATTTCTTTTTGTTCATTAATTCCTACTGAAATGTTCTTTTCCGACCACCTTCTTACAAGGAACGTGGCAATTTCAAGTAATGTGTCGTTTCTAAGATGTAATGATTGCATTAATTACCAAACATCGATGTTATGATGTCACTAACTTTTTGATATTCGACATTTCCCCACTGTGAATACACATTAGCAAAAACAATATCTGCAGCTTGTCTTGGTTTTATTCCTGAGTCAAGAAGCTTGCCAAATGCTATCGTTTCTCGCAAACTTGGTGAATAATACAATTCCTCTACTGCCGCAGCTTGTCGTAATGAATTTGCAAGTTTAATTCCTTGCACAAGTTCTTTGTCATGTGATCCGGAGATATATTTTTTAACAATCTGCAATTCAATCTCTTCTGGCGGATATTCCAACCTAATTCTTACGGGGAATCTGCTAAGAATCTGTGGTGGAAGTTCTTTTGTGCCAACATGTGTTAATGGATTAATTGTTGCAACGACAAACCAATCATTATTTGCTTTAATTATTTCTCCTCCAGATTCTTTTAGAACGATCTGTCTTCTATCATCTAATGCTTCATCTAATCTTAACAGAACATCTGCCTCAGAAGCATTAATTTCATCAAGATAAAGCATGCCACCTTCCTTCATTGATTTCACCAATATTCCTTCATCAAAACCAATAGCCCCATTCTCCAAACTTTTGGAACCTATCAAGTGGCTTTCACGTGTTCTTAAGCTAAAGTTTACCGATTCCAGTTTAACCCCTTTTTTTGCAGCAAATCCACGAACAAGAGTAGTTTTTCCAGTTCCTTTTGGACCTATTATTAATACAAATAAACCTGTTTCGTATGCCCTATCTAAAATTTCAAAGGAATGATTCCAATCAATGTAAAGCGATTCTGAAAGCAACACTATTGAAAGAATACGACCTTAATTTAAAAATAGTCTTGACGGAATCTGAATTTACCACTATGATGTCATGGCGATTAAGTTAATTTGAAAGCTTGATTATATCAAATAGGATGCAACATAAAATAAAATTTCTTTTTTCGAGTTTCATTCTTTTAGGTGGTATTTTTCAGATAACTTATGCTGAAGAAATAAAGATCCCAGACTGGATAAAAAACAACGCCAAATGGTGGTCAAATGGAGAAATAGATGATAAGACTTTTGCAAACGGAATTAAGTTTATGATGAAAGAAGGAATAATAAAAATTCCTGTAACTGAAAGTCAACAGGCAAATCATGATACAAAAATTCCTGATTGGATAAAAAACAACGCCAAATGGTGGTCAAATGGAGAAATAGATGATAAGACCTTTGCAAACGGAATCCAATTCATGATTAGAACTGGAATAATTTCTTTGGCAGATGACAACTCTCAAAATTCTTCCTCCAACAAACTTGATATGTCAAAATGTGATCAATTCACTACAGCCGCAGAAAAAAGAATATGTCAAAAAGAAATAGAACTTGATTATAAAATCAAAAATGAAATCGAAAAATCAACTCCAACTGTGATTGGGCCAGTTACCTTTTACTATGTGGATAGCAAAATTGAAAAAACATCAAGCGGAACTATTCTAACAATTTATTTTGTCGTTGAAAACACGGATGTCTCTCATGATATAACAATGTCATGTCCTGTAAACTCCTGTAATTATGTACTTAGTGATGGACAAAAAGAAATCCAATACACTACAAATACTCTGGTATATGGTTCCTTGACACTTCTACCAAACTCTCCCAAATTGTTAGAATGGAGCTTCTATAAGGGATTAGATTACGATCCAGCAAAAGATTATTTTTTCAAGGTGAAAGAACCATGGGGCAGTGGCACTATCCCGCTAGGAATAGACTAGATCAATTTTTAATTTTTGCAAAAGATTCATCTAATGTTTTATGTAATGTGTGATGCCATACATCAAATCCATCCGGAGTCGTTGGGAAATTGTAATAATGTTCTGTCAAAATCTTGTTTTGTTGGGCTGTGAATCTCAAACCATCGGCAAGCTGTTTGTTTAATGCACCACGGATCATCATTCCAAGTTTGCTAACCGTTCCAAAATCTGGATGTTCACCCCTACTTATGGCTTCAACATCCATTTTTGACAAAAAGTGCTTCATTCCATAATTTATCTGCTCATTAGTTAATGTCTGTAATAATCTTCGGAAGACCTCAAGTCCTGCTGTTTTGTATCCATAATCATTTATGAAATCAATATTGTATTGCCACAATCCGGTTTCACTAACATCATTTGCTTCAATCGCAGCTACTGCATCTCTTCCAATTATTGTGGCAGCCACAATTGCAGGACCAATTCCTCCCGCATCGAGTGGTTTTGGCATCCATGCAGAATCGCCTACAAGCATGAAACCATTTGCAACTAGACAATCATTTTGTCTTCTAACCGAAACCTGCCATGTGCCTGTGGAGTTAACAGAATCACTTGGGTCATCTGAGAGTCGCGGGTTTTTTATCGCTTTATTGATCTTAACATAATCATTTATCAATTTCACCACATCGTCTTTCTTACCCAATCTCTGGTTTCTTTTCTGTAATTCTTTTTGTTGAACACCCAAACCTATGTTTACCTTATTCTTACCTTTGGGAAACACCCAACCATATCCACCTGGTGCAATGTCTTGATCTAAATGTATTATACAATAATCAGAATCAAAATCTGTCTTATCTTCTACTCCAGTTTCGAACTTCATTATGTGTCTTCCAGTAGCTTCTAAATCATCACGATCTATCTTTCTCTCTATTTTCGATTTGATGGATAACCCATTTCGAAGCATTGATGCCACTCCGGTTGCATCAATTACAATCTTTGCAGTTTTCTTGTATGGCTGATTTGTTAACAGATCTGTTCCCTCTATACCTACCACAGTATCATTTTCATAAAGTAAATTTCTAAGAGCTATGGAAAATTGAAAATTGATTCCCATATTTTTTGAATCACGGAGCTGGCGTTTTGGCAATTCCTGCCTATTCAGCATAAATCCTTCTCCATCAAATGGAATTGAAGTTTCCCTATCTGGTGAAAATGCCATCACCCCTTTTACAGGATGTTCAATCTCTGGCTTTCCCCATGATATCTTAATTCTTTCTGTCATGTAGTCAACCGTATTTTTTCCAACTGCATCTCCACAAATCCAACCGCTGATTGTTTTCTTACCAACCGTTGGTTCGGGATTTCTATCGATTACAAGGATCGATAATCTTTGTTTTGAATAAAATGCTGCAGATTGGGCTGCTATCATACCAGCGAGTCCTCCACCAGCTACTATGATGTCGTAATCTATTTTCACAGCCAAAAAACAGGATCTACTCTATTTAAAAGAACCGTGTGATAATGAATCGCAATTTTTTGGGTCAGTTCGTCGCGGCTTCTTCACAGCAAACGCTCAGACTGGAGCGGCAAACCCTCATCCCCACTGCTTTTGGGATTGAAATACTATTAAACGCTCCTTCTTAAGGACTTGAGTGTTCCAGACACTGTAATTATTTTCCATTCTTTTTCAATCTCTGATACAACTTGAGAAAGATTTTCAAGCTTACATGAGACTATCACATGACCATCTTGGTTTGAGATTAACTTAAGGTTAGAAATTTTTTCAATATTTGTATTTTCTGATCTAACCAGAATGTATCTTTTTTTCTGTTTCAAGACTTTAAAAGATCCATATAATTTTTTATAAGATCGCTTTTTTTGTACACTGGAATAGAAATTTTTATTTTCAACGAATCATTTTGCTGAATGTTAACAGTTTTTCGTATAATGTCTTGTTTACTAATTCGTAAAAATAATGATGATCCTTCAAGATGCATATCTATGTTGTCAAAAAATTCATTTATTTGGACTTTTGAAATTTTTGAAATAACTTTACGAACAAACTCTTGGGCTCTTTTTTTTGTTAGTTTTGTTTTTAATAGTAAAATCGAATTTCCAAAGTGACCTAGGAGTTTCTCTTCAGCAAACTCTTCTTCTTTTATTTCAAACATTTCAAATATGGAATCTAGAATTTTTTTTCTATCTTCAGTAGCATGTAAGATGACTTCTAGAGTAATCTCTATCTGATTTACCATGTTATTTTGAATCTATATTAATAATAAATCTATTAGGCTTGTAGTAAAGCAATTTCTGCTTCTGCTGTTCTAATTATCTTTGCTTTCTCAATGCCTACATGTCTCACATGAATTATCTTCTTAACTGCTGCCATTATATCGGAATTTATCTTTCCAAAAGCAGTTGCCTGTACAAATTGTTCTATTGTCATTTCTGGAATGGTTTTTGACATTACGTCGCGTGCGATTAATCTAAGTGCATGTTTGCGAGACGTGTTGAGTTTCTTTTGTGTAAGTGCAATAATTTTAATTCTGAAAATATAGCCGTCTTTTGTTTTGTAATCTCCTATAAAATTAATCAAAGAAGAACCTCGCCTTACAAGACTGCGCAAAAACTCTTTTGCATATTCATATCTCTTGAAAATAGTTGTGGCAGTACTTCCTTCAACCTTGTTAATCTGGAAATATAGTTTGTACTGGTGTTGTGAAGGATCTCCTTTTACAATATCAAATAAGGTTACTTCGATTACACGACCAATTGCACTTGCATCATCAGTAATTGGGATGTATGCTACTGGAACACTGTTAAACGCAGACGGAGCAAGTACTGTTACCCATTTTTTCTCTCTCCACTTGTCCTTTATTCTTGCAGTCTTTTGACGTGCCAACTATGATCGACGTTTGAAGCCAAAATATAAGTTGTACGACTTTTAGATGGTGGCTTTACCAAGATATTTCTGCAAAATCTTTGGAACAGCAACATGTCCGTCCTTTGTTTGAAAATTTTCCATTATCGATACAAGAGTTCTCGATGTGGCAACCAATGTACTGTTTAGTGTGTGTAAATACTGTGGTTGATCATTTGTCCTATCCCTAAATCTAATCTTAAGTCTTCTTGCCTGAAAATCAAGACAATTAGAGCATGAAACAATTTCCCGATAGCTATTCTGTCCTGACATCCATGCTTCAAGGTCGTAAGTCTTTGCGGAAATTTTCCCAAGGTCTCCGCTTGACAAGACCATTATCCTATATGGAATCTCAAGTTTTTGATAAAATTCCTCAACAATTGATAACATTCTTTCATGTTCTTTCCATGATTCTTCTGGTCTGGAAAAAATAAACTGTTCAACTTTTTCAAACTGATGAACGCGGAAAATTCCTTTCTGATCTCTTCCATGTGCTCCAGCTTCTTTTCTAAAACAAGGACTTACACCTGCATATCTCATTGGTAAACTTTTTCCTTCCAAAATTTCGTCAGAGTGCATGGATGCTACTGCATGCTCTGATGTTCCAATTAGGTATAGATCATCTCCTTCAATTTTGTAAATCACATCCTCAAAATCATTTGCAATGATAGCTCCCTCCATAGAACCACGATTTATCATATATGGAGTTTGAATAGGAGTATAGTTTTTCTCAGAAAGAAAATCCAATGCATAGTGTATCAGAGCCTGATTTAGCTTTACAAGATCATTTTTCAAATAATAAAATCTTGCCCCAGCCACTTTGGCAGCTCTTTCCAAATCAATAAGATCAAGATTGTGTGACAGTTCTATGTGATCTTTTACCTTAAAATTAAACTGAGGTATTTTTCCCCAGTGTCTTAATTCTATATTTGCAGTCTCATCTTTTCCTATTGGAACCGATTCATGGATAAGATTAGGTATTGTGAGTGCGAGTTTATTATATTCTGATTCTGTCTTTGTTTGAATGGTCTCCAGTCCAGTTAGTGTCTCAGACACTACTCGCATCTGGTCTATGGTGACTGTCGTATCATGGCCAGATTTTTTTTTCTGTGCAATTTCTAGTGAGATTTCATTTTTTTTCTTGCGTAAATCATCTGTTTTGACAATTAATTCTCTTCTTTCCTTGTCCAATTTTATTAAATCCTCTAATGAGAAATCGACAGATCTATCTTTGAGCATCTTTCTTATTATGTTTGGATTCTCTCGAAGAATTTTTGGATCAAGCATCAGTAGTCACTCTGAGTACAATTTGGGTTTGTTCAAGGACTTCATCAATAGTAGAAATCAAATTTCGTATATTTCCCTTGCCTTGAAAAGTAAAGACAAGTGAGTTGTCAACATTTTCAATCTGAAATGATAAATCCTCTGGAAAATCTACATTGTCTGGCTCTAGTGCCTTTCTAATAGAATCGGCTTTTTGTGGTGTTAAATTATTTAGAATTACTTGGACTTTGCACTGCAGAGACATTTTCTTCCAAACAGTCTAAAAACTCGTCTAATTTGTCTTTAGTTATTCTTGCACCTGCTGCAGCATCATGGCCACCACCAACCCCTGAAACCTTAGCGGCACATGATCTCATCAGCAAACCAAGATTGACCTCAGATTTACATCCAGTGGATTTCCTGGATGAAAATTTGATTGTTCCTTCGTCGCCATTTGTTCGAAGTATGATTATTTTTCCATTGTTTTTCTGTGAACCACCTAACAATGAAGATACTGCGCCGGTCATGTTTTCTGGTACCAATCCCTCTCCATTTACCATGACGTATTGACTATTGTCTACAACTCTCCAGCGTTCGCTTGCAAGTGTGTTCATGTATGTTCGTAACAGAGTGCGATATTCTAACAGGATGCCTTCTCCTTCTTCAAGCATCTTTGTTCTATCACCCATACAAATGGCAATCCCAACTCCTGCCTTGCGAATTCTTCCACAAGAATTTAGCATTGTGGAAAATTCTCTTGCGTCACGCAAGAAGCTGCGTTTGTCTTCCCCTGAAAGCGTGTAAGTGTATCCAACAAGCTCATCCATTATGTCCGTTGCATTTTTGGTAGTTGTAAATTTCGAAATAGATTCAAGCAAAATCCTTTTTTCATCTTCCATTAGTTCTGCGGGAATACGCCATCTACTTCCATCTTTTAACGTAATTCCTGAGGAGTTTAGCAAAGAAAGACAGGCATCACGATTCCATGTTAGTCCTTCGATAAATGGATGTGATGTAAAAGCTAATGCATCAGGAAGTGATCGAGTCTCCCTACCAACTAACAATATATCAAGATCAATTTCAACTTGACCGTTTTTCTTAGCAGTTGAGGCGATTTCTAAATTAATTCCTGTAAATGATTTTTTTTCTCCCTGATCTTGCCTGTCTCCTAATGCTGAAACTACTGCAATCCAGGCAAGATCTGTGTTTTCTTTATGCAACGCTTTTGAAACCAAATAACACATTCCACCTGCAGAAACCTCACGACCTCCATCAACGTTGTATTTCCACGCATTGATCACACGGTCGTTATCAAATTCTTCTTTTGGGATTTGATGGTGGTCAACAACAATCCAATTGTCATCCAAGGTTGCATCAAGGTCTTTTGCAAATCCGCCACCCAAGTCTGTTATGACATGAAGATCACGAGAATCATTTTTGAGTTTCTCAATCATGTTCTTACTAAATTCATTTACTGTCCGTACTGTGCACCTGGCCCCCGATCTGATCAGCGATTTTGTAATAATACTTCCTGATGTAATCCCATCGCAATCAAGATGAGTTATTACAGATATGCTCTTTCCAGCTTTTATGCAATCAGAAACTTTATCATGGAAATAGGATAACGCACCAGACAGATCATTTACCATTACTCAAGTTGAGCAATGACTGACTTATATTTCCAAGTTTTCGGTATGCGACCAATTTTCTTGTAATAAGATGATAATCTATGAACTTTAGCTTCTAACAATTCAAGGGAACGAACGTTTCTCCTATCAGATGTGTGCGTTTTAAGATGCTTTTGTAATCCAAGTGCTTTTCTAACGATATTGTTTAGATCTTCTGGCATCTCCTGTTTGAATCCTTTTTCCTCGAGCATCTCGGTTATCGATTTTTTTGTTATTGGTCGCACCAACGGGATTGCATATTGGTCACGAAGTTTTACACCTATTTCACTTGTTGTAAGACCATCTTTAGCATATTTTAAAACAAGCTCCTCAATTTCCTGGTTATTTTGTTTTACCCATTTTGGAGAACTTGCTGTAATAGGCCGAATCGAATGTGATTGACCATGCCTATGTGAATGTAGTCGTCCCATACCTCGCTTGGACAAAGGGCAAAACATAAACGTTGCCTCAAAACATGCAATATTTTTTAATAATTGACAAAAAAGTTAAATATCAAAGCAAGTCACTCTGTGTCAAGGTGCATGATATGAATAAACCTATAGTAATCGGCGCAACCATACTGGCACTCTTCGTGGCATCTACCTTCCTTCCAATGGCGGCTGCTCAATATGCAGGAGTTGGTGGAGGAGGAAAGGTCAACTTAGAGGAACAGTTAGCGCTTGCAAAAGCAAAAGTAGCGAAAGCCGCAGAAAACCCAGCAACAGGATCTGGTACTCCATATCTTGATGCAAACGGTGTCATCGGAGGTTCTGTAATCGTAGCCGCTGTATTTGGCGGTATTGCAATTGCCTTTATTCTGAGAAGTAGAAGCGGCAAATTCGCAAAAGCAAAATAAACTTTTTTCCTTTTTATTATTTTTAATATATAGTGTTAGATGTCAATATCAAGCCTGGTTGAAACAGAAATGTATATATCATACGTAAAATGTTTTCATACATGATGAGCGCTATATTCGGTTTGCTCGTAGGTATTCTGTCCAACTTTGCAGGTCAGATAGGTCCAGCTTATGACCCACTCTTTTACGACGTGATGGTCTACATATTTGGAACTATCATGTTTGCAGTATTCATACTTGGAATCATAGCATTCTGGTTGAGAGTACACGGTTTGGGAGGAGACACACGAGAAAGATGGGTATCTGAACTCGACAAACACTTCGAGAAAGAAGGTATTGGTCTTATACCAGACAACGGAAAGTACTGGTAAACCTCAATCTTTTTCCTTATTTTTCATTTCTACCTTTAATTTTGATTATCTAAATTATGATAATCTAGTTTAGGATTTTGGCGGTAGGAAATCATGTTCTTTGGCAGTATCTGCCCCCTTGGTTACAAACTCTGCTCTGTAATGATAACCATCTACTAATCTAGAATTGATGTAGTCTGGTGACTCGACACCATTGACTAACATTCTTGATTTTGACTCATCCATATCTCGCATAGGAAATCCATCTTTGTGGTAGGTGGTCCAAGTCCACAAAAAATGTCCTATCTCAAAAGGATATTCTTTTTCCCACTCTGCATAAATCACTCCATCGTTTGAAAGTGTGTAAAGAGAATGTGTGCAACCGGGGTTTTTACCAATATTTGCAGGGATCTCTGCCTTTTCACCATCGATGAATATTTCTAGTGTGGCAGAAATTTTGTAGTTGATATTACGATTATCAATGCATTGTTTCAGGGGATTATCCGCATTTAATTGACTTTGGATAGCTGTGCTTGCCAATCCTATGGATATTGCAATACCTGCAGTTAGGGCAAGAAATCGAAGGGTTTGCTTGCGTTTTGAAGGATCGCCCATTCCAGGCCAAATCATATGACCACTCCGATATCTTTGGTTATAATGATTTTGCCATGTGTTTCTGTATTTTGATCAAAATGGCAAATTATTACTTTCGTTATGTTTGACAATTAAGAAAATGAAAAGGAGAGGGATTTTTTAGATCACTTGCCACGGTCGGGTTGCAAATGTAACTACGTAACCAACTGCGATGATTATCGATTGATATGCGATATTTCCATACGGGATTGGTTTTAGTATCTTTTCGCCTTCGACCACGACGGTTTGCCCTGGACCAAGTCCTGGACCGATTGAAGCAATGTTAAGTTGTGTGTGCATGTGATAGACTCCTGGTTCAAGTGCTTTTACTACTAGTGTGTAGTCTACAACACCGTTTCCTGGAATATCAAAGACATTGCCGGGTGGATCTCGTGATATGAACTCCCATCTGTTACCTGCGTTTGTTGATTCACCGTAAACAGAAAGCCATCCTCTTAGGTCTCGTTGTATGAGGCTAACCAATGTACCTTTCACTGTCAAGAGTTCTCCTGTATGCAGTGATTGTCTTGAAAATGTCTCATCTTCAATCCTAACGAAACGACTCTGGAGTTGTGCCTGTACACCGTGTGCTTCTGCTTGTTGAATCATTTGAGCAATTGTTGGACCTACTGCTCCTAATGCAACAAGCACACCAAGTGCTGCTACGATTAATTTTTTATTTATCATAGTCATGCCGTAACTATTCCATGACAGAAAGACCAACGATATATGTTTTGCCCTTGTAATCAGTACCAGAAGAGGTTTTGGAGAAAAAAACAAGCTCATCACTGATGTTTATCATCTGTAAGTGGTTTTTTGATATTATATTTTATATATATATAAAAAAGTTTTTACACAAATTTTTATAATAATTTTATGTATTAATGCATAAAATAGTACAAAAAAGATGAAAGTAATAGTTCATACTTTATATACAGAATGAACATCATATGCAACATGGCACAAATGCCGGCACTAATTCCAAAAGAAGTCGAGATCCAAAGATTGAAAAAGATTTGGATGATCGTCATCGCAATGGGATCTACAGCGGCATCCGTGGAAGTCGACAACTTTGTCGATGGTTCATTACATCAAACTTCTATCAGAGATAGTGCATTCACACCAGCACACTGGTGGCTCTACAGCCACTTTGTTGCACTGCCACTAGGTTGGGGTGCTGTCTCAATCTATGATAGAAAGGTACCAATTCTAAGGGGTCCAAACAACTCCATGAACACTGGTCTGAAGATGACTATTCTTGGTTATCTGGCAACCATGTTTACAATTGGTGTCAACGAGATGTGGCACTTTTGGTATGTAGAAGAAATCTTTGCAGTACCAAACCACTGGATGTTCAATATGGGTGTAGTCGTTGCATTCATGGGCGCACTTGCCTATGTAGTTAGAGTATATGCGCGACTGGTCGAACTTGGAGCAGAAACCCCAGGTGAGAATCCATATGTTGCTGAAATGTACAAGATGGCCCTAGAAGGCAAACTGTACAGCAGATCCATCCCATAGAAAAGTACGCGCAAAAGCGCACTCTTTTTCTTATTTTTAATCTCCTAACGGAAGTTCCGTCTCAAGTACAAGAAAGACTTAAAAGTATACGGACTATTATATTGCCAAATGACCTTACCAAAAGGATTCGGTTCTGGCGGAGCGTCTAGTTCTGATGTAAGTAAGATGATAGGTAGACGAATCGAGAACTACACAGGAATATTCACAATTTCCTTCATTGCTGCTTGGTTAGCAACATTTGGTGGAACTGCGGTTGGATATTTCTACTATCCATGGGCATATCCTGCACCAAGTGGACATTATGCATTTATTGTTCTGACCATAGTTGAGGCAATCGGTTATCTCTTCTGTGTTAAAGTAGGCGAAGAGGGTTCTGGAAAGAATAGCAATGGAATAGTAGCGGGCGTTCTTGCAGCAGTTGCTGTCGCAACAGTATTGATGGTCACATTCATTAACGGTTAGGACATCAATTCACACTTCTTTTTCTTATTTTTCAAATTACTATAGAGTATTGAAATCAGATCTGTAATTACGCATAAAATTTTATATATCACACCTCTTCTCTACTGGATAATGGTCTGGCTAAGACGATGTACTCACTACTTATTCATAGTAGTGGTTGCAGTCAACTCTACATTGTTGACAATTAACGCTGGAGACTACATATTCTATTCGGACTGGGCGTGGACATCATTTGTGGTATTTTCGTTATCACAATCACTCATGCTAGCAGTCGGTGCAGCCTACTACCTTACGTTTACTGGAGTTCCAGGAACGGCAACATACTATGCACTGATAATGACAGTGTATACGTGGATTGCAAAGGCAGCATGGTTCTCACTAGGATATCCATACGACTTCATTGTTACACCAATCTGGATACCATCAGCAATGTTGATGGATCTTGTTTACTGGGCAACAAAGAAGAACAAGCACTCTCTCATCCTAATGGGCGGTGTGCTATGTGGAATGTCTCTGCCATTGTTTAACATGATAAATCTCCTGCTAGTAGCAGATCCGTTAGAGACTGCATTCAAATATCCAAGACCAACATTGCCTCCATACATGACTCCAATAGAACCCCAGGTAGGTAAGTTCTATAACAGTCCAGTTGCCCTCGGTGCTGGCGCTAGTGCTGTACTGACAGTCACAATGACTGCATTGGGTTGTAAACTGACTACGTGGACGTATAGATGGATGGCAGCTTGGTCTAAGTGGGACTAAACTTCCCTTTCCTTTTACTTTATTTTTGATCTAGATAGCTTATACTATATTTTAAAAATCCGTCTCATAACTTTAGATTAAATATTATTGTACACTGTGTGATCTTTTATTGTCAAACGATAGGAAATAAAATTTTGAAACTAATCATTATTGAAACAGCAGTACAAGCAACTCCTATCTTTTGCACCAAAACCATTTGTCAAGTGGGCAGGTGGAAAGCGACAACTCATGCCAATATTGTCAAAACACATGCCAAAAAAAATTGATTCATACTTTGAACCATTTCTTGGAGGTGGTGCAGTAATGTTTCATCTCATCACAGAAATACCGAAACTAGAATGCTTTGTATCAGATTTGAATTCTGACCTAATTCTTTCTTATGTTGCAATTCGCGATAGAGTTGAGGAGTTAATCTCTGCGCTGACTCTACATTCTGAAAAATATTTCAAAAATCCTAAAGAATACTATTATGAAGTAAGAGAAAGTAATCCAAAAAACCAGATTGAGAAGGTGTCTAGATTGATATTCCTCAACAAAACTTGTTTTAATGGGTTATACAGAGTAAATAGTAAGGGAAAATTCAACGTACCCCTTGGGAAATATACGAATCCAAATATAGTAAATAGGGAAAATCTCATAGCCGTGAGTCATGTCCTGCGTTCAAAAGAAATATCAATAAAATGTCAAGATTTTTCAAAAACTCTTGAAAGAGTTCAAAAAAATGATTTCGTATACCTTGATCCCCCCTACCAACCGGTAAGTCAAACCTCAAACTTTACTAGCTATACAAATGATAGCTTTGGTTATGAAGATCAAGAAAGGTTATTTTTGGAATTTCAAAGATTAGACTCTAAAGGTTGTAAGGTAATGCTTTCAAACTCAAAATCTGATGAAGTTCTAGATCTGTTTGAAGGTTATTCAGATAAAACGATAGAAATAAGCTCGAACCGTTTCATAAATTCAGATTCAAAAAATAGAACTGGACATTCAGAACTCTTAATTAAAAATTATTAAAGCTTCGAACGGGATTCGATCCCGCGACCTTTACCTTACCAAGGTAACGCTCTACCAGGCTGAGCTATCGAAGCATGACAAACTCGCTTTATTGTAACCTTATTAATCTTACTTGATTTTGAAAAATTTTTTTTGTAAAACGTTTAATTCAGACAACTTTTAGCTAATAAAACGCAGGAGTCGCCGAGCCTGGCCAAAGAAGGTTTTAGGCCTTTGGACGCGCGGGACTTAAGATCATAAAAATGGGTGATCCCGTCTCTTAGGGGTTCGTGGGTTCAAATCCCACCTCCTGCACTTTTTTTATCTTTGGTGCTTGATTCCCCGTGCATTCAAAACTTCGTAAACATCAGGGAGTGAAAATACAAAACCTACATGGAAGCAATCTTTCTCCTCACATAACATGCAATAAAGCTCCCCATTTTGAATTGCAACTTCCGCAATTCTATTTTTGATGTTGTCTTTGAGAACGACTCTATTGTCATCTACGGCAATTTTTTCTAGTTTAGGTGCATATCTTGCAAATGTCTCGTCTTTTTGCATCAAATCTTCCATCATGAAAGTGATGTACCCTGCAAAACTGTTGATTCCTTTGAGTGCAAGATCTTGTTTATTCTTCTTGTATACATCATGGAATTTGTTATAAACTGACTCTGAAACCGTGATTGATTTAAATCCTGCTTTTGGCATTTTACTAACCTGTTACCGTATTTTAAAGTACACAAGTATTTAATGTTTCTGTGTTTAGTTCAGTAAAAATCTGATTAGTAATTTCCAATTTGATAAATTAACTCAAATGAAATGTCATTAATTTATTGACAAAATTAATTTGAATGCTTTTGTGATCGAAAATCTATTTTTTTATTCATTACCTTTTTGATTTTTAAAAATTTGAATAATACCTATTAAGTATTTAGTATCATTTCTACGCACTTTTTATTTAGGAAAATTGGATTGTTAAATCAAGTGCGCTCGTAACTACAGACCATACCAAAAGTACCCGGCCGACAGTCGGGCATACCAGTTATGCTCACTGTTGGTCAAATTTTCTGGTAATGCTTTATACTAGAAGAACATTTTCAAAATTCGTGACACGAGGTTACCAATCTGAAAAGATCAAAGAAAAACTAATTGACATTTTAAGAACCTCAAAAACAGGCCTTTCTGGAACTGAAATATCTAAAAAACTTGGAATAAACCGAATCACAATTACAAAATATCTTAACGTCTTTGCTGCAGAAGGTCTCATCAAACAAAAAAACATTGGAAGTGTAAACCTATGGTTTATAGACGAAGGAGTATCTCATTTTAATTTCCCTGCTGATTTCTTTCAGGTACAAACCCAATATTTAGAATATCTCCTCTCAGGAGAACATAAAGAAGCATATGGTCTACTTAGAAACTCACTTCATTCAAATGCCAACCCTGTGAAGATATTAACTGAAGTAATTTCTCCAGCAATAGACTCTGTCAAAGATTTGTATGAGAAAGGAAAAATTGGTAAATCAGAAAAAAATTTTTTGGATGAAATTATTTCAAACTCTATTCAAATTGTTAATCTAACAGAAGTCGACACAAATCCAAACAAGAACTCTATTGTATTTTCTACTGAACATGATAGTTCACTTCTTGCACAAACTGCCTCCGCCGCGCTTCATGCTGATGGATGGAAGGTTTCTCAACTTGGTGACATGTCATTGGCGATGGATGTCATGTTTGATATTGATTTGCAAAAATTTTTGAACAAGATTTGGATCAAAAAACAGGGTTTAATGATTATAGTGATATTTTCCTCAACAGAGAGTGGATCCAAATTCTTTTCTGAAGCAGTAATTACAAGTAAGAAAAAATTTGGTAAAGGACTCTACCTTGTTCTTTGTACCAAGCAAGCAAAAAAGACCAAGGCAAAAGCAGATTTTGTATCTGAGAATCTTGGGGCCGTCCTTCAATGGTGCCAGACTACCTACGAAAGCTCACAATCCTAGCTTTCTAAAATCTTTAATATTTTAAATGGAATTTTCGAAAAATCTATTTCTTTTTCGGCAGATACCAACATGACGTGCTCATTGAATGGAAAACTCATCACTACAGCCTTTTCTCTGTATGACATTGCAAACTTTACCTGTCCAAGCTGCTTGTCGAATTCCTTTCTCATTTTTGTTCTCAAAACAAGTTCCATAAACAACATTTCATCATCCTTCGTATCCTCAAGGGGTTTTTTGTCAGCACTCATGCCTCCTGCAACAAGTCTACCTTGATTATTTACCATACCTGCAAATCTTATCTTTGAATCCAGACCCATGACCTTTTTGCAAATTGCCTCAAAATCCATGACGTCGTATCCCATATCCTATATTCTGTCTCATAAAATTAACTGTCAATGCAGAATAATAATACACGATCTATTTATTGCGATCTCTTTCTATTATCTAATAATGACAGTAGAACCTGATTACAACAAATCGCTAGAATATTACAAGCACCTCTCATTATTCTGGACTGATATAGTATACCTCATGGCAAGTAAACCCGCAGCATTGACTTCGGCAGGTCCAATGAGGAAGTTTGCTATACAAGCAAAAAAACTTGCAACTGAAATGATAGAAGCAAATGACGACCTGATGGAATTTAATACCAGACTCGCTGAATACTATAAACAACTTTCAGATACTTGGTTAGAAGCACAGAAAAAAGTTAACAAAAAAATTCCTGAAATTCCTCAAGACATGGAAAATTTAGAAGCATCCAAGCGTGTTTGGATTGACATGTTTGAAAATGATTTCACTCAGCTTTTTGACTCGGCAAAATTTGGAGAGAACTTTGGAAAATTGATATCAAGTGAACTTGAACTATCAAAACACTGGAACAATATGCTTTCTGCCTTACTTGAAACTGCAAATGTTCCAACAAAAAATGATCTTGACGATGTTTACCAGGAGTTACATTCATTACGAAAAAGGGTAAGTAAACTAGAAAAAAGTGAAAGGGGTGCCAACGATGGAAAATGAACTAAAAATTGACCCAAAGCTCGTAGACGAATTTTTCAGGTTTAATAAAAATATCATTGATGCTCCAAAGATGGTGCAAGCACCAAATGAAATCAATCTTGAAATGACTCCTTATGACGTTGCGTATACCGACGACAAGGTTCGTTTATTACATTTTAATTCTACTACACAAAAACAGTATAAAATTCCAATTGTAATAGCATATGCTCTAATAAATCGATACCATATTCTGGACATACATCCACAAAAAAGTTGGGTTCGTAATATCTTGACTCAAGGCTTTGATGTGTACATGATTGATTGGGGAACTCCAACTAAAATAGACAAATACCTAAGCTTTGATGATTACGTAAATGGTTACATCGACAATTGCGTTGATTTTGTACGAAATGAAGCTGCTGTTGAAAAAGTATCATTACAAGGGTATTGTACCGGTGGAACCCTGGCCACAATATATGCCTCATTGCATCCAAATAAAATCAAAAATTTGATAGCTACCGCGCCTGTAATTGATGGTAAACGAGATACAACTGTTGTTGGAAACCTAGCAAAACACGTGGATGTGGCTAAAATGGTGGAAACAATTGGAAATATGCCACCAGAATTCATGTATTATGTGTTTTCGGTCTTGAAACCATTTGAACAAGGGATAGAAAAATACATTAACTTTTTTAGAAATGTTGAGGACAAAAACTATGTTGATAATTTTCTGCGTATAGAAAAGTGGTTAAATGAAACTCCTCCAATTCCTGGTGAACTTTTCAAACAATGGATCCAAGATATCTATCAGGAAAGTGTTTTAATACAGAATAAAATGTATGTTGGAGGTAAACTCATTTCACTTAAAAACATAAACATGCCAATATTTACGCAGGTTGCTGTAGGTGACCATTTAGTATCGCCTGAATGTAGCATGCCCTTGCACTATGCTGTAGGAAGTGAAGATAAGACCCTTAGAATTTATCCGACAGGTCATGTTGGTATGATTGCAAGCTCATTTTCACAAAAGGTTGTTCTTCCAGAGCTTGGCCAATGGTTAAAAGAAAGATCTGAAAAATAAAATCTATTTGCTTGAATGTTTTGATTTTTTCTCGATTGGAATGATAACTGCTTGAACCAAGTCTCCTTCTTTTAATCCAAGTGCATCTCTTTCTGCCTCAGGAATAGAAATTCTTCCGTTACTTCCAACTGTTGTTTTAAATGCTCCCCATGATCCAAATTGTGGCATTGATTGTGCAAGTTTGAAAGCATTTTCCATTGCTTTAGATTGGATATTTCCAAAATTCTCCATAGCTTCCGATTGAATCTTTACTCCTTTACTTGCGATTTCTTTTAACGTCTCGACTGGATCAAAATCTTTTTTTTGCTGACCCATGATATCACCAAAAGCTTTCATGAACTCCATTTGTGATTTTCCACTTTTCTGTATCCATTCTTTGAACATAGTTGTCGGATCATATTGGTTTCTATTACCTGTCATGGGTTTTTTTTATCTATTAATCTATATAATCATTTGGTAATATTTTGGTGATTGTGACCACTTAATGATTCAAAAATTTGAGCACAATTTCAGAGAATTTTTCTGGCTCTTCAACATGTGGAGTATGACCAGAATTTTCCATTTCTACAAATTGACAATTTTTGATTGAAGCAACAAAATCCTTTGAATAAGCGATAGGAATGAGAGAATCTTGTTTTCCCCATACTACTAAAGTGGGTGCAGAAATCTTTCCAAGTCTTTCTGACAAGGGGACAGCATTTCTGATGCCCAAAACTGTAGACATGAAAGCCATCTTCGCATTTGGCAGAGTCATGCGTTGAATAAAACCGTTCACAGTTTCAGAATCTATTTCCTTGTGAATTCCAGCCATCATCTGGAAGGCTGTCTTTGTTCCTTCCTGTGTTGGATACAACGCTGCCAGCATGTATGCATCCAAAGCAGGTGTAGATTGCTTCATGATTCCCGAGGGAGACACTAGAACTATTTTTTCAATTATCTTGCTTTGGGTAATTGCACATTCAGTAACAATTTGACCACCAAGTGATGATCCAATCATGACTGTTTTTGTGATCCCAAGGGTATTAAGAAAATCAAAAATAAAGGTAGAAAAAAACTCTGGTGTATAATCCACAGACGGTTTATCGCTAAGGCCATAACCTAGAAGATCAAGGGCAATAACATGATATTTTTTGCTAAGATGCGGGATTACCCGGATCCACCGTTCAGCAGAGGCTCCAAGACCATGAACAAGAAGAACATTGCCGTCGGACCCACCTTCCTCAAGATATCTAATCTTATTGGCACCGACTTTAACGAAATTCTCTTTCATCAGCCACTGTCCGTCCGTAGGTCCGGAATAAAATAAGTCTTTTCTATTAAAAAATGGGCCGAATGGGATTCGAACCCACGACCTTTCGATATCTGAATAAGTTTATCAGTCGAACGCTCCAGCCAAGCTGAGCTATCGGCCCAAAAATTTTTCAAGCCAACCTTCATTTAAGTTTGCTGGCTTTTCCATTTGATAGAGCAACCCATGGATGGGTCAAAGTCCTTCCCCAGCTTTTTTCCCTGGAGGAACTTTTCTATGTTTATAATCATTGTTTTTTCTGTGGCAATGTCTTCTGGACTCATTGCATTATCTATTCTTCCATGGAAGATAAGTTTCCTGTTCTGGTCAAAAAGGAATGGATCTGGCGTACAAACAGCTCCATATCTCTTTGCAACTTGCTGGGTTTCATCCACAAGGTATGTAAATCGAATCCCTTTTTCTTTTGCAAACTTTTTCATGTTCTCAAAACTATCATCAGGATAAATTGTTGGGTCGTTACTATTAATCCCTATAATTGCAATTTTATCTTTGAATTTATCATACAATTCAACTAGTGCTTTTGTTTTTGCTTGGACATAGGGACAGTGGTTACACATGAAAACTACCAATAATCCTGTATAATCCTTGAATTCGGAAAGTCCATGCTTCTTATCATCTATTCCAAAAAGATCAAATTCCGGTGCCCTGTCACCAGTTTTTAGGACAACTTCAGATTTTAGCAGTACCATAAAAAATTGTTTTAACCCTATCAATAAAATCCTTACCCAAACAAAGGCAACAATTAAAATCCACACGCCTTGAATTCCCTATGATGGGCTGGTAGTTCAGCGGTAGAATACCCGCCTTGCACGCGGGGGGTCTGGGGTTCAAATCCCCACCAGTCCATCTGTTAAAATACGGCGAATTCACGGTTTTGAAAGATGGATTTAAATATCATTTGGTTCTCTGCTGTATAGGGAAATTAAATGCCATCAGAAGAAATAGCAGTTTTCATTCCTATGATAGTGGGATTAGCACCAGGTCTAGTATACTGGCTAGCAATTACCGCTATGAAGTCCAAAAAATAGATGTTTTAACATCTTTGTTTTCTTTTTCTTATTTTATATCTAAACGTAAGTTGGTAAAACCTTCTAGTCCACGTTGTTTAGATTATGATATACAGTATATGATTAATCAATTTTGAAAGGAATCTCTATGAAAGTAGTAGTTTTTGCTATATTGTTAGTTCTTTGTATTTTCCCACCCAACATTTCATGGGGGCAATACACTAAACCCGATGATACTCTGACTGTTCGTGTCCTAACTCCTTACAGCTACAAGTCAGAAGATGGTTCTACTGTCGTACTAGGTGAGGTACAAAACAATAATTCATTTCCAATTACTGGCGTAAAAGTGGGGGTTTCGTTTTTTGATCAAACTGGAAAGGTTGTTGATTACAAAACCGGTCTGACCTTACTTGAAGTAATTCCAGCTGGAGGAAAAGCGCCGTTCTCTATCAGTTCAAAACAGGACACATCCATCTCTGACATATCAATCGGTTTGACAGGATTTAATTCCTCTCCTGTAAGACAACAATCACTAGTAATAACCCCCGGAACTCTAGAAATTTCAGACCAGCTTGTACTTTCAGGAACCATAATCAATAAAGGAACAGTCCTTACTAGTGGAACAACAATCTATTTACTGTCATATGATACATTTGGAAGAGTTGTCGGTATAGCTACTGTAACACCAGAACCAGATGACATTGGTGTAGGCAAGACATCAGTCTTTACAATAAGTTCAACCCCTAATTCAATTACAAAATCATACAAACTTGTCGCAGAATCAGATAATTATCAATCTTCATTAACTGATATCAAAGATGTTAAAACATCGATGAGTTCACTTTCAAAACTTGTCACAATAAATGATGTATCAGTTACTGATCTTTTAGGAAACAAATCTTCTACAATTCCAGTTGGAAGTCCAGTCAAAATAAATAGTGAGATATGGGTAAAATATGCATCTGAACAATCTGAACAACCTTTTGTTTGTTACGTGCAGATAAAACAGGTCGGAACTGAAAAATTCCCACAAAATGGAACCGATGCTGTACCAGTTGAATTCATAGGAACAGCACAAGGAACATTTCATGGAATGGAAAAACAGGAAATTTCAATAAACTGGGTCCCAGAAAACCAAGGGGCATTCTTTGCCGAGGTATATGTATGGGACCCAAATTTCGTAGCACTTGCTGAACCAAGTCGTCATATCAACGTGATGCTTGTAAAGTAAAGTACATCTAAAAGAAAACAAAGTATCTTTATGGCTAGATTTAAGATAGTTGCTCTTGGAGGAACATTTGATATTATCCACAAAGGACATTTTGTACTGTTACAAAATGGATTTTCTATCTCATCCAAAGTTATTATCGGTCTGACAAGTGATGAATTTGCGATAAAAAAGGGGAAAAAACTATTACACAATTATTCTCAGAGACTAGTGTCGCTGAAATCTGTAATTAATAAAAATTTTCCAGATTCTAACTATGAAATAAGCAAGCTTGATAACGATTTTGGACCTGCTGTTTTGAAAAATGAAGTAGAAGCATTGGTTGTTAGTGAGGAAATGATAGGAAAAGGTGAGATATTAAACAAACTCCGCGCTAAAGGTCGTCTTCCTCCTGTAGCAATTATAGGCGTTCCAATGGTTCTTGCAGAAGATGGTAAACGGATTTCTACAACACGCATTAAAAACGCCGAAATCGACCTGGAAGGAAATTTACGTTGAATTGACTAACAACTTGCCTATCTTTGAGTAACTAAAATAAAACAAAAAAATTCTAGCATCTGACGATGAAAAACCTGACCAATTATATGATAAACAAAATAGCTGCCGATGTGACAGAATTAAAAGACGGCCTTAATCCAGAAAACATAGCATACTGGTACAAAAAAGTCATACAAGAAGCAAAGGATATGGCTCCTCCGTGGTTAGTAGACAAGATAAATGCTAAACAAGATCCTGTATTGTCGATGAAATTCAATTTGGATATATCAAAACGTGCTGTAAGATATTTTATGATGGCAATAGAAAACCACTTGGATGAAATGCCTTACTCCACTAGATTATACTTTCTCAAAGTACAAGAAATAATGACTACTGAGATGGATAAATCACTCGTTTAGTTTACTCTTTTGTTATCTCAACTATCTCATTTAAGACTGCAGTTTTTGTTATCCTATGTTTTTTTTCAATAACAGATTGTATAAAATCAACAAATGATTCTACCTCTGATTCGTCTCTTAGAAGAATGCTATGGGCAGATTTGTCTTTTGCAGATATGATGACTTCGTTTTCGATAACTTCTAAAATTCCAGTGACGAATGGCTCTTCATCTTGTTTTACATAAATTAAACTAGAGAGTTTCTGTGCTTCATACTCGTCTTCGCATATGATCTTTTTTTTCATGACTTTATTCAAACAAGAAATTGTTTATCTGGTCTTTTGCTTTTTCTCTTTTTTTCTTAAAATCTACTATGAAGGGCTTTGCAGCATCTTTAAGATCACATTTGCATTCTCCACACAAAAGCTCGCCACTCTTGCATTTTCTTGCTCGTTCCTCAGAATCTTTTTCAGAATCAAAGAAATATCGCAAATACCAAAATACAGGGCATATGTTGAAGTTAGCTCCCAATTTGCGTTGGAGTTCAATTGTAGGTTGGCCTCCAGTAAATGAATTTGAAATCTTTTTGTCAACAACCTCTTCTTCATCTGTGGTGAATATTGCAGTTTCTGGAACAGATGATGACATCTTTCCTTTCATGCCAAGACCAGGAAGGAATTTGGAGTGGATTTGTGCAGGTTTTGGGTACCCAATTTTTTCTGCAATGTCTCTTGTTACCCGCCAGTATGGATCTTGATCAATTGCAGCAGGTATGAGAACAGGAGTAGGTTTGCCCTCAATTATGGACGGAAGAAAACAAGGAGCTGCCTGAATCGGCGGGAATCCAATCATTCCTATATTGGTTGAATTTTGAAAACCAAAAACTGCCTTTACGGTAGAATATGTTATTTTTTTAGCAATTTCAAGAGAAACGGGATAGATTCGTTTAATGTCTTTGGAATCTATTAGGATTTTTGTTTTCTTGGGATCAAATCCTACCGCAATGATGTCCAAGAGGTTTTCATGGGTGAATTTTGATACGTCTTCAAACGATTTGTCATCACTATAAAGAAATTTTTCATCATCTGTGATCTGAAAGATCAAGTTTACATCAAATTTATCCTGTAAATATTTTGTAAAAATCCATGGAAGAAGATGCCCCATGTGGATTGAACCTGATGGTCCTCTGCCTGTGTAAAGATAAAACTTGTTTCCTTTTTCATACTCTGATAAAACTTTGTCAAAGTCTCTATGGCTAAAAAAATATCCAAGCTTTAGCATTGGATGTAATTCGCCAGTTTTCTTTTTTATTCTCTCAAGCAGATCAGCTGAAATTTTTTCTGTACCGAATTTTTGAATAAGTTTGTCATAATCAACATCACCTTCGACACTCCAAGGAGTAACTGTGAACTCGTCGCCTGACATTCATCATTCAGATAGGTTAAGGTTTAAAAAGTCTTTTCTGCTTTTTGTGATAATGTCTAAAGTTCTTCATCCAATCGAACATAAAATAATCAAAACTCTAAAAGAAACACCTAACATAACGCATGATGAACTTGCAAAAAATGCTCAACTTGCTATCGATCAAGTGAGAAGAGGTGTTCAGTGGCTCAAATACAAAAATTTGGTAGAGGTTCATGAATCTGAAGTTTTCTTTGCCAGTCTTGGAGAAAATGGAAAGGAAGCTGCTAGGAAAGGCCTTCCTGAGAGAAGACTTGTAAATCACCTTGCAAAACATAAAGTTTGTACTTTTGAGGCAGCAAGGACTGCCGTCGCAGAGGATGAATTTAATGCTGCCATCTCAAACGCACGACAAAATGGATGGATTGAGATTACAAAAGGACAGACTTCAAACATTATCACACTAAAGGACAACATAACAAATTCTCCAGAGGAGGAATTGCTTTTCATCCTTGCTAATAAAATCCCTGTATCAGAAATAAAAAACAAATCTGCGTTTGAATCTCTTAAAAAAAGACCTGACTTTATTCTTCTTGATTCGATAAAAACTACAGTAATAAATCTAACAAAACAAGGGCTAGATACTCCAATCACCCAAATCGAATCATCTTCAGGTGGTATCTTAGAAAGTCCTTTTAACACAGAAGGTCCAATAACAGAAACTAAACCCTTTGCGCCTGATGCCAAATTGGCCATTGACGTAGAAGCTCCTGCACCAGAAGTTTTTGCAGCAAGGTCTCATCCATTACACGACGTCATAAACGAAATAAGAGAAATTTTTGTTAGTCTTGGATTTACCGAGATATCTGGAAACCTTATACAATCAAGCTTTTGGAATTTTGACGCACTTTTTACTCCACAAGATCATCCAGCCAGGGAAATGCAAGATACATTCTACCTAAAGGATACTAGTGCAAAAAAATTTGCTACACCTAACCAAATTGCCAAGGTATCAGAAGCTCACAATAAGAGTTGGCATTATAACTGGAAACTTGAAGAAGCAAAAAAAATGGTTTTGCGTACACATACTACATGTGTAACAATAAGACATCTGACAGACAACAATCCAGATGAGGCAAGAATTTTCTCAGTTGGAAGAGTGTTTAGAAATGAAAAAGTCAGCTATAAACATCTTGTTGAGTTTAATCAGGTAGAAGGAGTTGTTGTGGGAAAAAACGTTACACTTAGAGACTTGATGGGTCTACAACGTGAATTTTACTACAAAATGGGTCTTAAGAAGGTCAAGTTCTGGCCAACATTCTTTCCTTACACTGAACCATCAATACAATCAATGGTCTATAATGAAAAACTTGGCAAATGGGTAGAGCTTTTTGGCATGGGAATATTCAGACCGGAAGTTACTAAACCTTTAGGAATTACAAACCCTGTGCTTGCTTGGGGAGGAGGCATTGAAAGAATAGCCATGCTAAAATTTGCCTTAGAAGATGTGCGTGAACTTTATAATAACAACTTGGGTTGGCTAAGGAGTGTTTCCAAATGCCCGTAGTAACATTGTATTTCAATAGGTTACAAAAACTTCTTGGAAAAAAAACACCAAAAAACAAAATAATCTCGACCCTTCCATTCATCGGCCTAGATGTTGAGGAACAAACACACGAAAGCATTTCTGTAGAATACAGTCCAAACAGACCTGATTATTCTACTGATTATGGAATAGCATTAGGTCTTCAAGGACTTCTTGGAATCAAAACAGGAATGCCAAAATTAAAAATCAAAAAAGGAAAATATTCTGTTAAAGTAGATCCTTCGGTAAGAAAAGTAAGACCATTTATCACAACTATAGTGGCAAAAAATGGAAAACTAGACAATGAAACAATAAGGCAAATAATTGTGATGCAGGAAGACCTTCATAACGGGATAGGAAGAAGACGAAAAAAAACATCAATTGGAATCCATGATCTTGACAAAATTAAATTTCCTATCTTTTATACAACAGTGAATAAAGACCACAAGTTTATTCCACTAACATCATCATCTGAAATGTCTGTTTCAGAAATATTGCAAAACACTGAGGTCGGGAAAAAATATGGTGGTATCCTTGGCGATTCACAAAAAGTTCCTATCATTTTGGATTCTAATGGTAACACTGTTTCATTTCCCCCAATAATAAACTCAAATCTTACAACAATTTTAAAAACCACAAAAAATCTATTTGTAGAAATTACAGCCGTTGACAAAAATGCTGCTGAAGATACCCTTGCAGTAGTTGCTAACACACTTCAAAATTCTGGGTTTTCAATTTTCTCAACAAAAATTTCTGGGGCTAATAATTCCGTACCGACATTGAATCCAAGGAAAATGACTGTTGAAGTTGACCTAGTAAACAAAACACTCGGTCTTGATCTTTCTTCAAATACAATTACTTCCTCATTAAGAAAAAGTAGGTTAGATGCAAAACCACAAGGAAATAAAATTGTATGTACAGTCCCAAGATATAGAACAGATATTTTTGGACCTATGGATCTTGTGGAAGAAGTCGCCCTTGGTTATGGAATACAAAATCTACAACCAACAATTCCGCCGTCTGTTTCCACGGGACAGAAAAGTAAGGTTACAAAAGTATTGGACACAGTGAGTGCAATTATGGTTGGTCTTGGTTATTCTGAAGCAATGAATTTTGGTCTTGTAAGTAAAGAAGTTCAATATGATCTAACAATGAGGGACTCATCAAAGATGATTTCTGTGGATGATTCTAAAAGTCAAGGTCATACCATTTTGCGTGATGCCATTCTTCCAGGATTGATTGATACTCTTTCAAGAAATATACATGTGACCTATCCTCAAAGGCTCTTTGAGACTGGTGTAGTGTTCTCAAAATCATCTAATGAGATAAGGGAAGATATTCATCTTGCTTGTGTTTGTGCTTACAATGGTGTCAGTTTTAGCGAAGTAAAATCAATCTTACAATCTGTTTTTAAAACAGGATTTGACTTACAATGTTCTACATTCACATCATCAAATCCATTGTTTTTGCAAGGCAGCACAGCAAGCATCCAGATTAAAAACAAAACAGTTGGAATGATTGGTCTGATCTCTGGGGAGGTAAGAAATAACTTTAAGCTGAGAGTTCCAGTCGTGGGTTTTGAAGTAAAACTGACTGGATTAATATTTGACTGATAACCAAATTATTATGCCCATAAATGCACGCAGACGGACTGGGATGATAAAATATGATTTTTGGTCCACCCAGCCGTGCGACAGGGCACCCCGGTGTAAGAACAAAGATGAGGGAACGCTAATGCTACCAATGACTTTTTGTGGGTCAGACCCGGGGAACATTCTTCATAACCAAAAAAGCAATAAAGAAAATGATTGTAACACCGTTAAATGGTAAATTACTGGTTAGTAAAACAAGAACCATCAGTATACAATTATGCTGCTCTTGAAAAAGAAAAAAAGACAATATGGGATAGCGTACACAACAACCTCGCTCTAAAACATCTAAACTCGATGAAAAAAGGAGATCAAGCCCTTTTCTATCACACTGAAGATGAAAAGCAGGCTGTTGGAATTATTATGATACTGTCACATCCATATCCCAATCCTAAAGAAGATGACAAAAGATATGTCGTTGTAGATGTTAAAGCCGTAAAACCGCTCAAAAGACCTGTAACCTTAGAAGAGATGAAAAAAGACCCATTGTTCAAAAATTGGGAACTTCTACGCATATCAAGGTTATCAGTAATGCCTGTCCCAAAAAACATCTGGGATATAATAATTAAGAAATCAAATAGTTAACAGACTCTGATAAATTCACTCTACAACAGATCTATTGATATATTTGATTTGTATACCTACCCCATGGCAACAGCATATGTCTTAATAAACTGCGAACTTGGCTCGGAAGAATCTATCATAGGACAATTGAAGTCCATTGAGGGTGTAAAGGAAGTACATGGCACTTTTGGTGCATATGATATTTTGGCCAAGATAGAATCGCCATCAGTAGAAGCATTAAGAGAAGTAATCACTTGGAAAATTCGCAAGATAGAAAAGATTCGCTCTACTTTAACTCTGATGGGAATAGAAGGACAGAGTTAATCACTTAACTTTTTTGGATTAACTGCAGAAAGAACCAAAACCTTCCAGGGAAAAATAATTTTTCCATTTTTTGTAAATCTCCTAGTATTTTTTTCTACTCTTTTTTTCATTTCTACAAACTGACGTACATCAAGAGATTTGAATTTCTTTTTTAAAGGTGTTGTAAGATTAGAAAAATAGTCTCTCCAATAATCTTGAAATGTTCCTGGCGTGTATTTGAAATTAAATTCATGGATCTTAATTTTTTTGAAACCAGCTTTTTCAAATTCCGTTCTCAGGAGATTTTTTGTTCCAAATCGGTGTACTGTCGGAGTTCCTGGCGGAAGAAAGTCTGGTATGAATTTTAGCACTTCCTTTGAAATACAGCTAAAATATGGAGTTGAACTTTTGCTACCATGAACCGCAACAACAATCCTGCCTTCTTTTTTTAAAAATTTGCGAACTTTTTTTAATACAAGTTGGACATTTGGGAAAAACATTAAACCAAACTGACATGTTACAACATCAAATTGTTCATCAAATTTCATTTTTTCAACATCTTCAATAACAAACTTTACATTTTTTTTCAGGATCCATTTTTTTGCAATTTTTATTGGCCCTAGAGAAATATCTACTCCGATCACCATTCCGGTATTTCCTATTTTCTCAGAAATCTTTTTTGTAACGACACCAGTTCCACATGCTAAATCAAGAACAACATCACCAGTTTTAATTTTTGAAATTTTTACTATTTTTGATGTACTCTTGAAAGGACCTATGTCCTTACTTGCCCAATCTGAATGGTATTTTGACGCAAATTCATTCCATGAAACGACGATTCTTTTTTTGTATGCATTGGGATCGAATTTTGACATTATAATTTCTCAAATACGAATAGCTTTTAACTCTAGCTTTAATCCCTGCAACTATGCTTGTCCACTTTATTTTTGTCGTAAAGAAGCAAGATCTGGAAAGAAGAACATGGGAATTTGAGTATGTTACACAAATGGCACAATTTTATAAAACATGGATTGAAAAAACGTTTTCAAAAAAAATTGAAGTACAAACAGATCAAATGCCTGTCACTCCATCTTTTTTTCACCGAATTAATATGGGATCGCTGTTAAATGATCATAGAAAACGAGGGGAGAACATCTATCATTTTTACCTCACGTATTTTAGACCTCTTTGGACAGATTGCACATGTGAAGGTTATCATGCAGAGAACTTTAGCATGGTTTGGTGGCAAGCTGGAATCAAAAAAGATGATATTGCATTTTTAGCTGAAAAAAATTGTAGCGTCGTGTCACACGAGCTGGCGCATGAATTTCTTAGGCAGACAGGTAACAAAAACTATGTGGATCTAGTTCACGAGATATGGACACGACATCTTTTCGCGTCCTTGCCCTTTGAATATTATGATCAAACTTTTAAAAAAGCAGATGAGCCTAACACTTTTTCAACCATAAATACATCTGAATTTCGGTTATAGTAGAATCACCAGTTTCTTTTAATCTTGAAATTCTAATTGTATCCATGTTAAGTTGTAAAGGAGAATGCAAAACCACGTTCAAGTGGTTTCTAGGTAAAACAACATTTCGTTATATGAATGGGCAAAAAAGATGCAGTGTGTGTGGTGTTTATTTCAAATGTGTTGGATCAAAATGTCCTTGCTGCAATGCAGTATTACACGTTAGACCAAGGCATTCTCGTGCAAAAGAAAAGTATTACGAAATCGCTGGTATAAGATGGTTGTAAAAGATACAGAATTTGTTTGTATCAATTTTTTATTCCTGAGTTTATCTGTTCACAATATGGAAAACAATTGTTTCATGGAACGAAACCATGCATATAGAAAAGAGTGCACATAATTTTTTCCAACAAAGGAAAAATAATCTAACACTTGGTAACTGAATAAATCCTATTTTCAAAACTTGCCGTCTTGAAATCCACTTTATTTTCGGGATCTTTTTTGCGAGCCTTACTTAGATTCTCTAGATTTACGAGTGCTTCGCCTTCAAAACCTACTGAGGATCCGTAAATCCCATCTGTCAAGAGATTGCCATGTTCGCCTTTTTTGACATCGTCTACTATTTCATAAAATTTTATGGCTTCCTTTTTGCTTATAGGGCCGCCTGTAGACTTGTTAAAGCCAATTGCTACGTACATCCCATTATTTTTTACTGCAACAGGTACTTTGTGGAGCTTACCAGATGCACCTTGAATCTTTTCATTGAGTAAAATTTCACACTTGTGGAACATGCTTGAAATATAAGCACAAAAACGATAATTAGCATAAACACCATCACCATCTTCCGCACAATCAACAAAAACCTTGTGAAGAAGTTCAAGAGCAGAATCATTCATACTTTGCAGGCGATCTTCAATTCTGCCTTTTTTGACTAGATCGGATTGGCAGTCTTCTGCCACTTTTTCAAGGATGAAATGTGGCAGGTTGTAATTTTTGAGCGCAGAAACATATGTTCCCGTTTTTGAGATTCCAAAACTTGGGAAATTACCACGACTCAATTTAACATCACTCCCAGATAATTGAAAATTAATTTAATTATAATCATGCAGAATATCACTAGGGTGCTTTTCTCTTATAACTGTTCTCTAAAACAGTAATAACGATGGTGGGGCCGACCGGAGTTGAACCGGCGACACACGGGTCACTACAGCTCCAAACTGTACATCATCCTTTCGTCAGTGAAGCTTGTGAAACCACTGGAGCCCTTAGCGGTGATCATGTGATCTATCCTGTCGCCATGCCTGGCTAGGCTACGACCCCACGCAAGTGAGATAAATACACTAGGATTTTAATTTACTTGACTGCCGAAGATTTATTTGACTTGATTCAATGTTTTCGATCAAGACGAAAAAACAAAATTTGGATAAAAAAATTATTTCAAAACATCATATAGGAAAGATCGATTCTCAAGTTAATATGGCAACAAACCTAAGAAAAAACGGGGATTTATAGAAAACAATGGTCCGTCCCATTATGATTTTGGTTGGTGCAATTCCTGTTGCTATTGCACTCCTTATAGCAATTCCACAGCTCACCAAGCCTGAAATTCCAATTACTGCCGCAGATTCAAATGATGTAATTTCCATCGAATATAGTAAACAACACCTGAAGAAGGTACAATTTGGAATAACTGACACTATTGGCGCCACAAAGACTGAACTTTTATCGATTCAAAATGATGGGAAAGTAAGGTATAGTGTAACAATAGATGGCAAGCCAGAACCTGACATAGATAGTGAGTTAGAAAAGGCCACCATGAAAAAACTCAAAGCTCTGATAAAAGAAACTGGATTTATGCAAATCCCAAAAAATTCCTTTACTGTAAAAAATGATGTTGCTGAATATGACAAATTTGGAATAAAAATAACTTTCAATGGCTTGACAAGTAGTATCCAATGGCCAGAACAGAATGCCACCAGTGATTTCATTCCTCCATTAATCACCCATGTAAAAGATGAGCTTGATGGAATAATTTCTGAAATAATAGAATAAATAACACTCGTAACGATTAACAAACATGATCCCACTTTCTGGTGAAGTTGTAAATTCAAAAGGAATTGTAGATGAGAAAATAGAATCATATTCTATCAAACGAGGAACATCTACCCTAAAACGCGGACTTGCTCACATGCTAAAAAACGGAGTTGTAATGGATGTGACAACTGTTGAACAAGCACAAATAGCTGAGGACGCTGGCGCAGTTTCTGTTATGGTTTTGGATAAACTCCCATCTGATGTAAGAAAAGCGGGAGGTGTTGCAAGAACTGCAAGTATTAGAATAATTCAAGAAATTATGGATTCTATTACTATTCCAGTTATGGCAAAATGTAGGATTGGTCATGTGTATGAGGCAAAAGTATTGCAAGAAACAGATGTGGACATGATCGATGAGTCAGAAGTTTTGACCCCTGCCGACGAATTGCACCATATTTGGAAATGGGATTTCACGACACCATTTGTAAATGGTGCAAGAAGTCTTGGAGAGGCACTCCGTAGAATAGAAGAAGGTGCAGCTATGATTAGAACAAAAGGAGAGCCTGGGACAGGTAATGTTGCAGAAGCAGTAACTCACATAAAAAATGTAAATGATGAACTAAGGAAAATAAAATCGATCTATGATTCAGGCGATGAACAAGAATTGATTCGCATGGCAAGAGATCTGAGAGTTTCGTATGAACTTGTAGAAGGAACTGCAAGTCTTGGAAGATTGCCAGTAGTCAACTTTGCAGCTGGAGGTATATCCACACCGGCGGATGCAGCATATCTTATGACTCTTGGTTGCGATGGAATTTTTGTAGGATCTGGAATATTCAAAGCCGAAGATGCAAAGGAAAGAGCACAAGCTATAGTGCTTGCTACGACTTTTTGGGAAGATCCAGACAAAGTAAAGGAAGCACAAAAAATGATAGATGAAAGACAATCTATGTTAGGACTTGATACCAAAAATCTTGAACTTAAGATGCAAGAGCGTGGAAGTACGGCATGAGTGGATTGAATATAGGAGTCCTTGCTGTACAAGGCGATGTTGCGGAAAACATCATGGCTACAAAGATGGCCCTTGAAGAACTTGGAATTGAAGGAATTGTTAACGAAATAAAATATCCAGAACAAATTTCTGACCTTGATGGAATGATAATCCCGGGAGGAGAAAGTACTGTAATTGGACAACTCTCTCTTGTAAATGGCTCTTTAAAACAGATTAAAGAAAAAATTCTTTCAGGCATGCCTGTTCTTGGGATCTGTGCAGGTATGATATTGCTATCAAAAAAAGTAAAGGATAGGGTAGTTGGTGATATGGACCAGCCTCTTTTGGATTTATTGGATGTAAAAGTTGAAAGGAATACCTTTGGACGACAACGTGATTCATTTGAATCAGAATTATCAATGGAAAGGATAGGAATCCCAAAATTTCAAGGAGTGTTTATTCGTGCACCATCTATTGTTGAAACAGGGAAAAATGTAGATGTAATATCAAAATTTAATGAAAAAATTGTGGCAGTAAAACAGGGAAATATCATCGGTACTTCATTTCATCCAGAACTAACAGATGACCTTTCATTACACAAATATTTTGTTAATTTAATCAAAAATAAAAACTAAATTTGAAAGCAACAAAATGCTTACATTACAAACCCCTGTGACCATTTATATTAAATTCTCAATTATTCTATATTGATCAATCATGGAAATAGAGACTACTCCTGAACTTGTTGCAAACGTCTACAAAAAAGTAGAAGATAATATTAAAAAATTCAGAAAAATAGTAAACAGACCACTTACACTTTCAGAGAAAATACTAGTTGGACATTTTGAAGACATGGGAGATGCAAATAATATTGAGTCTGGAAAAAGCTATGTATATCTGCGGCCTGATCGCGTGGCTTTGCAAGATGTAACAGGTCAAACAACAATTCTACAGTTTATGCAAGCTGGATTAAAAAGAACTATTCTTCCTACTACGGTTCACTGCGATCATCTGATTCAAGCTAGAGTAGAAGGCGATTCTGATACAAAAGCTGCAATCAGCGAGAACAGTGAGGTTTTCAAATTCTTAGAATCAGCAAGCAGAAAATATGGTATTGGTTTTTGGAAACCTGGAGCAGGCATTATTCATCAAGTTGTTCTTGAAAATTATGCGTTTCCTGGAGGTCTCATGATTGGTACCGATTCTCACACCCCTAATGCCGGTGGTCTTGGTATGCTCGCTATTGGTGTTGGTGGATTGGATGCAGCTGAAACAATGGCGGGACTTCCATGGGAGCTTCTTTATCCAAAACGTATCGGAATTTATTTGACTGGGGAACTTAATGGATGGACTGCGCCAAAAGATATCATACTCTATGTTGCTTCAAAACTTACTGTCTCTGGTGGAACAAATTCTATAATTGAATATTTTGGTCCCGGAGCAGAATCAATAAGCTGTACAGGTAAGGCAACAATAACAAACATGGGTGCGGAAATTGGCGCCACCTGTTCTGTGTTTCCATATGATGAAAGAATGGAAGTATATCTTAGAACTACAAGTCGTGGAATGTTAGCAGATCTTGCAAACAAATACAAAGATTTACTGACTGAAGATGCAGAAGTTGAACAAAATCCTGAAAATTACTTTGATAAAGTAATTAGAATAGATCTTTCAACACTGGAACCACATGTGGTAGGACCACACACACCTGATCTTGCTAGACCAATTTCTCAAATGGCAGAAGATGTGAAAAAGAACAATTATCTTGATAACATTTCGGTTGCTCTGATAGGAAGCTGCACAAACTCTTCGTATGAAGACATGTCACGTGCGGCAAGCTTGGCTGATCAAGCAAAATCTAAAGGGGTTAAAACTAAGATTCCACTCCTTGTGACTCCAGGTTCAGAACAAATTAGAGCAACAATAGAACGGGATGGTCAGATGGCTTCTCTCAAAGAGATTGGTGCAACCGTTCTTGCAAACGCATGTGGACCATGCATAGGGCAGTGGAATAGACCAGAACTCAAAAAAGGAGAACCGAATACAATCGTCACCTCATATAATAGGAATTTTCCTGGAAGAAATGACGGAAAGAGAGAAACAATGAATTTCATTGGCAGTCCAGAAATAATTATCGCACTAGCTCTTGGCGGAAGATTATCATTTAATCCTCTAAAAGACTCGCTAGTTGCCCACGACGGTTCCAAGTTTATACTCGAACCTCCAAAAAGAGCACCTGAAGTTCCGAGTAAAGGATTTCAAAAAACTGAAGGAATCTATGTTTCTCCTTCTGAAGATCCTGATTCGGTAGAGGTCATCATAAGCAAAAATAGTGAAAGACTGCAAAAATTAGAACCGTTTCCACAGTGGGACGGAAATGACTATACAAATTTACCGATATTGGTCAAGACAAAAGGAAAATGCACCACTGATCATATTTCACCAGCAGGACCTTGGTTGTTTTATCGTGGACATCTTGACAGGCTAAGTGATAATATGTTTCTTGGTGCAGTAAATGCATACAACAACGAGGTGGGAAAAGGAAAGAACATGCTCACTGGAGATATACAACCATTTCCTAACATTGCAAGACAATACAAAACTAAGGGGATCAAATGGATAGTTGTTGGAGATCGTAACTATGGTGAAGGGAGCAGCAGAGAACACGCTGCCATGTCGCCAAGATTCATGGGATGTGCTGCTGTAATTACAAAAAGTTTTGCTCGCATACATGAAACAAATTTGAAAAAACAAGGTATCCTTGCTCTCACATTTTCAAATCCTGATGATTATGAAAAAATAAAGGAAACAGATAGAATCAGCATAGTTGGGTTATCTGATCTTGAGCAAGGAAAACCTTTGAAATGTTTCATACATCATGAAGATGGAACAAAAGAAGAAATTTTTCTCAAACATTCTTACAATAAATTTCAGATAAAGTGGTTCCAAGCTGGTTCGGCTCTCAACATTTTACGCGCAAAACAGTAATTCGAACTAGTTATCACAAGATATAAAAAATGTAGATGTGTTAGTAAACTAGGCTATGACATTAGCCATGGTGTAAAACCAGAACCGCATTGTATGATGCTGATAATGTCTACCACAAAAATTGGAGATAGGTAGACAACAAAATGAAAGGAATAGAACTAATACTTTTGGCTGTAGGTGGATTAGTTGGAACTTTTTTACGTTTTAGGATAACCGAATCACCACTACTTTTTGGTCTGCTTCAGGTTAACGTCCTTATTGTAAACATAATTGGAAGTTTCATCCTAGGATTATTTGTGGTAATGTCACAACAATGGAACCTTGATAGCAGGTATGCTTTGTTGGTTGCAATAGGATTTTGTGGTTCGCTTACCACCATGTCTTCATTTGCATTAGAAACCACCAACATGTTTGAAAATAGACAATTTAGTCTTGTAGCAATTAACATACTTGCAAACGTTGGATTATCAATTGGGGCAATATTTGGAGGTAAAACCTTAATGACTGCTGTAGTAGGTGGAGGACTTCACTAAATGCGGACTACGAAGATGTGGTCACTTGTCATTCGAATAAAGAAAAATGACAATGTAAACGGAAAACGAATCCATAATGTAATATTAGATGTTCTAAAAAAAGGGAAAATATCAGGAGCTACTGTATGGACAGGTGTTGCAGGGTATGGGAAACGTGGCAAGTCCAATTTTCAAATTGAAGGCATGTCTTTTAACATGCCATTGCTAATTGAGGTAATTGACGAATTAGAAAAATTAGAGCTAATACTGCCTGAGATCAAAAAAATAATTGGTGACAACGGTCTAGTTACATTACATGAAGTTGGAGTATTATAACTAGATTGAGCTTCTATCGAATTTACATATAAATTTGAGATCAAACCATGTTTGAATTAATCGTCTTTTTCACTTCATTCAAGTACATCTTTGTTGAAGGTGGAGAACAAGCACTCGTAGGACTAAGCACCGCAAGTAGAATTGGATTACGAGACACAGTAAAGATTACAATTTTTGGGTTTGCAGTTGGAGTAACTCTTTATTTTCTTTTTCTAAGAGTGGCAGGATTTGTTCCCACCAATCTACTTGAGATTGCTTTAGGTTTAGGATTGCTGTTCTTTAGTGCAATAATGTTCAAAGAGTTTTTTGAAAACGAGACTAAAGTTGATATTACAAAGTACAAGATGACTTATTTTTACATAGTACTTCTTGAAGCTATAGAAAACTCTGTTGCCCTTGCAACTTTTAGTTTGATTGAAATAATTAGTGCCTTGATAGGATTTTTTATTGCCATAGGACTGATTATTGCTCTTCTCTGGTTTAGAATAATAACAAAAATTCCGTTAAGGACAACTCGGTTAATCGCAGGAATACTTCTCACAAGTACTGCCATACCATTGATAATTTACGGTCTTGGGGTTCCTGCACCAGAAATTTTACACTGGTTAGTTCCTCCTCTATCATGACAAAAAATTTCATAAATATATCATAAAAATTATAAATATGTTATTTAATTAAAATATTTCAATAACTAGTTGGCAAAAATAGCCACTAGATTAAAATATTTTGAAGTCTATTATATTATATGAAGCCAATCTCTCGCCAAGAGATTTACGGAAAAGCAAAGGTTGGAACCGTAGCAGGGCTTGTTGGAGGATTTGCTCTTTTTGTGTCGTTGTTTGGAATAGACTCGCAGCTAAATGTTGCACCAGGGACATTCTACCAGATGCTAGGTATCTCAGTTGGATTACATGGCATGCCTGCAATTGTGTTTGGTTTTATGGCTCACATGCTCACTGCTGCAACAATTGGTTCGGTGTTTTGCGTTTGTTCTACACTACACAGAGTACTTAATCTGACAAGTATATGGAAAGGAATCTTCGCTGGCAGTGTCACGGGTCTTGAGGTATACGTGATATTTTTCATGCCAATAACATTGTTTCTTATGATGCCAACAATTGACTCTACAATAATTGATGGCAGCCAATCCGTAGTAACCGCTCAAGAAAGAATGGCAGCTACAGTACTGAAAGAAAATATCAATCTGATCATGTGGGGCGCACTAATGTTGCACATCCTTTATGGATCAATAATGGGATTGTTTAGCGGAATGGTACTCCACGAAGACTATACACATCCAAAGAAAACTGTTTTCGAGCTGGAATCTGAATCTATGCCGGCAACATAGATTCACTCTTTTTTGTGATTTTTATGTTAGGCCAAAAATTTGATCCAAATGCACTCTACAACAGAATTGTACATTACTATATCGACAAAAAAAGTTATTCAAAAGAAAATGCAAATAAAATAGCTCAAACAATAGTGCAAAAAGAAATACGACGTCGTATATGTAAAAATATTAAATGCAAACACTCTATGGATGAACATATTAGGTCTCAGGAAACCTGTCTTATTTTAAATTGTGACTGCAGACATTTTGTCAACTAAATTTTAAGAATAATCTTACCGAATTGATTATTTGATTCCATTCTCTTATGTGCATTTTTTGCGTCCTTAAGATTAAACACACTATCAATTATTGGTTTGATCTTTCGTTGTTTCATAAACCTGTGGAGAGAAACAAGCTGTGATTTTGAGCCAAGGTATGCTCCAATGATTTGTGCTTCTTTACTGTAAAGTTCACGTATGTTTATTGTCGCTTCGGCCCCAGTCGTAGTACCGCATGCAAGTAATCTGCCACCTACTTTTAGGGCCTCAATACTGGCAGGCCATGTCTTTGCTCCTACATGGTCAATTACTGCATCTACACCTTCATCCTTGGTATGCCTGAGTACTTCGGTAACGATATCTGATTTGTGCCTGTTTATGATAAAATCAGCACCTAGTTTCTTTGCCAATATTGCTTTTTTTGAATCTGAAACTACAGTAATTACCTTGATCCCTTTTGCTTTAGCTAACAGTATTGCTGCAGATCCTACGCCACTATTTGCTCCCCAAATTAGAATTGTATTACCTTTTTTACAATCTGATTTTTCTAACATATTCCAAGCAATAAGATATGATACATTAAGTGCTGATGCTTCTGCATCAGAAAACCAATCTGGTTTTTTAATTATATTATCTTGAGGAACTTGAATGTATTCTGCATAGCCTCCATTGTAATCTCCAAAACCTCCAATGATTGTAAATGAAACCCTCGGTGTTTTACTTTTTATCGCAGGATAAATTATCACTTTCTCTCCTTGCTTGAAATTTTTAAAACTACTAGTCAAAGTACCACAAACATCACAACCTAAAATGTGTGGAAACAAAATCTTTCTTCCGGGAAGACCATTTCTGACCCAAACATCCAAGTGATTAACTGCACAATAGTTTACCTTTACAATCACATGATCTTTTTTTGGTTTAGGATCTTCAATGTTCTCATATGATAAAACTTCTATACCACCATGTTTTCTGATAACAACAGCTCTCAATAATTATGTGATTATAAAATAACTACTTTAACGATACGTTTTATATCTAAATTATTCATTAATTAATCAAACTATTCGCTAGTAGTAAAATCCACCGTTACCTCATACCAAATACATTATCAAGCCTTTCGTCAAACTCCAAAAATTTTTCGGCATCAGATTTGGTTTTGAAGGCAGCATTTAGGACCACTATGTGGTATTCCGTTTTATTTTCTTCTGGACTAGTGATTCGAGTTGAGATCTCTTCAGGTACTGGCAATTGCGTCGCCTTATCAATCAATACTTGCAGCGAAGCAATAGATTTGATTACAAAAGCTGGATTGATTTTTATCATTCTGATTTTTCACCTCCCTTACTGAGTCTGGAAGGAACCGGTTATACTGATGGCTTTATTTTGTATCAGATTTATTCGTATACTGGGAACAGGCTCAAAGGGAACCATATACTATCTTGGGCTTATTTTGGGCCCAGTTCGTGTGTAATTTATAAAAAAATTCGTCTTTGTTAGTTCACAATCCTGTATAATTTACGACAAAATTTACTTAATTCTTAGCAATAATCTTCTTCTTTTCTTTTATTAGTAAAACCACTCCAATTGGAACTAGAATGGATCCAATTATGACATGTTCAATCGTCGTCCATTTGTATTCATAGAAAAAATGCACTCTACCACCAAAACACGGTGGGGAAGATGGACAATTAGCCTGCTCATCTTCATAACTTGCAAGATCCTCAAGATATAACAAATAATGTATCGTACTTGAGACAAAGAATATTCCAGCTACTGCCAAACATATTATCCCAGTTACAAGAAAAATCCTCATCATAATTACTGCCTTCAAAATGGATTTAGAGATTGCTGACAAATCATATCTTTATTTCACAAACCATTCATCTGCACCCAAAAATGGTTGTCTGCATGTAAGTCCTATTTTGTGAGTTATTGATCCATCGCTGTCAAGTGAAGATACAGAAGTAATTCGTGAACGGATCATATCACCTCTTTTTAGAGATTTTCCACTTGGAGTTGCATAAATAATCCCATCTCTTACGTGTGTTTTTAGATACTCATCAAGAATCTGTGACAAGTGTAGCAAGGCATCAATTGGACCAATCCTAACAAATGCACCAAAATCTGTTATCTCCACTATTTCTCCACGCACTATCTCAAGCAATTTAGGATAGAATGTTAATGCGTCAAATTGTACCGTCTGGAATAATTCTCCATTATCTGAAATCGTTGTTCCTGTTAGTTCTACCTTGGCATCAATTATCATTATAAGAATGCCCAGATTTTCATTTATTCTACTCTCATATTCTTTTTTAAGAGCAGAAATCACTATGTCATTCCGAGATTCTTTTGACAAATTTTTTGGGATTTTGATACTTCCCATTATAGTAGAAATATAAAACAATACACAGAAGATATTGGTTTTAAAATTTATGAATCTTTAGAGATTGTTGATAAATTGTTTCAAAGAGGATTTTCCTATATCAAATTAGTCCCAATAATTTCAATCTTTTTTGTTCCTGCTGGGAAGTCAATTGTCAAGGTTCTTTCCATTTTGTTTACGGTTTCATTATAGATCACTTCCTGACCATCAATTAAAACAAAGAACCTATCGTCTTGGACTCCCATTGTGGCATCTATTATTTCTCTTGGAATGACAATTCCAAGCATGCCTCCTTTTGATTCATCCAGACTCAAAATAAGTGAATTAGAAGATGTGTCTTTTCTAATTTTGATTAATTTTGCATCATCCAAAAAATAGGTCAATTGAAATAATTTTCCTGAATCTAGAATAAAATCGTAATTCTTGATATTAGGTATTGGCGTGGTCGAATCTGCCCAGCCAAACTCAACTAACCGTTTTACACTAAACGGGTTTATGCAAGAAGGTGAGCCATCTGAAGCTTTTTCTACGAATCTAAACCCTTGCTTGCAATTAATTTCAGAAATTGGCATTCCCAAGGAAAGCTGGAGTTTGGGAGGATAGTTGATTTCTTTTAGAATTGTCCCTGTTAGATCAGCCTCTTTGAGCTTTGTTCCCCTCAAGTTTGAATTGCTCAGGTCGGAAAATTTGAGGTTGGTACCAGTCAAAACAGCGTGCTGAAGATTAGCACCAGATAGATTGGCTTGGTAAAGATTGGCATTTTTTAGATTTGCTCCCATCAGATTTGACTCTTCCAAGTTGGTAAAAGAAAGTAAGGCATTTTCCAGATTCGTATTTTCCATATCTGCTTGCTGAAGATTCGCCAAAGTCAGATTTGCTCCTTGAAGGTTTGCTCCCCTAAAGTAGGAATGTTTGAGATTTGAAGAAGAAAGATTGGCATTCTGAAGATTTGCATTATTGAAGAAGGTCTCCACAAAAGTTCCATTACTCAGATTTGAGTTACGAAGATCTGCCTCCATGATTGTTTTTCCTGACAAATCCCATCCTTGAAAGTTCATCCCCTGAAGCTTTGCTCCTGGAAAACTGTTTAATTTCATTAGTACTTCAATTGGCAATTTAATAATAGAAAAGTCAAGGTTAAACAATTGCGCATCATCTAAAATCAATCCTTCAAGATTTGCTTTTTTAAAATTAACATTTATCAAAGTCGTATGGGAAAGATCCGCATTAGTTAGATTCGCACCTTCAAAGTTTGTACCGATAAAATCTGAATCCTTTAGGATAGCCCCACTTAGATCAGTTTGTGAAAAATTAGTATTTTCAAAATGAGACTCACTTAAATCCTTAGATCTCAAATCCAGGTTAGATTTATCACAGTTATACCAGTTAACTCCTCTTTGTGGTTTAGCATTGCAGTCTCCAGTGGCGGCTAATTCTTCAGCAAAAGTTGGAATTGTTATTAAAACAAGTGACAGTAGAGAGAAAAGAAAAATGGCTTTCAATATTCGATCATTGTTAGTTATTTCTTTTAGAGATTGCTGATAAATTGTTGGTGCGGGTCAGATGCGATTCAGTTATCATCTTGGGATTATTTTGGACCCAGTTTTGTGCTGTAACAATTTTCATTTCATTGAAGTGCTGTAAGACCAGATTTGCCTATTTCTCTATACTTTTCAATTAAATCTGATGGTAATTTCCTTCCATACCCAATTTGGCCGTTCTTATCGATTTCCAAAATTGGAGGCTTTACGTAAATGTATCCCTCATCATCTACACCTAGATCGAGTTGTGGAAGTGCATTATTCTTAAATGCGTAATCTACCGCTGGACCTGCAAAAGGGGTTCCATAAACAGGTTCATACAAAGATCCATGACAGGGATCCTCTAACCATTCGTGCTGTGGCCAGTATTTGATAAGACACCATAACTGAATATCGACTGCACTGTATGCACGATAGGAAGAAATGTCATCTTTATTTCCGCTATCATGTATTGGTAATCTTATCAGAATCCATTTGCGGAATGTTTCACTATCAAATGTCTCATTACCAGTATATGGATAAACAAAAATCAGACTCGAGTTTGGAGCCATGTCATTTATCTTCACATATTTTGTTCCATTGTCAGTAGGTGCATGAACTCTAGCTTGAATCTTCTCTAATTGGTTTTGTCTATCGATATTATTTTGAAGAGTTAAGAAAGTCAAGATTGTCATTCCAACTGTAACTATTATCGCGATTATAATTATTATTGAAAGTTGTTGAGTTTTCATTTCTCATAAACTATTACAGTTCCTCTAATCCATGGTCCGGGTTCTCCATGATAGCCATGCGTTCCAGTTTTGTTGAATGTTATGGATTTTGAACTTCCAGGCATGATAAGATCCGTTGTCCAAGTGGTATCGTCTGCAACCAACATTCTAGGAGAATTGTCTTGGTTTACCCATCTTACCGTGTTGTTTATTCCAAGAACGACTGTGATTGTTTGTGGATCAGGAGAAAGTAACACTTCAGGATTTGAAATTCCAAGTGGTAGATTAACGTCCACTGATGATATAGATTCTCCAGGATTAGCCCAGCCTCGTTCTATTAGTTTTAGTTTAGTTTCTGGTTTCACACATGCAGGGAGGTTGTTACTTGATTTGAGTACAAATTCAAAGTCTTTTTTGCACTTTATTTCATTGAGAAAAAAACCCGCTTTGAATTGCTTCAAAGGCGGTGAATTGGAATCAACAACTGTTTCAGCTGGAACTATAGTATTTCTTGCTTTTTCTAATAATTCTTCTAAAGTAGGTTCAGTTTGTACCGTCCCAGACAAGCAATAATCTGGAACCTTGTCTCCGTGGTAAGGTTCAGGAATTAACCCGTTTGCACCATAGATTATCTCGATTTTAGCGTGTGTGTAAAATGGAACACTAAAGAAGAAATAGCAACCATCTCTTCCATTATAACTGTCTGGATATGGTGGAGGCCTATTGATTTTATTTATCAATTCTTCTCTAACATATGGAAGTACAATGTCATCTTCAGGATGATAATAATGCCATGAACCATATCCGTTAATACCAATCGAAAAGTCACCAGTCATTCCTCCAGGACCGTTGGTGTATGGAAAATTCCTAGGGAATTTTAATTCAAATGTTCCCTTTTCTGAAGTATTGTTTACAACTGCAACAATGATTGTGTCGTTACCTTTAATCGATTCCAGTGTTCCGTTTATTACTCTATAATTTGCGATAAAAGTCTGATCTGGAAGTGGAGGATTAGAATAGTGGTACTTTCCTACCATCTCAAAGGTCTTCCAAGGTTCTTCTTTTCTGAAATCATTTGAAAATATTTCGTCTAGTGTTTTATTTCCAATTACAAGGCCAATTGATGTAGCTACAGAGTACTTGGAATCATATGTTGCCAAAACATTCATTAGATAAAATCCGTTGGGAGCTTTTGGAGCCACATTAACAACCAAGTTTATGGTTTCATTTTTTCCAGGTTCCAAGATTAGGGAGTCTGGTTCCACCTTTGCAAATATTCCTGGTGGCATCTTTAGCGGACTGTTGGTGTCTTCATATCTTGCGCTAAAAGTAATAATGGTTTTTTCGTCTGATTCTGATTTTACAATCAAGGGGAAATAGCTTGTAGGGGAATTTACCATTCCTAGAGGTCCTGATGAATATGGATTTGTAAGATCGTAAAAGCGGCTAGCATTTGTTGGAAGATCAATGGAAAATGGAGCTATGGTGTGTGCTTCAGCAATGTTACCAAATAGGAAATAAAGACTGAAAACTACAAGAATTAAGATAATTATCCTCATGTGAATTATTTGATGGCATTAGTTTTTAGCGATTGCTGATAAATTGTTGGTGCAAAACCTTCTACCATCCTGGAGTTGTTTTAACATCTATCACTTTGTTGTTTTCTGAATTCACCAATACTACAAGTGTTTGGTTCTTGTTCACCTGATCAATAAGTATGAAAAGACAACTACCAAAAGAACACTCCTTATCATTGGAGACTCCTGATTGTATCGCTCTAACGTACCAGTCCTTACCGCTAAGCAATTTCTGAACAGATGGATCGTGTGTAGCTATGTTGACAATAACTGATTGTTCTTCTTCAGAAAGTGGTAGACGCCAGTCGGTCCATCCTCTGGCAATAAGTTTTGATATGCTAGAAGATTTCACGCAAGCGGGATGACCATTGCTTGATTTTATAATAAGTTGAAGATTTTCTTTGCAAATCACATCTTCTGAATCAATCCCTTTTTCAAATTGCATCCTTGGAGAAAAATTTCCAAATAGGTTTATTGGAACATCTTGCGATTTGTTTTCTATAAAATAAGTTCCTATAATTCCAATTTCGTTTTCTCCCCTTGTAAAGTTAATTGTTAAAACTCGCATCTGACTGTCGTTTCCAATTTCGTCGGCTGTAGTTCTCTTCAAACCTGAATTTAGATCGCCAACATAAACCAGATATGGTTTGTCCATTCCATTTCTTTTTGAATCAATAAATTCACGGGGCAAATACACAGTAAGATGTCCATCTCCTGTTGCATTAATTGTAAAAATCAGTTCTTTTGCAGGAAGATCTACGAGACTAGCCCCAATCTTTCCATTAGTTATGTCGTATTGTATTTCATAAACATGGTTGTCTGTCTTAAATAATGCAACTGGTAAACCTATCAGAATATGATCTCCAGTATCATAGTCATAACCTGGTTGTTCAGCAAAAACAGCATAGTTTATACCAAAAAATAATGCAAGTGACAGAATAACAACTGTTGATAATACTGGAATTTTCGTATATGACATTCTTTTGACATTGCTTTTAGAAATTGCTGATAAATTGTACCTTTCTAATCACGGGTTGCACCATGTTCCAAAGTATGATGTCCTAGTAGAATGGATTGTTTGCAAATACTCTTGCACACGGTCACTATCGAAGCTTCCAGCCTCAATAAAAATAGGAAAATCAACATAAAATACGTCACTCCACAGTGTCTTACTTATCCTTATTTTGTCTTGCCAGTTATCACCGAATTTATCGGAAAAATAGTCAATTGAAGAAAAAAGATCTTTTAGAGCACCAATAAATTCAGATTGATTCAGGGCAGTCCTTCCACTATTAATTATCCAAAAACTAGTTCCACATTCTGTTTCTGCTGTTCCAAATAGGGTTGGAATTATTGATCTAGCCCATCCTGATTTGATAAGCCTAACTGCAGTATCTGGTTTAACGCAGACTGGTGATGCATTTTTGATTTTTCCTATCAGTAAAAGATTTTCTCTACATTTTATTTGATCAACTTCGAGTCCTGATTTGAATTGCTTTAATGGTGAAAGCTGAAATGGTTTGATAAAAAATCCCCCTTGATAATTTTGGTGAGGAAGACCTGTGTCATAATTATACAATCCATCTATGCCCAGTTTGCCTCTGATCTTGACTGAATAAGTAAATGCTCCATCTGGGTTTGTTTCTAAAAGCTCAGCTGCGTACAATTCATTGTTTGGATTGTAAATCTTAACGTAGGCTGTAGTATTTTCACCCCGCTTTTCTGCATCATACAGATATGCTTTTTTGACTAGACCTGAAATTGTGATTGGTTCATTATATTCAAATTCAAATTTGCTAGGACCTGTTGGCCATACATCAGTTGGCGGACCCATATGGTTTTTGGCCAGTGTAAACGATTGGGGCGATATCTTGAATGTATTATTTTCTTTTTTCAAATAAACAAATACTTTGTTTCCTACATCAAAAATTGGTCTGTTGTAATATGTGACCTCATCTGTAAATGGAACGTCTTCATTTATGCCATCTCCAAGAACAGTTATCATGTCGTATGGCTTTGGATTTTTAAGATACTCTTCTACTTTAATGCTGTACATGGTCTGGTTTCTTGATGGGATTTTTTCTTTCGAGACTATGTTACCTACTACAACAAGCTCGCTTTGACTAAATGGAATCTTGATTATATCTGGAAATTTGCTTTCAGGAGGGAATCTAACAAACACCTCTTTTACAATTTGATTATCTTTGTCAGGTTGGAATGATAGCAAAATGTGATCTCCTTTACTTACGGTGACATCACCAAGGAATTTTGACATGTCAGGTGTGAGGATAAAACTTCCCTCAAATATGCCATTATTTTGGCCAGTTTCAAAAAGCCTTATCGTTGCTAAAGACTCAGATTGATTGGAAATGGATATCACTATTGTATCAGCTTGTGTTGGATTTTCATTTTTTTCTGGTGCATTGGTTGTTACGATAACTTTGTCATACTGGTTGTATTCCTCTTTGTCAAGCGTTATCAGAGGTAGAAATGTTTGTCCAAGTGATTCTTGCGCTACAATGAGTATTGATACTAAAATTAAGATTACAGTTACTAATTGTAAAATTGCAGTGTTCGTATCAGAAAATCTACATTGATGAATTTAGAGATTACTCACAAATTCTTGGTGTGGGTTCGGTAAGGCCCAGTACTACTCTGGCGTTAATTTTGGACCCACATCTTTTTCAAATAACTATTTTAGGTTGTGCATTGCTTTCAAATCTTTTGTAAATTGTGAAAGTTTTGACGGAATCTCAAAATTAATTGAATCTTTGAGCGATAGCCCTAGTTCCTTTTTCTTGTTCCACACATTTGAATTGAATTCGACTATTTCCTTTGTGAATTCTTTCCAGTCTTCGTAATTTTCTTTCTCTACAAATCTTTCTTTGTGTATGGTCTTTTCAGAATAGAGATTCTGCCATAGGTAATCTGTAATAAAGGGAGTAATTGGAGCAAGTAAGAGTAACAATGTAGAAAGGACCTTGTGGAGGGTGTATATGGCACCTTCTTTTTCTTCCTCTGAAAATCCACTTCCGTATGCACGACCCTTTGTCATTTCTATGTAATGTGCAGCAAAAAGATTCCAAGTAAACTCTCTAAGAGCAGTAGCAGGGATGAAAAAATTGTATTCACTATATCCTTTCTTACATTCTGTAACAACTTTGTCAAGCTCAGAAAGAATCCATTTGTCAGCAGAACCCAATTTTCCTGTCTTTAATACTGGAAATCCGGAAAGAAACCTGGAAACATTCCATAGTTTACTAAGAAACTTTTTTGTCGATTCAATTTTTTGTTCTGAACATCTAAAATCATATCCTAGATTAATCTCACTTGCACTCCAGAATCTAAAAGCGTCAGCACCAAATTTTTGTACAACTGGCAAAGGATCTACCACATTTCCTTTACTCTTGCTCATCTTGGCACCATGCTCATCAACACCGTATCCCATTATCCAAGCTTCAGACCAAGGAGCCTTGCCAGTTAGCTGTTCACATCTTAAAAGAGTATAGTATAACCAGGTTCTTACAATGTCCTTTGACTGTGGTCTCAACGTTGTAGGATATGTTTTTTTAAAAAATTCATTATCGCGGTTGTATTTTGTAACAAATAATGGTGATACACTTGAATCCATCCATGTATCAAAAGTTCTTTCTTCACCAACAAATTCACTTGAGCCACATTTTGTACAATTTAGAATTGGACTGCTGTCTTTCCATGGTCGGTAGTATTTGCCAGGTTCTGGTACATGTTGTTCGGAACATTTTTTGCAGTACCATATTGGGATTTCGGTTCCATAATATCGTCGTCTTGATATGGGCCAATCAATTGAAATAGAATCCAACCAGTTCAACAGGATTTGTTTGTGCATGGGTGGATGAAAATTAATCTTTGAACCAAGCTCTCTCATTTTCTCGACAGAATCTTTTTGCTTTACATAGTATTCTTCCATTGGTATTATCTCAATTGGAATCTTGCTTCTCTCAGAGACAGGCGTGCGGTGATTGATGTTGTCTATCTTTTCAACAAACCCCTGGTTCTCTAAATCTTCGATTATCTTCTCTCTTGCTTGTTTTACCTTTAATCCCGCATATGCGCCAGCAACCTCAGTCATACGTCCATCTTTTCCAATGGCGACGATCTCTTGTAATTTTAGTTCCCTAAATAATGCAACATCATTTTGGTCACCATAGCTACATACCATGACAACACCAGATCCAAATTCTTTTTCTGCAGAAGGGTGAGTTAGAATCTCAACTTCTCGGTTCACTATTGGAATTGTTACTTTTTTTCCAATCAAATCGGCATATCTTTCATCATCAGGATTTACAATCACTGTTTGACAGGCGCACAAAAGTTCTGGTCTAGTACTTGCCACTATCAGTGATTTTTCAAAATCTTTTATTTTGAATTTCATGTGAACTAATTTTGTAGGAATTTCTTGATACGTTATTTCTGCATCCGCAATTGTAGTTCCAGTAACCCAGTCGTAATTGTTTGGTCTATTTGCAAGATATACCAATCCCTTTTTCCAAAGATCGATAAACGTCGATTGTGTAAGTGTCCTGTATTCTTCAGAATCTGTTCTATAATATTCTGAAAAATTTCCACTAAGGCCAAGATTTGTCATTATCTGAATCATTTCTGCTTCCAGATCGTCTAATGCGGTTGCACAAAGCTTCAGGAATTCACCACGTTCTGTTTCGCGCATTCTAATATTGTATTTTTTTTCAGTGTACATCTCTACTGGTAAGCCGTTTCTGTCTATCCCTATTGGGAAAAGGACGTTTTTACCAGACATTCTTGCTGTTCTTGCAATCATGTCTATCTGTGCGTAATGAGCTGCCGCTCCTATGTGCCAGGGCCTTCCAGATGGATATGGAGGTGGAGTGTCTATAACAAAAACATCACCTTCAGGCTTGAAATCGTAAATGTGGGAATCCTGCCATTGTTTTAGAATCTGTTTTTCAAGCTCTGGGTTCCAGGCAGTCTCTTTGATCTTAGGTTCCATATCTTAAGACTTGGAGATTTGCGATAAAATATGGGCTCCTTTGTTGTATCCTTCGTAAATATAGACTCCTACGGCTTCTATATTTTCTGGCATTTTTGGAATAAGGAGCTTGATTATTTCAGTGGAGAGGTTTTCTACCGTAGCTTCACCCTCAAGTAGATAGGTCGTGTTCTTTGGTACCTGTAAATCAAACATCCCCTTTGGACCATCAAACATAATCTTGTAATGTAAATTGTCTTCTTTTATTAGGTATTTTTTATTGATGAAAAATTTGTGATCAAGAATAGAAATAACCTCTTTGATAATTTTTTTTGCTTCACTAAAATCTATTAACAGATTATTTTTCATTTCACCGACAAGCTCAACCATTACAGAAGATGTATGCCCATGTAGTATTGAACACTTTTCTACTAATGGGAGAATATGGGCATAATCAAATGCAAAAGATGGATCTTCCATAAAAATAGATCCTGTTTGAACCTCTCTTGTTTTGTAAAATACAACATCTTCTAATTCTTTTATTTGTGCAGTAAACTTTGGATGGCCGATTGCAATAATCTTAGTTTCAGGAACTTCATGCTTTATTTCCTTGTATTTTGTAATATCCTTTTCATTATCAATTACTTCAATGAGCCCTTTTTCTGTTCGAAAATCTACTACGACACTCTTACCATTCTTGAGAGTTAACTTGTAATCATATTCGTATTTTATATCCAAAAATGATAGCATCTCTGCTATTGAAAGCTCGGTTCTTGTTCTCAAAAGGTTACCCTTTCTATCAGTATATCTGAAATCAGAATCCAAAATTGCTGATCCACTAGCCATTTGAAAATTTTTGATATTCTTCAGTATATAAATTCTGTACAGAAAAAATCAAAAAATGGGATTGCTGAAGGTTTGTTTATTCCAAAGAATTTAGGATTCTTGCAAGATTGATATCATTTTGAGTTATTCCCCCTGCATCGTGGGTTGTTAGATCAACTTTGATCTTGTTATATACATTAAACCATTCTGGATGGTGATTCATTTTTTCTATATGCAATGCCGCTGTGCTCATGAATCCAAAGGCTTCGATAAAGTCTCTGAAGACAAAGTCCTTGTGTAGTTTTCCATTTACAAGGCTCCAACCAGACAAATTTTCTACTTCTTTTTTGATTTGTTCATCTGATAACTTTGTCAAACCCATGAGTCTTTTTATCAAATCTTATATTTAACTATCAAAACATCGCAACTAACTTAGGGCGGATTTTTACAATCTATGGAATTGGAAGACCTTGATAGACTATACAAAAAGATGAATGAATCTATTCAAAAAACAGTTAATTGCAAAAAAATAGGCATCTCTTTTTCAGGTGGTGTAGACAGCTCACTTTTGGCCAAGCTTTGCACGGATCTTGGATATGCTGTGACACTTTTAACAATAGGATTTGCAAATTCTCATGACATTTTATTTTCAAAGGAAATATCTCATTTATTTGGCTATTCGCATAAAATTGAAAAAATCTCACCAAAGATATTTCCAGGGATAGCAAAACAGATCAAAAAGACAATAAAAACAGATAATCTTTCGTGGAATGAAAATTGTATCGCTTTTTATTTTGTTTCCAAGCTTGCCAGACGAAATGGTATTGATAAGGTACTCACAGCAAATGGGATTGACGAGCTTTTCTGTGGTTACAATGCATATAGAGATGCTATAAAAAATGGCCATGAAAGTGTTATGGACCTGATGGAATCAAAAATTAAAAATGAACTTTCCATGATGAAAGCAGTTAACACAATTGCTTCAGAATTTGACGTTAGGGTACTACAACCTTTTCTTTCAAAAGAATTTGTGACATTTGCCAAGAAAATTCCAATCGAGAAAAAAATTCATGGACATGATGATCTAATGCGAAAACACATTGTTAGAGATCTTGCTTTAAAGATCGGGGTTCCAAAAGAAGCTGCGCTCAAACACAAAAAGGCACTTCAATATGGTTCTCTTATTCACAAAACCTTGATGAAAATCAAGTAAATTTAGAGCATGTCTTGTTTACCTTGTTGAAGACATTTTTGATTATCGAACTTGATGCCCCAAGATGATTTTCTGGAACAAATATTTTCTCTATTTCTTTTTCAGTCAGATGTTTTGATATTGCCTTATCGTTCTTTACAGCTTTTAAAAATTCCATTTCTGAATCAGATGCAGCAAAAGCTACTCGTTGTATGTCCCTATAGGCATTAAAACGTGGAACGCCCTTTTTGATCAAGGCATCAAGCACAAACTCTGCAAAAATCTGACCCTTTGTTATTCCTAGGTTTTTCTTTATTTTGTCCTTGTTTACATAAAGATCAGAAAGAATCTTTGTCATTGCTTCTAGCATCTCATCTAACAATATGGAACTAGTTGGAAGGGTAAATCTTTCATTTGCAGAATTTGATAGGTCCCTCTCATGCCATAACGGTATGTTCTCAAATGACACGCTAATCTGACTTCGCAGCATCTTTGAAAGTGAAGTTACACGTTCACTTTTTACCGGATTTCTCTTTACCGGTACAGCACTGCTTCCCATTTGGCCTTTTCTGAAGGGTTCTGCAACTTCACCAATTTCTGTTCTCTGAAGGTTTCTTATTTCTACTGCAATTTTTTCTAGTGTAGAACCAATTAATGCTATGCAAAAAACATATTCTGCGTATCCTTCTCGTGAGATAATCTGGGTCGTAACATCAGCCGGGTATAACGAAAGTTTCTTTGCAACTCTTTTTTGAACCTCTAAGGCCTTTGAGCCCATGAGGGATCCAGTTCCAACAACACCAAGTGTCTTACAGATCAAAATTCTCTTCTTGCACTGTTCAATTCTTTCAATGTGCTTTGACATTTCTAAAGCCCAATTTGCAAATTTTAAACCAAATGCAATGATGCTTGCGTGTTGTCCATGTGTTCTTCCAACAGCTGGAAAATCTTTGAATCTCATTGCAAGTTTTGCTAAAATTATTGCTAGTCTTGCAACCTTTGGTTCTATAATTGCAAGAGCATCTTTAATTTGCATCGAGGTACTTGTATCTACTAAATCATTACTTGTCAGACCATAGTGTATCCAAGGTTTTGCATTAGGAATACAAAGCTCACTTAATGCTTCTACTAAAGCAGCAGTATCATGGTCACTTTTTGCTTCAAGTTGTTTTACCCTTTTTGTAGTAATTTTTCCTGATCTTGCTATTTTTGCTATATTTTGAGCTGCTGCCCTTGGAATCATGCCTATTTCGGATTGAGATTCAGATGCAGCCGCCTCTAACTCAAGTTGATAATTGATTTTTTTTTGATCATCAAAAATTTCACGCATTTCTCTTGTACCATAACGTCCTCCATCAATTGGTAAAATAGTCATAATGAATTTGAACTGAATTAGGAAAATAAACCTACTTAAAGATTCAGCGTGGTGACTAGAAGACTAGCAGGTGTTTTTTATTATCCTCCGACACTCTTTATGATACCATTTGTCATCATAAATTGTGTCGCCCTCATTGAATTTCATTTCCTTGTTGCAATGAGAACAAAATGGTTTCTCAATAGTTTGGTTCAATCTTGTTCTTCATTTTTATCTAATATCACAATAATAAGGGCAAGTATGTTCCAACAATGACGTACATTTCTATTCTACAAAATCTCAGTAATCTAGATTGATTTTTTCGATCCAAACATCATTTACAGTATTGATTATTATGATCATTTCATTTTCCTGAATCGTCTCATGATCGTGCATTGCACTGCATTCTCACTGTTTTATTAATTAGGGCAAGCTAACTGACGACCGTGGATGAATTAATAATTCCAAAATTTTCTTGGGGAAAAACATTTGATCACAACCATGGTCATACAAAAAATGAATGGGGAATGAATGATGAGGAAAAAAAGGAAAATACGAATTATTGAAGCCTATACCGTATTGGGCAATTTGGCAAAAGTAAAAACTGGCGGTCTTGTTTATTCACATTATGATTGATGCAGAGTGGATAAAGTAAAAAATTACTTAACTACTTATGATTTAAATTGTGCAAGAGCAACGTTTGTTCACTGATACAAATGTCATCCACTATTCCAAAAAAAATCGGCAATATGCAATATCAAATAGAAGCCGATTCAAATCGTGGAATGAAAGTCCCTGTAACCATTTATGCCGATGAAGGGTTATTGCAAAAAATGATGACCGATAGAACAATTACTCAGGCAATCAATGTATCTACTTTACCAGGGGTTCAAAAACATGTAGTAGTCTTACCCGACGGACATGAAGGATATGGATTTCCGGTAGGTGGGGTAGCAGCTATGGATGCAGAAGAAGGAATGATAAGCCCCGGTGGGGTAGGATATGACATTAATTGTGGTGTAAGATTACTACGAACAAATCTTAACGAAAAGGATGTCAGACCAAAATTAAAAAATCTTGTTAACGATCTTTTCAGCTCTATTCCATCTGGTGTTGGCTCGAAGGGAGCGATAAAACTAAGTTATTCACAACTTGATGAAGTATTGGTAAAGGGAGTGCAATGGGCAATTGATAATGGATACGGGACCAAAGATGATGCAGATGTATGCGAAGAAAATGGTCAAATGAAAAACGCAGATCCTGGCAAAGTATCAGCAACTGCTAGAAAACGTGGGGCGCCACAACTTGGCAGTCTTGGTTCTGGAAATCACTTTCTTGAGGTGCAAAAAGTTTCAGAAATACATGACAAGGAAGCTGCAAAACGAATGGGAATATACAATGAAGGACAGGTGACGGTTTTGATTCATTGTGGATCAAGAGGATTTGGTCACCAAATTTGCAGTGACTATCTTAGAGTTTCGGAACAATCGCTTGGCAAATATGGTATAACTTTGGCAGATAGAGAACTGGCTTGTGTTCCAAATTCATCAGAGGAAGGTGAGTCTTATAGAAAAGCAATGTTTGCTGCATTAAACTTTGCATGGAGTAACAGACAGATGATTACACACTGGACAAGAAAAGCATTTGAACGGGTTTTTTCACAATCTGAATCTGATTTGGATATGAAACTTGTTTATGATGTAGCTCATAATATTGCCAAAGTAGAAAAACACAAAATTAACGGACAACTAAAATCTGTCGTGGTTCATAGAAAGGGTGCCACTAGAGCATTCCCTGGAGGCAGAGATGAAATCCCACAAAAATACAGGGACATGGGACAACCAGTCTTCATCCCGGGTTCAATGGGAACAGCTAGTTGGATTCTTTTAGGTAAACCAAATTCGCTTGATCTAAGTTTTGGTTCCACTGCACATGGTGCAGGAAGAACAATGTCGCGATCTGCAGCCCGTAGAAACTATACTGATGTTCAAGTGCAAAAAACTCTTAGCGACAAAGGGATTTTCATAAAAGCTCTTACAAGAGAAGGGGTTGTAGAAGAAACCCCTGAAGCATACAAAGACGTAGATGCTGTTGCAAATGTTTCTCATGAACTTGGAATAGCTACTAAAGTTGCAAAGCTTCTTCCCATAGGTGTCATAAAGGGATGAGCGAAGAAGACAAAGAGTTAGAGCTTCTCAAGGCAAAACGCTTGCTTGAGATGCAAAAAAATATCTCCTTACAACAAAAACAAGAAGAGCTAAAAGCAATAAAACAGGATCAAAAAACTACTGCACCAACTCCAAGAGAGATTCTAATTAAACATCTCGGTTATCGTGGTCTAGAAGTTCTACAAACCGCAGAATCTCAATTTCCAGACGAAACCAAAATGGTTGTAGACAAGCTTGCAGAACTCATTCAATCTGGCGAAGTCACAGAAACAATTGATGGTGGAAAATTACTCACGCTTTTCAGGTCTATTGGTATTCGTGTTCGTGTAGCTACTACAATCAAAGTAGAACAAGATGGAAAGCTTGTTTCCTGGTCTGACAAGCTAAAGGAAAGCACATCTTCAAAAGAAAGTTCAGAAAATCAAACCGATAGGTAATCAAAAATTATTATCTCAAGGACAGCAGGCGGGATCAGTACATATTGTTACAATTTTTTTGCTTGCCTTTGTAATATCATTAATAAGTCTGGAGATTTCTGTACTGCCAATACTATACATTGTCATTTTTCCATTTTCTCTTGAACGTATTATGCCACATTGTTTTAATGCCTTTAGATGATGAGATATCAAAGGCTGATCCTTTTTCAAGTCTATGACCAAGTCGTTTACGCATAATTCTTTGTGTTTTTGAAGCAATTCAAGAATGTGAAAGCGGGTTTCATCACAGATGCATTTGAGTAGGGTCAAGCTGTTCATATTAACCGATATTTATATAAACCAATATTTATTCATATCTCCATGTCTGAAACCAAAAAAATACTTTTTGTATGTGTAGAAAATGCGGGAAGAAGTCAGATTGCAGAGGGATTCTTTAGAAAATATGCTACATCTGAATATCAACCAATCAGTGCAGGTACACAACCTGTCAGTGAAACAAACCCGTTGGCAATTAAAGCGATGAAAGAAGTTGGTATTGACATCAGTAAACAGATCCCTAAGACTATCTCAGAAGAGATGATGCAAAAATCTACTAAAATAATAAACATGGGTTGCATGGATAAAGAATCATGTCCAGCATTGTTTCTTGATAATGTAATTGACTGGAAAATACCTGATCCAAAAGGAAAATCGATTGATGAAGTGCGTAAGATCCGCGACCAGATCGAAGTCAAAGTAAAGGAACTTGTCAAAAATCTCGAAAGGTAATCTGATGCGCAAATCAAATTTAGTCGTATTTTTGGCAGAGCTGGGAGGTACTTTTGGTTTGATTGTTGCCGCAACGGGTTCTATTGTTTATGATTCAATTATGGCAGGCACCTTTGGAATTGGTTTCATCTCAGCAATCCATTTTATCGGGTTGAGTGCAATGATAATTTTATTTGGAAGGTTTTCCATGGCCCATTTCAATCCAGCTGTTACTATAGCCTGTTTTATTGCAAAATTAATCAGTGCAAGACAAATTCTTGTATATATTGTAGCTCAGGCGATTGGTGCGTTTTTGGGTAGTCTGTTTGTAAAATACATCTTTGGAGATTTTGCAAACTTGGGAACAAATTTTCCAAATTATGAATATCCTGTTGGATTTTTCTTTGGAATTGAAGTTCTTGTGACTGTATTTTTGATGGGAAGCATACTTGTTGCAATCAACATAAAGGGATTACATCCTATTTTCATTAGCGCCATAATTGCCGGAACCGTGGCGATGGATGTATTTTTCTTTGGATCTGTTTCTGGAGCTTCCATGAATCCAATTCGTTCATTGGCTCCTGCAATAGTTTCTGGAATGACAGGTGATTTGTGGTTGTACTTGTCAGCACCTTTTGTAGGCTCTTTCATAGTTGCATTTATTTACAGAAAAAAATTTTCGAAACCCAAATTTAGTAGCTAGAGAATAAAAGCACATGAGTAACAAAGCGGTAATTTTTGAAATCTCTACTACAAAATATGAAACCGACCGGGACCTTGTCACCTCAGTCATGAAATCCCTACAAGAATCATGTGGGGTAAACAATGGTTTCCTTCTTAGTGATCCGGTAGACAAATTTGGTTGGTCTTTTTTCAAAATATTATTTAAAAATGAATTACTTGCAGGAATGCAAGAAAAGTTTGGAAATCAAATTATGAATACAAAAGGCAAAGCATTTCAAGAAAAATTTTCAGATTTTGTTACAAAATTCTTTGAATCAAAAAATTGCAAAATAAGAATGAAACTTGTTGATGATTAGACTCTTCTTCCACGTTTGCCGCCCTTCTTGCGAGTTGTATCATGAGGAATCGGTGTAACATCGTCAATTCGTCCAATTTTAAATCCGCCTCTTGCTAAGGCTCTAATGGCAGCCTGTGCTCCAGGGCCTGGTACCCTTGCACCAACCCCACCTACTGCTCTGACCCTTATGTGCATGCCAGTGAAACCCTTGTCATGTGCAGCCTCGACAACCGCGCCTGTGGATTTCATTGCAGCATATGGTGATGATTCGTACCTGTCAGCATTTACGTGTCTACCTCCGGAACTGATTGCAACTGTTTCGGCCCCTGAGAGGTCTGTAATGTGAACTATGGTATTGTTATAACTACTGTAAATGTGGGCAACTCCCCATTTTTCTTTGGCTTCCTGTTCAGACAACATTTTCCAAGCCCTGAATGGGTTTAAAAAACATTAGGATTTGAAATGAAGCCAACCCCTGTCTTCAATGGTTGTTATTTTATTTTGGTGTTGATAAATCACATTTTTTCCCTTTGTAACATGTCCTATCACAAATAATGGAATTTTTTGAATTCTTGCAATTTTTTTAACTCTTGGCAAATTCTTTGATGAAACAGTTGCAACTATCTCATACTCTTCACCCCCATTAAAAACAAGATCCAAAAATCTAATTCTATTTGCTTTTGCAAATTTCTCAACATCATGAGGACTTGGTGGTTTTGTTATCACAAATTTCTTGGAGCTTTGTCTGCTCATCTCATTTAAAGTGGTGGATAATCCATCACTTGAATCCATGGATGATGAAAGATATCTCGCAATTGCTAAACCAAATCTTAGTCTTGGTTTTGGTACGAAAACTTGCTTTTTAGATTTCTTAATAAATTGAGGGTTTGCTCTACAATGATTCAAAATGATCTTTAATCCTGATGCCGTATATCCAAATGGGCCAGATGTAACAATAACATCTCCAACCTTTGCGCCCTTTCTATTTACTATTTTTTGGGCGATCCCAAACATGGATACTTCAATAACTATTTCCTTTCCCTCGTTTGTATCACCTCCAAGTATTTTTATGCAAAATTCTTTGGATGATTTCTTAAATCCAGAGGCCAGTTTCATTATTTTGGATTTAGAAAACCCTCTTGGAATTGCAAGGGAAATCGTAGCATACAGTGGCTTGATCCCTTTTGCTGAAAAATCACTTACACAGGCAACCATGCTTTTCCTTGCAATCTCATCTATTTTCATTCCTGGAGGGACATCAGTACTTTCGACTAACATGTCAGATTTAGTCACAAAATGTACCTTTCCAATCCGGAGAATTTCTACATCTTCAGGAACAAATTTTGATCCTTTTCCAAAGCTTTGCTGAAAAATTTTAATTATTTTTGCTTCGTCTAGCTTGGTCATAGCTTTGTTTTATCAACTCTGAAATTTGTTTTTGAATAGATCTTGCCTTTGCTAAATTTGTTGATTCTGCAGATATTCGTACAATATTTTCTGTATTTGATTGTCTTACCAGTACCCAACTGTCGTCATCTATAATGGCCTTTATCCCATCGATAGTAATTAACTGACTGAATTGGCCTTTCATCTTCTCATGTAGAATTTGTAAAGTTTTTTCATGAAATTCAACTTTTACATCAACTTTGGTTCGTAACTGTGTATATCCTTCCATGAATTTCAATACGTCAGAAAAGGTATTTGTCTTAAGCATAGAGGCAACCAGTCCGCTAGTTAAAATACCATCGCGACACATGTTAAACTCTGGTAAGATGAAACCTGCACTGCTTCCTTCTCCACCCGCCTGTGAATTTGTCTTTATCATCAAATCCACAACATTTGCTTCGCCTACTTTTGATCTGTGAACTTGACCTCCATGATCTTTGATAAATTTCTCAACAGAAACACTCGTATCAAGACTGAGAACAAACCGTTTGTATCCTAATTCAAGTGCTTTTGAAACACCTAATCCTAAAGTAATATCGGGGGCCTGTTTCTTTCCATCCTTTACAACTACAAGTCTATCCCCGTCAAGGTCAAACGCAAATCCAATTTCACACTTTTTTGTAGCAGAAATTAACTCATCGAGGTTCTCCGATGTAGGATCCGGCCCGTGTGAAGAAACTCCTGGTTTTTTATTTATTGTAATAACTTTGCATCCTAAATTCTGAAGCATATTGGGTGCCACATCAAAAGCTGCTCCTCCTCCAACATCCACAGCAACTTTTGGTCCATCTTTCACCTTACCAATCAGATTTATTGCTTCAGAAATGTAACTTGAATTGATTTGCAATTCAGAGCCTAGATTTTCTTTTGAAAATTCATGGTGTTTTTTAATTTCTTCAAGTTCAGATTCATTAATTCCTCTTCCTTCAAAGATGAATTTCAGACCATTCCATTGTAAAGGATTGTGTGATGAAGTGATCATAACACCAGCACCGTATTTTCTTGCTTCTCTAAAAATTACAGGTGTAGGAGAAATTCCTAGATTGTATACTCCGATTCCTCTTTCCATTAATGACGCAATTGCGGTCTCACTTAGAATCTTGCTTGAGGGTCTTGTGTCACGTGCAACAACACATTTTTTTGATTTTATTAACACAGAAAAATTTCTACAAAATTTCATTATGTCGCCAAGGTTTAAATCATCACCAAAAATTCCACGCACACCGGAGATGGATACTTTCAATGAATCAAAGTCACAAAGGCTTTTTATAAACTCTGATGGAAAGCGAACCATTGCCTCGATAGCTCAGCCTGGTAGAGCGAACGCCTCGTAAGCGTTAGGCCGCGGGATCGAATCCCGCTCGAGGCTTAATTTCTAAAATGAAATGATTAATTCTTAATTGTTATAGATGATCTAATGATCTGGAATGCCTACGAGTATGTGGTCTTTCTCCAGAATATTTTCTTCGCATGTGTCCAGATGGTCTGCCATATAATAATTCTAAGAACCACGCTTCATGTTCGATCTCCTCAGCCAGAATATCTTTTGCAATATCGTAAGTTGTAGGATCTTTACCTAGGGTCAGATTGCACATCTTGTTCCAGTTTACAATTGCTCCTTGTTCAGCTTTTAGACATTTTTCTAGGATTGATTTTAAATCAGTTCTGTTTTTTGGTAACTGTAAAAACTCGCAGCCTGACATTTTAATAAAATCAATAGCATCGATAGGAAGAGTTCCTCCAAGTTGGTGGATTCTTTCAATGCATGATTCAAAGTGACTTAGATCCTCAAGCCTGGCATCCTCGATTACCCCTTTGATTCCTTCGCCTTCCATGCCTGTGCAGTGGGTTCTCAGTAGTGTAAAGTAATAGTATGCTGTGAATTCCACCGATGCGTTATAGACTAACAATTTTGTGATTTCGTCTACGTTTGCGCCGTTTTGGTTTAATACATTAATTCCAACTACATCGGTTTTTTCTGTCATCCAAACACTCTCTTTCTAAAATCCATCTTTTGATATAATTTAAAGATATCTTTGCAAATTATAATTAAAATGCAAAAAATCTATGCTGAAACATCTTCATTAAAACCGTCTTGGCTCTCAAGATCAATTTCTAATTCTTGTCCTAAACCACGCCACCATCTAGAAATATCAGTCATGTTCTCTCTTACTAACGAAGAAACACGCCTTTATAGATCTGTCGATCCTCTTTTTTGTAATTACTTTTTTAATAAAACAATTATTTTGTTTTAAACAAAATCATAGATTGCAAAAAATTTATTCTGAAAATTATTTTTTTGCCAGTTTTTTCTTTTTTGTGCGATACACATTGATCGCAACAACTCCTACTGCACATGGCCAAAAAATTGACCATATAGGACCATCTTTTCCTCCACCAAACAATGCATAAATCATTGCCCCTATTAGTGCAAATCCAATAATCTCAAGTATTTTGATGTTCATTTCTTTGAATACAAGATCGTCCACCTCAAAAGGATATATTGTTTTGAGTTTCCATTCTTACATGGAAAAGTATCTAATAATCATCTTGATTTTTTTGATATCAGGTATGGCACTCGCACTTGTGGGAAATCGAATTCCAATCTTCTACATGTTGCTTGGTGGTGCGATCCTTTTGATATTATTTGACGCAAAACAGAGAAGAAAGGAAAGAAAATCTAAAAAATGATTAGAGGTCTAGACCAAAGGAATCTGCAAGATTCTGGAAACTTTTGTATGATTCCATATATTGTCTACCTTTTGAAGTTATAACAAAAACATGCTTTCCATCAAACTCTATTTTGTTAATAAGACCAGCTCCGGTAAGGTTATTCAGAAATTTTCCCAGTCTTGAGTGTGAAAGATTTGCTTTTGTTAAAAGTGAAGTTACGTTAATGCCACTTGCTCCACTTTGTTCGGTAACTGTAAGTAAGTCACTTACTATCTGCATACTTGTTCTATAAGCTACCATATCTAAAATTTGTATAATGAGGTGATATAAGGGTATTACTCAGATCAGATAAATATCGAAATTCGTGTCTTGTTTTCATTGTCAAAGCCTGCGATCCCATGGACAGATGACTTTCTTGGAGTCGGATATAGATTTTATGATTTAAGGATGAATGTGTTCCCAATATTTACAGACAAAAAAAAAGCAAACCAAATTTGGGAACGTGTGATAAAATGGTGGGTAGACCCAACCATTAAGATAAGATTTGTAGAAGTAAACGATGATTATTGGTTTGTAATGGGAGGCAATTCTCCTTTTCCAGAATCTAACAAATCTTTTTTCAAAGTATTAAAAAAATCAGAACACTATGAACGATTTAAAAGAGGTCATGAAGGGCAAGCCTATCTTAGAATGGGAATATACCGGGAAAAAAACGAGTCGTCTCCTATAGAGCTTTTTAAAAAGAAAAAGGTTGTAACTGACATTAAATTTTTGCAAGAAAGTCAGGTAAAAGACGATGAGCTGGCTTGGAATTGTTTGTATTACAATAAATCGAAGAAAGAGTAGAATGAGTTTTATTTTCTAATATCAAAATAAAATGATGGACTTTAACTGTGTTCAAGATTGTTCAAAATGTTGCATCGAAAGAGAATATTATCCAACAACAAAATTTGGTAAAATTGGAGTCCTAATTCTACCTGAAGAAAAAGAAGAAATTGAATCACTTGCAAAAAAATTACATCTTGACATTTTAATATTGCCACGCATTGGGGTTTCATATGAAAAATCTGGCGGACCTACCAATATACTTGCATATCAATTGATGGGAAGAGAATCAAATGGAAACACATGTCCGTTTTTAGATACTGAAAGCAAGGAGAGAGCATCTCATGGGGGTTATAAATGCAGAATATACGACAGCAGACCTCTTGCGTGTAGCGCATATCCTGTTATTGAATCCTCTCCTGTAGCACTAGATCAAAAATGCAAATTCTGTGAGAGTTGTGCAAATACTGCAACAAACCTAAATCAAGAGTTAGAATCTCTTGCCAAAATCAAAATCAAAATGGAAACAAACGCACCTTTTATTTGGAGATATGCCACGGGAATTGGAGAGAAAGCAGATACTGATAAAATTCACACAGGTTGGATTTTAGAAATTTAGGAATGGGTTCGTTCATGTGTGCCAGGATAAAACTCGGCTATTTTTTGAGAATAACAAGTTCCACATAATGTACCTTTGATCCCCCAAGATTCCATTGGATAATACTTGTGTTCTGATATTGTTTTATCACATATAGAACATTTTACATCGTCGTTTTCCAATTTAATTCAGTTCCAATATTTTCGTAATAAAAATCATGTTAAATAGTACCTCTCATAGGAATAATCTTGCGGTAGACTGGATGGCTAGATGCGGACCTCCTGCAAGAGACCTATCGGTCACCCATCTGCCGCTTTTTGTATAATAAATTTAGAAAAGATCTTGAACTATTTTTTTAATAGAATTAATTTCGTCTTCCTCTTGTTTTATCTTCTTTTCAATAACTCGGATCATAGAATCTTGCCAAACATTATGTGAAAAGAAATTATGATAGGTGTTTGCAGCATCCATTTCATCATCAACAACAGTGTCTTCCAAGAATTTTGTCACAATAGTATCTGTCAGCTTCAAAATTCTTTGGTTTAGTTTAACACTCTTAAAAATGGGCTCAAGCTTTGAAATGTCTTCTTTAAAATCGCCTTTTGTTGATAGAATTTTTTCATGTAAGATCTTAAAATATGTGGCAACAAAGAACAGAGTAGCATATCTTTTTGTCTTATGACCTCCTTTCTTCCCATAGCTGAGAATTTTTTTTGCATATTCTTTAACAAGATAAGGATACAAAAGAACTCTACAATCATCCTTTAGTGTTTCATTGAAAATCTCATCATATTTACTTCCACGAGGAAGAAACTGAGCAGGCGAACTGTATGATTCTGTTGGTCTTTGCTCTATTCCAGCTACTAGTGCTTGTATTGCATCCTTTGCGACAATCACTTTTTTGTGGTTTTCTGGGAGATATTTGTTGTATACTCCATCGCCACCAAACTCACTTTGTTGTGACTTTGTTTTGCTGTCAAACGAACCTGCCTGAATCTCATAAAAATATCCAAAGTTCTCCATCTGTGATTTAATAGATTTGTGAAAATCCATCAAAGAAACAAGATCTTTTCCCCTTACGGCATTCTGCGAATTTCTATATTTTGTTATGTTGTTTTGATCACGCTCATCTGCAGCTTTAATTACAGTGACTGTAATACTTCCTTCCAGATTGTGAGTTCTTTTTGCATGATCTAAAATAGAGTTTGATGTCTGTGCACCGTTTACGATTTGTGGTGCATGCAACATCAAGGTATTGTCTTCAAGTTCTTCAAAGTCGCTTACAACAATTGTTATGCCGTTGTTATAATAGAAGAATTTGTCAGGAGATTCTTGAAGAGTTTCTCGTATGCCCTTGTTTACTGTGGTCTTAAACTGCATCCATTGCCTGATGTTTGATTCAAAGACATAGTCTCGATTTTTTGTTACAAAGTTTGTTAGCTCTCTTAATTTCAAAATGCCAAGAATTGTACTGTGATATTTTAGTTTACTTTCTAGTTTGATGGCTGCTTTTTTTCCTGCTGCAGGTTTTTTTATCCTATCCCAGAGTTTCTGTACTATGGAATCAATATCACATATCTCAAAAGAATCACTGTTTTGATACTCGACTTTTTGATCTGTTACATATACACATTCAACTTTTAGATTTTTCTCACGTATCTGAGTAACAAGATGCGCAAGTTCTGGACGCATCTTTGTAATATCTCGATTTTGAAGGTTCTTGGCATCTTCTTTGAATTTGAAAATCGCTTCCATGGAATGAGATGTGCCGTACTTTGATTGAAACAATCGCACAGTGCCTTCAGAAAAATCCACAGGGAGATACGCGTCTATTCCTAAATCGTTTGCACCATCTACTATGGCATCAGTGGCATCATCTTCAGTTGCTTCAAAAACTCTTGTGAGGACCCATTGCAAAAAATTATTTCCTTTTTCTACCTCGCTTTGGGCGTTTTCAGCATATTCTTTAATGCTGTTACGAATGTTTTGTACAAATCCTTCAAGTGGTTGGCCATTTGTGGTCTGTAACAAAATGGGCCGAGCCCCAGGAATGTATTCTAATAGACCATTGGTTCTCTCAGTCAAACTATGATGATTAGAAAATGCTGTATTTAGAAAGGCTGGTTATTATGATATAATCATGACAAAGGTGAGGAAGGGATTCGAACCCCTATAGATTCGCTCTGCAGGCGAACGCATAGCCGCTCTGCCACCTCACCGCAATCAAAAAAGCTCTTGATGAACAATTAAATCTTTTAGGTTAGAATTTTGCAAATGGTTTTGACGCCAGTTTGACGTCTTCTGCCTTGACTGTTTTTCTTCCAGCATGAACAGACATGTCTACTGCACTCTTGGCTATTGCAGTACCGATTTCTTCCAATATTCTCCTTAATTCATCTGCTGATTCATCGCTAACTCTTTCTGCCCCTGACTTTTTTAAAATACGATACATTGCTGAGAGGCCAAATTCTGATGCTGTCATAAAGGGATTTTTCTTCTCTGCGATAAAAGACTTCGAGTGGAAAAAAACCTACGCACAAATCGATTTCTACAGACTATTTTTAGTGTGCAATTTTTGCCTGTGTTGTATGTATTTTAAGGAGAAAATTAAAGGCATGTCATGAGCTGGCTTATGGATGCCCATGTCCATCTTTCTGATAACGAATACTCACAGGACATGCCGTTCATTATTACAAGTATGAAAAAAATGAAAATCCGTGCATGTTGTGTGTCCATGGATCTTCATACTTCCGAAAAAACACTTGATCTTAGTAAAAAAACAAACCTTGTGTTACCATTCATTGGCATTCATCCAGAAAAAAGCAGAGATAATTTAGAACCTGTTGTTGAATTGATAGAAAAAAACTCTAATCAAATTTCAGGAATTGGGGAAATCGGTCTTGATAAAACATACGTTTCTGATCAAGACGATTTCAAAAGACAAGAAACAGTATTTCATAAAATGCTTTTACTGGCTGAAAAACTGCACAAACCTGTATCAATTCACTCACGTACCACACTTGATGAAATACTTGCTATTCTACCATCATATTCGATTCCCGGAGTGCTTTTGCATTGGTTTGCAGGTAGTAAAAAACAACTAAAGACAGCTACAGATCTTGGATGTTATGCTTCGTATGGTCCTGCATTGATTTATGCAAAAGATAAACAGGTTTTACTTTCAGAAACAAACAAGGATAAAATACTTGTAGAAACAGACGGACCTGTACGATTTTCACGATGTTTTGCGATGAAAACTGCGCAAATCACATTTCTCCCAAGTGTTGTATTTTGTGCTGCCAATATCCTAAATGAAACGTACGATGATCTTTCTTATGAGATAGAACAAAATTCCAAGCACTATCTAGGTGTATAGGTATAAAAAACCCCTGTGTCCAATCGAAGACGTGAACAGAATCAAACGAATTTCGACAGAAGTCATGGGTTTACATAAATCCAGATTCGGAACTGATTTTGTAGAAAACAAAAAGGCGTTAAATGATATATCTATAGTTAGATCAAAAGGACTCAAAAATGAAATTGCAGGTTACATTACTACATTCATCAAACGCGAAATTGAAGAACAAAAAGAAAAAGAAGCTCAGGCAATGCAAGAAACTCAATCTGTCAATGAAACGGAAGAATTGCACGAAGAAGAAATACTTAACTAATTTAGTTTTTAATCTAAACAAAATTCAATAAAGGCAAAAATCCATTTTGTAACAGATGATAACAGTAAAACTTCTAGGTGGAGCAAAAAAAGCCCTTTCGACAGATAAATTAGGATTTGAAAAGGACAACTCTACTATCTCTGAACTTTTAGATTATCTTCAAACACGAATACAGAAAAACACACCCGTTTTAGATGTTAAAAATATACTAGTTGCCGTTAATGGAATCGATTCTTCCACCCTTGATGGTTTTGAAACAAAAATCAAAGACGGGGATATTGTAAGCATAATTCCTGTAATACATGGAGGAAGCCAAAGAATTCAGTTTAAGATTTTTAATAATAATGTAGAACTTTTAGAAATAAAACGCATGGATGAGCCAATAGGCTTTCTTGAGGATTTACGCAAAAAATACTCTGATTTAGTGATTCAAGGCATAAGCCCAAGTTTTGTTCTTTGCTCAAATCATGCAAAAAAGGTAATCACAATATCATTAGCAGCACAAAAGGATGGAATCATGCTTTCACATAAAATTGAAACAGACATTTTGATGCGATTTGCGTGTACAAAACAGATTAGTGACGCCATACAAAAGGTTGGACTAAAAAAACAAGATTTTGTTGTAATAGTTATTGGAAGAAAAGGATCACTAAACAAATTATTTCATGAATTAAAACCTATTTTGAAATCAAATTTGATTTCAACAAAAAATTCCACTTTTCTTAAAAAAGAATTCAAAATATCAAAAAAACAACTAGATGCTGTAATTTCAACGACTCCCCTGGAGGATCTTCTTGTAGAAAAAGCGGCAATTTTATTCAGATAAACTACGCTTTACTTTCTGTGTGCTAAGGATATCGTCTTCTTTTAGGATTGTAATTCCTGTCACCTTCCCAAGTATTTCTACTAGTACTATCCAATCAAATTTCTCAAGTGAAACTTTATTTTGAATTTTATCTGCAATTTCACTTATGATTTCACTAGTTGAAATTTCAGAATGCCTTTTTTCGATTGTAATCCTATAGGTATCTTGTGGCTGCATTATGCCAACATGTTTAAGAACAGAATTTACAATCTCGTCCTTTTTTGTATAAGCTGTATCAAGTAACGGTATCACTCTTAGACAAAATCTTATCATCCAAGGTTCATCAAGTATTTTTTCTCGGATATTTTTTACAACTAAAAATGGATCAAGCGAAGTTGTAGCTGTGAGAATTCCAGATAAATCAGATATCTCAACTGTTGCATTAGGATCTCCCAATTCATCTAAAATTTCTGAGATTTCTTTAGCAGCTTCGGTTTCAAGATGTCTGCTAGACGTTATAATTAGATTCAAAGTGAATTGGTAATCTCCTCTCTTGTTACCTTCCCCTGTCTTAATATCTCAAAGGTTCCGTTTTTTACTTCAATAATAGTCGAGCTTGTAGAGTTTAAAATCGTACCACCATCTAAGAAAAGATCATAACCAGAAAAATTTTCTTGAGCCTTTTTTGAATCAGAAAAGGCAGGTAATCCAGAGAAATTTGCACTAGTGCCAACAATTAGTTTAATTTCTTTTAAAAGCGCCAAAGCACAAGGGTGGTTTGGAACGCGAACTGCTATCTTGTCATTCTGATTCATTGCTTTTTTTATCTCATTGTCTATTAATTTCAAAACTAGAGTTACTTGACCTGGCCAAAACTTGTCAGCTATTCTGCTTGACAACTCATCAAAAATAGTAATTTTTGAGATTTCCTCTTTAGAATATCCCAGCACAGGTAATGCCTTTGTTTCCATTCTCTTCTTTATTCTGAAAATTCTTTCCACTGCTCTTGCATTTCGTGGATCGCAACCAAGCCCATAAACAGTATCGGTAGGAAATACTACCAAACCACCATTTTTTATTGTAGTTGAAGCTAGATTGATTCCATTCTGATCGCAAGGAACTATCACAATTTTTTGAATAGTTGTTAGTAAATTATGTTTTGTTATTGAAAATGATATAAGATTGATTGTTGTAGTATGTTGTATGGATATGGAAATTCAAAGATGTCACTGTCCACCTGGTTCTGAGACATATGTAAACGAAGATGGCATGGATATCTGCGTCTCCTGTGGCGGTTGGGTAGCACCATCATAAGAGTTTGTTGAAAAGAATTGCTTTGCACAACACCAGTACTGTGAAGATTATTAAAAATTCGAATCCATGACCAGTAAATGTTTTCTTTTTAGATATGATATGGATAAATCTGAACAACAACAAAATCTTTAATAGTAAATTGGTTTTTCTTACAGCCCATGTCAGACGAATTTGAAAAGGGCTTTGAAGATGATTTTGAGGATGAAGACGATGACGATGATGAAGACGATGACGAAACAGAAGACGACTAGGACTAAATCCTTAGACCAAAGTTATCTGCAAATTCCCTAAATCCCCGATATGCCTGTAAAAATTCTCTTCCCCGGTCACTAATCTTATACTTACATGCCCTGTCTGAACTTCGCTGTTCTAGAAGGCCTTGCTGCACAAGCATTTCTAATATTTTAGAGAGTCTTCCATGGGAAACATTTGCCTTGCGGATTAGATAAGTGACACTTGCTCCAGAATCATCAGGAGCTTCATCTCTAGTAGTAGCTAATATGTCTCCAATGATACTCATGTGGGTTCTATAAACTGCCGCCAAATTTCATCCCCGTGAGTGGCATTTTAGAAACTGGAACAAATAGGGCACCCAACCCCGCTATCTTGGTCGATATTGAGACGTAGTAAAGAACTGATTGAGGAAACACAACGGAATACCATCCTAGAAATTCACCTAAAGCAAGAAGGCCAAGACCTGAGGCCACAAAAACCGTACTGCTTTTCTTATTCTCCATATATGATAGAATTGTCTCTATTGTCCCATATATCAGTAGGATAAAAGAAATTGACCTTATAATATGTTCAATTGAATTTCCCGGGATGACAAAAAGCGGTACTGCTATTGATCTGAAGTATCTTGATTTTGGGAAAAATGCCTTTATGCTGTGAGAAAAAGCAATGAAAAAATATCCAACAGTCTGAATGCCTATCCCTAAGGTCTGGACCCATGGTTCTATCTCGCCGGATTTGATAACAAGGGATTCGACCAAAAACCCTGTCCCTACAACACCAAAACCAACGCTTATAGACAAAAAGGCAATAGTCAGTCTAAAAAGAGTAGGACTGCCTGTATTCTTAAAACCTGTAAAGGATAAAATTCCAATGATGATTCCTACAAGAAATCCTATCAGATTCAAAATGATCTCAAATATGAACTCCATTGATCCCAGTCTCTTTAGAAATTAATTAAATCTTACAGGTAGTTTTTTTCTACCAATCATCAAGAGTTCCAGCTTTTGTGCCCTCTGTGCTACCGGAATAATCTCCTAAAATATCTGAATAGGTATGATCTTTGTATGCGACTATTTTCACATATTCACCATATGTTATATCAAGGGAACAAGGATCACATCTGACAAATGAAAAGTCATCAGCAAGATGTGCTATGCCATCGCATTTGGGGCACTTTATCTTCACGGTTTTCTTACGTCTTGCACTGTAATATTCTTTCTTAAAAAAAGATTAAATGACTACGCTTTACTGGGTTTATTATGACTAGAATTTGTACTAAATGCAGAAAAGACATTCCGGATTCAGAGGAGCTTGATCCTGTTTCTGCAAATTATCCATGCTGTAATACATGTTGGAATGAGTGGAAAACCTATAGAGTTATGGTTATGAATGAGATGAAACTTGACATGTCACTTGCGGACCATAGAAAAGTCTTGAAAAAATACGAAAAAGTCTTTGTTGGTGTTATGACTCCAGACGGAAATGTAATCAATTATGCGGATGAAAGTAAAAGAAACCCTGAAAAGCCTACCTAAATTCCAAATTCTCTTTTTGCTCTATCTGGTATTATTAGATACAATTTTCTTTTACTATTTTCGTCCAAGGACGATATTATTTTCTTAACAGAATTGGAAATGATGCTTTTCTGTTCTTGGGTTAGAGAGAAATAAATTTCTAAAATGCCATCTAGATTAAATGCAATAAGCTTTTGTGGACTAGATAGGATCTCTGAAACATAACTTGAGAACATAGAGATCCTGTTTTCTTCAGAAAGGCCACTTAGAATCTCAAGCCATGTTTTAAATAATCTTGCAAAATTGTCAAATGGAATGGTAGGTCCAGCAGATAGAGCGTTATTAATCACTTCAGCTTTATCTGGTAATGACATTGAAAAAAATTCCATAAGTCTTTTTTTCAAAATAGGTTTTCTTAGAAAGTCTGGAAGACTTGCAAGTGACACTATTATATTTCCAGCATAATTTGGTTCGGACATATCTTGGCACTTGCTTTCTTTGTTAAAATTGTATTGATACAATTTGGCTTAAATATGCGCAGCTTTGAATTCTTGTATGCCCTCATTGGTAATTGTTGGTGGATTCTTTGGTGATGAAGGAAAAGGGAAAATAATTTCATATCTCGCTATAAAAGACAATCCAACAATAGCAGTACGTGGTGGTGCAGGTCCAAATGCAGGACATACCATAGAATTTGAAAATAAAAAATTCAAAGTCAGAATGCTTCCAAGTGCCTTTTTGAACAAGAATGTCCGGCTCTTAATTGGACCTGGGGTTGTAGTCAGTCCTGAGGTTCTTTTAAAGGAAATTGAGGAATTTGGCGTTTCTGATAGGACATTTGTTGATTCTAACTGTGGAATAATAGAGGGATCCCACATTATGACAGACTCTCAAGGGAGGCTAAAAGATTCAATTGGTAGCACTGGCTCTGGAACAGGTCCTGCAAATGCAGATAGGGCAATGAGGATTCTAAAACTTGCAAGGGATATTGATTCACTTGCACTTTATCTTGAAGATGTTCCAAATGCGGTTAATTTTGCACTAGAAAGAAACGAGAATGTTTTAGTTGAAGGAACTCAAGGAACTTTCCTTTCATTATGGCATGGTACATATCCATATGTAACATCGAAAGACGTCACGGCATCAGGAATTTGTTCTGATATTGGACTTGGACCAAAAAATGTTACAGACGTCATGGTAGTTTTCAAATCTTATGTGACTCGGGTAGGAACAGGTCCACTCAAAAATGAACTTTCGCCTGAACAAACCAAAATAAAAGGATGGCAAGAGGTTGGTACAGTGACAGGACGAGCAAGAAGAGCTGCTGAATTCGATTTTGATCTTGCAAAACGAGCAATTATGCTAAACAGTGCAACGCAGGTAGCTATAACAAAACTTGATATTGTTTATCCAGAGTGTGCACACATGAATTCGTTTGGAGATTTAAGCTCGCCTGCAAAACACTTTATCAAAACAATAGAAGACCAACTCAAAGTGCCTGTAACAATACTTGGTACTGGTCCTGATGTTAATGACATAATCGACAGACGATAAGATCAAAAACAAGACTGGCTACCTTTTAATGGGGTATTTTTTGCAAGAAGATCATGACAAAGTTGCCACATTATGTTGAAGTATTAGATAGAATTGAATTCTCAAGATTAGTGTGTGCTCTGGAAAGAGTTCCGCGTACATCTCTTTCATTTGTGCACGAAGGCAACCCTGTATTGGCAGTACAGATGGACCTTATCAAAGAAAGACCTGTGATATATTATGCGAAGGAAGGCAAAAGCGGTCACTATATTTCATATGGCTTTAAGGCTGGAAAAGAAGACTCTGATATAATAAACACCATTACAAATCCTACCTACTTGTATTCACCAATTGTTAGAGTTAAAACACTACCACCTTCGCTAAAACAAGAAACAAAAACTGAAGATCTAAATTATTACGAACCTCTTGAACTGGAAGATCTTGAAAGTTTAGTTAAGCTGAGCTACGGATTCGAGGAAGCACCATTTCCACTATTTGTTTTTCCAAATGGTGACAAATGGTCAATTGGAGTCTTTATGAATTTTAACGAATCAGATGAAGTATCGTATTTCTGTCACGTGGTTTTAGATAGAGAACCATCAAATCCTTTCTTAAAATATTCTAGTCAGAATGGAGTAGAACCATCATTTACGCCATCAGTAAGCGAACATGGATATTCGTACCTTAAAGTAATAAAGCTAAAAGACAAGCATATGCTAGTCAAGCTATGAATTTTAGAACTGGAATAAAAAAATCATCCTCTGATAAAAGTAAGATAATACTCGCAAATGATCTTGAGCATCAATCTATAGAAGAACTTGAACGTGCTACAATAAAAAATATCAAGACACTGAATGAATTTCTATGTGCAATTAAATTTAATTTTCATCTAATCTTACCCCTTGGTGTCAAAAATCTTAAAAAAATAAATAAAATCGCACACGATGTTGGTTTGCAAACGATTGCAGACATTAAGCTAAATGACATAGGGAATACAAACATGGTTACAGCAAAAAGACTATGGGAATCAGGTTTTGATGCCATAATCGTTAATCCAATAATGGGACCTGAAAACTTGAAGGAACTCATCACATTTTCTCATAAAAATGACAAAGGAATCATCTCTCTTGTACACATGAGCCATGCTGATGCAAAAATGGGTTATGGATTATCAGTAAAACATTCTGAAAGTAAAAACCTAATAAAACTTCATGAATTATTTCTTGAATGGTCTCTTTCTTTGAAGACTGATGGAATAGTTGTAGGAGCTACAATTCCAGAAATCATAAGATCTTGTCACAAAAAAACAAAAGACAAATGTGATATTTATTCTCCAGGAGTTGGAACCCAAGGTGGTGATCCCAAAAAAGCACTGGAAGCTGGTGCAAATTATCTGATTGTTGGTAGAACCATTTTCAATGCAAAGGATCCAGCGAAAGAAGCAAAAAAACTACAAGAACTAAGTATTGAAACCTAGTTTTTTTATTTTAAGCATTGTGTTTCTGGCATTTTTGTAGGTCAATTTCTTTAATGCCTCATCAAAATTAAGCCACACATATCCTAGATGCTCGTGGGAAATTTTTACGTTGATAGTTTTTGTTTTCGCTAAGAAAAAAACAACTTCTTTGTGAACCAAATCACCATCACGTTGGTAATGATATTCTATTTTATCTTCAAATCCATCAATAAACTCTACATCTGTAATGCTGGTTTCTTCCCTAATTTCTCGTATCGCTGTTTGTTGAAGAGTTTCTCCAAGTTCTATATTTCCTTTAACAAAATCCCAATGTCCAGAAGGATAATTTAGTAGCAAGAAAATTCTTCCGACATCAGTTTCACAAAATATTATTGCACCAGCGGATCTTTCTTCGATCATTATCTAGAAAAAATTGATCTTCTAAGTATTCGTTTCTATTACTTGCCCAATCTTCTGGCCCGTTTTTGGAAGGTCCTAATAGCACGCATAAGATCGATTTTTCTAAATTCTGGCCAGAATATGTCCATAAATACAAGCTCACTATAGGCACTCTGCCAAATTAAGAAGCCACTTAGTCTTTTTTCACCAGAAGTTCTTAGTATCATGTCGGGGGAAGACTGTGGTAAATGTGAAGTATACAAAGATGATTCTATTACTTCCTTGTCAATAGAACCTACCTCTAGGGAGCCATCTTTAATCTTTGTAGCTATTTTCTTTACTGCATCAACTAACTCATTTTGTCCACCATAAGCGATTGCCACATTAAGGTAGTGTGTATCGTAATTTTTTGTTGCGTCATCTAATTTTTTCAAGGTTTCTCTTAGTGATTGGGGAAGAAGTTCAACACGTCCAATTGCCTTTACTCGCATTTTGTTTCTGTGTATTCTAGGATCGTTGTACAGCTTTTCCAATCTTGCTTTGATTAATTCAAATAGATAATGAAGCTCGTCGTCATCACGATCTAAATTCTCCGCTGATAAGACATATAGCGTGATAATTTTTATTCCTAGTTCCTCACACCAATCAAGCAAGTTTTCAACAGCATCTGCCCCTTGGAAATGACCATCTTCTTTTACAACTAGATTTCTTTTTGCCCATCTACGATTTCCATCTAATATTATTGCAATATGATTTGGTAGGTTTTCATTTCTGATCTCTTTTTCAAGTTTATTTGAATAAATGCTATAAAGACCAGAAAGATTCAATACTTTCTCTTTTATTCCGATAACACTTCACCGCCCTTTTTCTTTCTATACTTACGGAAAAGAACAGTGGCGGATATGAGTATTACGGCTAAACCAATCAAAAATGGCGGAAGAAGCGCAAATGGACTCTCATCCTTTGTCATGATATTTGTAAATTGGACCACAATTGGATAGAGGGCAACTAACACAATTATGCGAAGTACGTCAGTTACAGATCTCAAACTTCCTTTAAACCAACTACTAAGTAATGACCCACCAAAAATGCATCCTATGCCCATCCAAAGGAATGGAAGAGCTCCGGAAATAAAGAGACCAACCACCAGTTTGTTTGTCACTATGCTTAGTACATCTGATTGTTGTTGGATAAGACTAGGATTTATTGCACTAATTCCATTTGGAATTGAAACTAACATCAAAAGAACACCTGCAACCAATGTGAATATCCTGATGAATCCCGCAGGTGTTGGTTTTGTCCAATGTGACCACGTTCTATCTACATCAAAAGCTCGGATTAGAAACGCACCGCCAAGAATACTAAGTAAAATTGCAGAAATTTCTTTAGTGATTCCTAATATTGATGCAATTCCTCCGATGACAAGCAACATACCAGGGACACCAAGGAAAAATTTGGAATATCTGGTATCAAATACAACTGCACGTAAATATCTTCCAAGTACAGCATAAGAATATTCAACACTTCTGCTTACTCGCATTACCACTCTGCGGACTGAAACAATAGGTAAAACATTTTGAATTATCGGTATGACACTTTCATCATCTTCGCCATCTGAAACAATTACTGCTCCATTTGCAGAAAATTTTTCTATCACAGCTCTTACTTGCAAAACTATCTTTTCGTCAGCTTGTACTCCTTTGTTTTCTGTTCCAGCTACGACAATAACTTCTGCCTGATATCCCTTGCTAACAAGATCTTCGTATGTTTTTACTGCCGCAAAAATTGAATTAGAATCTGCATCCTCTGGATCCTCTAATGCAAGTCTTTGAGCTGCTTCTATGCACGCATTCCTACCGACAACAGGAGTTGAAACTCCCGCCTTCTTTCCAATATCATCGTCTCTATCAACACAAATTACAAGTAGTCGACTTGTTTTAGTTTCAGTAATTCCTCTTTCTAAACTATCTTCTTTGACTGACATTATTCTATTAGAAAACTAACGACGTCCCCATTAATTAATTTACCAAGTTCTATTGTAAACCTAGTGTTATCAAAAAATTTGACTTACAAATAATAATCGTAATCTTATGGTTTGGTCTCATCAGCTTTGAGAGCAAAATCTTCAGATTCTTTTTTCAGAGCACTCAATTTCTCAAGGTTTTCTTTGTAATCCGCCGAGCTATTTTCCTTTATCTTGTTTGCCAAGACTATTGTCTCTCTCAAATAACTATTGTAACTTTTGAGAGATTCCCCGTAATTTAGATAGCTTTGATACCATTCCTGTGGAGCTTTACTTTCTACTAATTCTATTATCAGGACATTGATCTGTGAGGTGGAAGCTTCGGCTCTCATGATAAAGTTGTCTGGCGTAACTGTTCCAGCAAGCAGTGCTTGCAAATCCGTCTCAATTTCATCAGATATGACTTTTTTTCTTGCCTGTATACTCTCAAGCTGAGCCTTAAAATCAGAAACCACAAAACTGGAATTTTCCTTTTGTGGAATAAGCCATATTGAGAAGCTTACACTGGTAATTGCAGCTAGTATTATTATCGTGAGAATAATACCACGTTTTTTTGCCAACTCACCTCAATCTCACCGAGGTCGTTAAAAATATACTGAAAATCATCAATTTTACATTTACTTGTCACAAATCAACTAATTTCTCTTAGTTGGATCATTTACTCGTTAGAAATATCAAAAAATTGTAACAATTCATAAAATTTATGCACCAATCGACCTTAGCATAAATTATAAAATTCAACACGCCTCCAGCGTGTAGTGAAATAATTTTTACATTTCCTTCCTAAATACAACTTCATTCGTAAAAGTATGAAATGACACAAGCATACTGTGTAAAATGCAGGAAGAAAGTCGATATTTCGAATCCAAAAGAAGTTAAGCTAAAGAATGGACGACCTGCAGTAAAGGGCACCTGCCCAAAGTGTGGCACTAACGTCTTCCGAATAGGAAAGCCTTAGAGGACCACTTTTTTCTTTTTTAATTAAATCCATATAGGGTACGCCCAAGAAATTCTATTGTTGGCAAAGTCAGAATATGAAAAACTCTTAAAGAAAATCCAAGACAGGATTTCAGAAAATAAAAGTTCAGGTTCCAGATTCGAACTTCCACCAGTGGACATAATGTGGCAAGGGAATCGAACATTCTTCCGTAATTTTGCTGAATTTCCAAAGATCCTAAGAAGAGACGCGGATAAGGTACTTCAATATCTGTCAAAAGAATTCGCTGCTCCTGCACAGTTGGCAGGCGATAAGGCCGTCTTCGTAGGAAAAAGAGACCCGCACGATTTCACAGCACTTCTAAACAGGTACGTAAAAGAATACTTGGAATGCCCATCCTGTAAAAGTCCAGATACAAGGGTAGAAAAGTTAAACAGGCTTACTTTTCTTGTTTGTGAAGCGTGTGGAGCAAAATCACCACTAAAGGGCACTTATGCATAAATGTCATTTGCAGTTAAAACAATAACTTACCAACAAAATCTCATGCTAAATATTTGTGATGCAGACCTTGTTGGTAGAACCATTACAAAAGAAGATTTGTCATTAAACATAAGTAAAAGTTACTTTGCTGATCGTTTTGTAGAAAGATCCGAAGCAGAAGAACTTCTGAAAAAATATGCCATCATAAACATGGTCGGGAAGGAAACGATCTCACTATCTATTAATCTTGGAATAGGATCATTAAAAGGAGTTAAAGAGATAGAAGGCATTCCATTTCTTTTAATTTTCAAATTCTAAAACAGCACAATTATATGTGTTCAGACAGAAATAATTTTTGATCGACATGGGAAAGAGAAAAGTTCTAAATGAAAGTGAACTAAAAGAAATGAAATTACCAGGTGAAGGAGAACTTCTTGGTAGAGTTATAAAACTTTTGGGAAGTGATCATATTTTAGTAAAATGCACCGACGACAAAACTCGCATGGGAAGAATACGTGGAAAACTAAAACGAAAGATCTGGATCCGTGACAATGACATAGTTACAATTGCACCATGGGATTTTAAATCAGATGAGCGAGGAGATATCACCTGGAGATATACACTATCACAAGTTGATTGGTTAAAAAATAACGGACATCTGCAAAAAGATTTTTAATTTTCCGCAAGCGATTTTACTTAGTAATTTTAATCTAAAATGTTGACAGATGAACTTGGGAAAAAATTTGAAGATCGTATAGATCGTGATCTACATGCAAAAGAGAGACGAGGAAGATCAGAAAAAGGCGTATTTGATAAAAGGAAGGTCATGGATGACGTCCTAGACAAAACCACTATAATGACTCTGTCAAAGTTGATAAATTCAGGCACTATATCATACATTAATGGAGTAATTGGTTCTGGCAAGGAATCAAAGATGTATTGGGCTGTGGATCCCAAAGGAAAGGATATTGCTCTTAAGATCTATTTAGTAACGGCATCGACATTTAAAAAAAGGGCTCCCTACCTAGTCGATGATCCAAGATTTTCACGTATAAAAAAAGGTACAAGAAACCTAGTGGAGCTTTGGGCACAAAAAGAATTCAGGAACCTGACTCAATGTGTTAAAAGTGGAATTCCATCAATCAAACCAATTCATGTTGTAAAAAATATCTTGGTATTAGAATTTGTAGGAAAAAACGGGGTTCCTGCAAAAACACTTGTAGAAACAGAAATCGACGAAAATGATTATAAAGATGCGATTTCGATTCTTTCACAACTTTATAAGAAAGCCAAACTTGTTCATGCTGATTTCTCAGAATACAATATTTTTAAAACAGAAAATGGTTTGGTTGTATTCGATCTAGGATCGGCTGTTGACATAAGGCATAAAAATGCAAAAGAATTTCTTGAAAGAGATATTAAGAATATATCACGATTCTTTGTTAAAAGAGGCTTGACTGTGGAAAACCCATCTGATATATTTGAGAGGATAACAAATTGAGTTTTGAAAAATCTGTGTTAATACCAATTGACAGAGTTGGTGCACTTATTGGTAAATCTGGTAAAGTAAAGTCAAAAATAGAAAAATTATGTTCGGTAAAAATCACTGTAATCAGCGAGACAGGAGAGATAATGATTAATGGTACAGGGAAAGTGGAAGAGATGTTACCATTCAAGGCAGTTGAAGTTGTAATGGCGATAGGTCGAGGATTTTCTCCTGAAAAAGCAATGAGACTTTTGCAGGGAGAAAATGCACTGCATGTTATAGATTTACGAGAATTTGCTGGCAAATCATCATCTAATATTGAAAGGATAAAAGGAAGAATAATTGGAGAAAATGGTAGAGTGAGACAAAATATAGAAGAGCTTAGCGGTGCTAATATCTCAGTTTATGGCCGTACTGTTGCAATAATTGGTGAAGGAAACCAACTAAAACATGCTTTAGATGCTATCTATGCACTTTCTAGCGGAAGCATGCATGGAGCAGTCTATAATGAACTACAGGAAGCAAGACGCAGGGAAAAACTAGAGAGAATGCAATTATGGGAAAATAAAAATGTCTTCGATTAAAGAAACTTTTAGTCAGATTTCACCAAGTGAATTCTTTTATAGAAATAGAGATCTTGCAGGATTTAGTAATCCTACAAGATCACTTTATACTTCGGTCCGGGAATTTGTGGAAAATGCTCTTGATGCATGTGACCAAAAAGGAATTCTGCCTGATGTTCACCTTACAATTAAGGCAGTGGATCCGGAACTTCCAGATCCAAAGCCATACATTCTTTCGGTAAAGGATAATGGTCCAGGGATTGAGCCAAAGCATGTTCCACTTGCATTTGGGACTGTCCTCTATGGTTCAAAGTTTGGACTAAAACAAGCTAGGGGTATGTTTGGCCTTGGAGCAACAATGGCAATACTCTATGGTCAAATTACAACAAACAAACCAGTTACAGTAAGAAGCTGTGCAGATGGAAAAACACAAGATGAATTTGTAATGTTGCTTGATATCCAAAAAAACAAACCAATCATACAAAAACATACAACAAAAGAAGCCTCAAAGACTGGCCTTTCGGTTAGTATTGTTCTAGAGGGTGACTATTCAAAAGCCGGCATAAAAATTCGTGATTATGTAGCACAAACATCTCTGATCACTCCTTATGCTTCTATAACATTTGAAGAACCTACTGGTGAAAAATTCCACTATCCAAGAATTGTAAAAGAGATGCCAACTCCGCCAACTATAATCAAACCGCATCCTCATGGAATTGATGTTGAAACAATAAGAAGAATGATGATTGATACGCATTACCAAATTCCAGTAGTTGACAACAAAATGATAGCCAAGGTTAGAAGTGAACTTGGCCTACAGAAAAAGAATCCCAGCTCAAAAGCAATTTTAGAAAAGGCCCAAAAGAAATGGTCAGGACTTTCACGACCTGTTAGAATTGTCGTTGCGATGATATCGTTTCTTGATATGGATTTTGAAAAGCTAAGTAAGATTCGTATTGACGACCTTGATGTTCCAAATAAAAAACTCACATACTGGGATTTTGGAGACTCTCAATCACATATCATAGATCTTGATCCAGAGACTCCATACTACAAACAAATTGCAAATACCGTAGCCGGTGATACTCTCCATAGTTTTCTAACCAAAAGATTCCAAAGGGTGGGCCCTACAACTGCAGATAAATTTGCAGAATTTTCCAAGTTCAAACCAGAAAAAAGAATTGGCAGCATGACAAATGAGGATCTTGTTAAACTAGCTGATTCGCTTCAGAAGTTTGAAGAATTTTTATCCCCCGACCCAAGCTGCCTTGCTCCACTAGGTGAAGAGCCATTATCAAAAGGAATGATGAAATTCTTCAATCCAGAATTTGCTTCGGTTATTCAACGCAGCGCATCTGCATATTCTGGATTCCCATTTATTGTTGAGATGGGAATAGCATATGGAGGTGACATTCCACCAAAAGGGCTACAAATCTATCGTTTTGCCAATAGGATTCCACTTCTTTACGACGAAGGAAGTGATGTAGTACTAAAGGTGGTAAACGAAGTAGATTGGAGTAGATACAAGGTGAAGGGTGACCCCCCACTAGTCATAGTTTCCCATATTTGTTCCACTAGGATACCGTACAAGACTGTAGGAAAAGAAAATGTGGCAGACAGACCAGAAATAGAACGCGAGCTTAAAAACGCATTACAATTCTTGGCAAGAAAACTTGCAGTACACATGTCACGAAAAGGTATGGCAGATATGGCAAAAAAGAGAGCAAATCTATATTCAAAATATATTCCACTTATTGCTCAGTTTGTTACAGAACTTTCTGGAAATAAAAAAGAGCCAAATTATAAGCAACTTATAGTGAAGGGAAGTGAAATTGAAGAACAAGTCTAAACAAGCAAAAACAGTGGAGGCAAAAAAGAAAGACCTACTTTCAATTTTAAAAAATCAAGGGTTGTTTGTCTACAATGATCTTAATAATGGAAAATTTCCTCAGTTTTCGATTCCAAGTAGATCAGTACGTAATATCGTTTACGATAAAAAACTTCGACAGTATATTTTAGGAAAAGCAGCAGCAGCAAGGAGTTCACGAAACATGTCACAACTGCGTTCATTTACACAACTTGCATGGTTGGCATTCTTTGTAAACAGGCTTGTGAATGAAGGAAAAACCTCAACCCTTAGAGATATTTATTATTCATCACAGGCATTTGAAATAGATTTTGAAGATCAACCAGAATCTGATAACATCATAGTTGATCTTGAAGCATTACTTACACGTGCAAGAGAAGATTTTCACGTATTCCCAGAAGAAAGAAGCAGCGTTTTTGGTAATCTTACAATTGAATATACTGTCCCAGGGTATGAGGGAAAAAGAATGAACCTGTCAGATCATCCTGACGGATATCTTATTGGTCCAAGTCTTAGTAGTGCCGAACTTGTTGACACCGATGCAGAACTTGTAATTGCAATTGAAAAAGGTGGTCTTTTTACAAGATTTGTTGAGGAGAAGGTTCATAAAAAATTCAAGGCAATCATTGTTGATACTGCAGGACAAGCTCCTCGCTCTACTAGGTATTTACTCAAAAGGCTAAGTACGGAATTGGGATTGCCTGTAGTGATTCTTGCGGACGGGGACGTTTATGGCGAACATATAGCTATGGTCATAAAGTCAGGTTCTGCAAATGCTGCCCACCTACGAGAACTCACGGTTCCAGATGCAAAGTGGTTAGGAGTGTGGGCCACGGATATTGAAAAATACAAACTTCCAACGATACCAATGACTGAGTCAGATGTCAAAAGAATCTATGAATTACAAAAAGATCCTCGTTATCAAGAAGGTAATTGGAAAACCCAACTAGAGGTTTTCCTTAAACTAAAAAGGAAAGCCGAACTTGAAGCATTTTCAAAATATGGTCTTACAAATATTACTGACAAATATCTGCCAGAAAAACTAGAACTAGCAAAGAGTCTATAACTTCTTTATTCGAAGTGTAAGAACACCGTTTCTATATTTGAAATCATGAATTCCCATATCGGGAGTGACCTCAATTGGGATTTCTTTTGAAAACCTGCCAGCACCTCTAATGTATAAAATGCCATCAATTAGTCTGACACTTACAACATCCTCTGGTCCGGGAACTTCGGCTACAAAAACAATCTCGTTTTCTCCTTTTATAAGATCATAAACCCAATTCTTGGTGTCATTTTCTTTTGCAGTATACTGCGGCTGTGCACTTTTACTCATGTTCTTTAAAACTCTTACCCAATAGATCATCACAATTGCCGCAACCCCTATCAAAATAAAACTGACATACCCTTGAGTAGCCCGCAATGACATTATGTAAACCACTCCAAGGAATAACAAAACCATTATCGGGATGATAAAATCAAGCGATTTATCATTTGAATATCGTTTTTTGTAACTTGCCAACTTGAACTAATACTCAAGTCATTAAACCAAATATAAAGGATCTTTGATTTTTTTGCATGTCATATTTTTATAATCTAATATCGATCACTCAACAATTGAATAAAGACGATCTGCCAAGCAGAACTTCAAAAAAGGAATTATTCGCAAAAGGAAGCATACTTGCTCTCATAATTAGCATTCCATCACTTACGGGGTTTTTTGTCGCTTGGGAAGTGCTTGGAAATCTGATTGAGGCTGCAATTGTTGGATTAGTTGTTCATTTCATTGCTATGGGATTTGCATTAAAAATTGCAAAAAAAATCTTTGGTAAAAAACAATGAAAAATTTCTGATTCTTCACCTTTAATTATGACAAGATTTTCCCTTGCGTTATGAGCGTGAATTTAGACACTGTGGAAGATAGACTGGTTTCCGAGGTAAGACTTAGCCCACTCCAAGCCAAGGTTTTTGTTTTGATAATAAAAAATGGAAAAATGACTTCAGAAGCAATTGCAAAAAATCTTGGCATCTCAAATACCGTAGCATTAGATGCAGCTCAAAAACTAATCGAATTTGGAGGATGCATTGATATAACAAAAACAGAGTTCGAATCAACTCATCCAAGATTTGCAGTTGTAAATATGTACAGGAGAATGTGTCAAAGAGAAAATATTCCCTTTAAAAAAAATATTCTTGTCGATAATATTTCTATTGTTTTAGAAAAACCATATGATGATGCAAGAACTAAATAGAACCATATCCGGTGAAGATCAATGACCCTTGATCAGGATTCATGTAATCATGAAGTAGTCTACTTTGGCGTAACTAACATAAACTATGAAAAACGAACTATTGGTTCAGTAGATATTTGGCGTTGTGTTAGATGCAAAAAATATTTCTGTGAAGAAAAACAACTTGGAATTGAATCTCTTGTGGATGAGGTAGGAATGCCAAAAATCGCTTCTGACCAAAAATGGTCTGTGGTTATATGCAATTTAAAAAAACACAAAGAGAGATGGAAGCTCTATAAAATAAAAAAAGATGATGAGATCCAACATGAATGCATGGATGAAAAGATCATCAAATTAAAAATAAAAGACTTTAAAATACAAGATGAAAAACACTCAAACTTTCTTATCGAAAATTCTGTAAACAAAATAGTGGAAATCTAGTGTCCTATGGATCTTCAGGTTCATGTCAACAACGTCCATGGGAGTCAGATAGCAGCTAAGATTACTGGAACCTTTACAATTGATGGAAATAGTTTTAGATTCAACGCCATAGCCTTTGGAAGAATAGGAGGACATAACATTGGAGCAAAAATTTCAAAATCTACACAGAAAGAGCTAGTAAAAATGGGGTACAATGTGGATGAGGTCGTAGATACTCTGCAACACAAACTAGTACACGGAGACATTACCACTCCAGAAGGAATATCAAAAGAATCTTTTGCGGATGGCTAGAATTGGGCTTCAGTTAATGATTTTTCACAAAAACATTTTCTTTGTAATGGAATGAAATCTGGAAGCATTGTTAAAATCTTTTTTGTAGTTTCGACATTTTTTGATAAGGTTTCCATTACCTCTTTTGCAGTCACAGGTTTTTCTGCCCAAACATCATAGTCAGTAACAGTAGAAATTGAAACATAACAAATCTGTGCCTCTCTTGCAAGCTGACACTCTGGTACTAGCGTCATGCCAATTATGTCAGCTCCTATGACGTTTTTGTAAAATTTTGATTCTGCTCTGGTCGAAAACCTTGGTCCTTCAATGCAAACATATGTGCAATCCGTGTGTATTTTCAGATGTAAATTATCAATAGTTTTTTCTATAGCGGTTTGAAGTTCGGGACAAAAAGGATCTGCAACTGAAATATGAATTACTTTTTCTCCTTCAAAAAAAGATGTTTTTCGTGATTTTGTAAAATCAATAAATTGGGAAGGTAAAACTAGATCTCCTGGCCTGAGGTTTTCTTGTAAGCTTCCAACCGCAGACGGTGCAATTATTCTTTTTATGCCCATTTCTTTAAAGGCCCAGATGTTTGCTCTAAAATTTATTAAATGGGGAGGGATGGTGTGTTTTTTTCCATGTCTTGGAATAAACGCGACCTTTTTTCCTTTAAAAATTCCGACGGTAATAGAATCAGAGGTTTTTCCAAAAGGTGTGTCAACGGTGATCTCTTTAGATTCTTTGAGTAACCCAGAATCATAGATCCCAGTTCCACCAAAGATGCCTATCTCAGCTTGCTCCATCAATATTTCACCAAAGACTCGTATCTGTAATTCTTGATTAATTCAGAACCTTTAAGATCGGACAGTTCGACGATAAATGCAAAACCTGTTATTTTTCCACCAATCTTCTCAACAAGACTGGCTGAAGCCTTTGCTGTTCCTCCAGTAGCTAACAAATCATCACAAATGAGTATCTTCTGCCCATTTCTTACTGCATTACTCTGTATTTCCATTGTGGCACTTCCATACTCTATATTATAGGACATTTTCTCTGTCTTTCCTGGCAGTTTTCCTTGTTTTCTTATCATGATCATACCTTTGTTGTATTTTAAGGCTAGAGCACAAGCAAGTGGAAATCCTCTTGATTCTATTCCTGCAAGCAAGTCTACCTCATTTGCGCTGTAAGATTTGGCAAACTCGTCAGCAATAAATGAAATTGCATTAGGATCTTTTAACAAGGGACTGATGTCTCTAAACAAAATACCTTTTTTTGGAAAATCGGGAAACTCTGCAATTTTTTCTTTAAGATTCACACAAGCTAGGCAAAATGTGGATGTAAAAAGTATTTCTAATAATGGGAGTTTTAATAACGTGTAATTTATTATCTTCAAACAATGAGATTCATGGCTTTTTTGATCCTTGTTTTCCTCTCTACATCAATTTTTCCTATATTTGGTGAACCTGCTTTAAAAGATCCAGACTTTGCTGTTGAAAAATTTGTTTCAACTCTTTCATTTCCAACATCGATGACTTTTGTAGGTAACGACATTTTGGTTCTTCAAAAAAACGATGGTAAAGTCCTTCTGATACGAGATGGTGTGTTACAAGAAAAACCTATCCTAGATTTTAATGTCAGTAATAATAGTGAAAGAGGTTTACTTGGGATAACGACAACTGACTCACATGTGTATATCTATCTTACAGAATCAACAAGGGATGGTGCAGAACCTTTAGGAAATCGGATCTACAGCTATGTATGGAATGGTAATGAACTAGTAAATCAAACTCTGGTAAAAAATCTACCAGCAACCCCAGGACCAAATCATGACGGTGGTGCAATGGTGACTGGTTTAGACGATGCAGTCTATGCAGTCATTGGTGATCTTAACAGGAATGGGCTACTTCAAAATTATCCAGATGGTGAATTCGATGATACTAGTGTGATTCTGAGAGTCGTTCCAGAGGGCCCGTATCATGGTATTGGGATAAGAAACAGTTTTGGTCTAGCCATAGATCCTGTTAATGGAAACTTGTGGGATACCGAGAATGGTCCTGACAAATATGATGAGATTAACTTTGTATCATCAAATTTTAACAGTGGCTGGGAAAAAATAATGGGATCCTCTCCGAAATTACGTCTAGAACAATTGCCTGTAGTTGAAAATTATACTTATACTGATCCAGAGTTTAGTTGGGAACAAGTCGTCGCACCAACCGCAATCTCCTTTGTTAATTCAAAACCCCTTGAAAAATTCAAAAACAGCGTGTTTGTTGGGGATTGCAATAATGGAAATCTCTACAAATTTGAATTAAATTCTGACAGAACAGGATTTGTTTTCAAATCCGACTCTTTGGAAGATAATTTAGCCAATACTGGGGAATCACTAAACGAAATCATATTTGGCACTGGTTTTGGTTGTTTGACAGACTTGGAACTTGGTCCTGACGGATTTTTGTATATTGTGTCTCTCTCAGAGGGCACGATTTATAGAATAATACCTAAAACGATGATGGGACAAACAGATACAGAAATTGTTCCAACTCCACAAGCAATTTTTCCCACAGAATCTGCAATCTATGCTTTAGTTGTGACTTTGATAATCACAGCTGCTGTTTTCTATCTGGTAAAAACTAAACGAAAAAACAAATAGATTTTTGTTATATCGTATTATTTTTCTATTCCTTTCCAGACCTGAGTTATCTGGGCAAATTCCTTTAACGGAACAATTTTTAGCGTATTGAATTTTGACAAGCCGACGTCTATTGCCATTTTTTCTACATCATGTGCATTATCAGCATCTAATATAATTACAAATTGATGTTCAAGAACTGAAGCATAAAAACCCAGTATTTCTTTTATTCTGTGTTTTTTCTTAAAGTTGTTCATCTTTTCAAGGATTTTCATTGCTACTAGTCTATTTGCATGATTGTTTAGCGGACAGGATTCTGGACTGTGGACTGAAAAAACTCCAAACAAAGCCATATTCACCACCACGTTATTTCTCTATTAAAACCAATTGTCTAACTTTTAAAATTATAACAAATCTAGCTTCAGTTATATAATCTGGTTTGGAATTTCAACTTGCAGAGGTACCGAAGCCCGGCCAACCGAGAAGGACTCAAGATCTTGGCATGGGATATCCTTTCCCTTAGGGGTTCGAGGGTTCAAATCCCTCCCTCTGCATTTTTGTATAATTTTTTCTGTCGTCTTAACCTCTGTTTACGATTTGGTTCATCGAAACCTCGATGATTTTCTCCCACGATATAATTTATTTACACAACTATTTTCATCTTTACAAAATTTGAGATCTTAAACGATTGTGTATGGTAAAATTTTTCAAGCCTTCATCATCTGAACTTCGCGAACAGAATGATGTGAAAGATCTTCGTGAAGCAACGCATGGGATTCTTCTGTAAAGATCAGATTGCATCTATAACATTTCCATGCTTTTGCGCTCACATCTACTTATTAGTGATTTTTACTTATAAATATATTGTACTTCTTCTTCATTTTCTAGGATAATATCGATCACTTGAAAATAATCTTGGAATATTTAGGAAAATTCATCGTTTTTTTATATTTTATGATATGAATTTACCCAAATTAGAACCAATTAAAAGATGTGCCAAATTTAAAAAAATCATGGAAGAAATTTTTGAAATATTTCGCAAATCGTCCTATCTTGGAATCTTCCTTTTACTTGTTGCAATGAATGCATCGCCTATCTTAACGCCACCGACATGGATGGTTTTGTCGTCTTTTTATGCAATGGATCCTACATTTGACATTCTTGCACTTTCATTTGTAGGAGCCACCGGGGCTTTGATTGGAAGAATAATTCTCATGTACATTAGCAGATTCTTTCGTAGATTCATGGGAACAGAAAGAAAATCAAATCTTGATATACTTGCCGATTTCCTAAAAAAGAAAAAATATGGATTTTTTTCTGCATCATTTATTTTTGCCATAACTCCACTTCCAAGTAATCTATTGTTTATGGCGTACGGAATTATGAGAGTAAAAAACATCTCTCTCTTTGCAGGATTCTGGTTAGGAAGAGCTGTTGCGTATTATGTAATGATATCTATTAGTACTGTAACACTAAAACCATTTTTAGAATTATTTGAAGATACATTGATAGGAATTTTGGTTACAGACATTATCAGTATTGTCATGATTGTCGTCTTTGCATGTATAAATTGGAATAAGTTGATAACAGCAAAGAAATTAGAATTTGTAAAGCCAAAATTATGGAGATTCTAAATTGGAAATAACTAAACTTAAAGATGAAGTCCAAAAAAAACTAGAAAATAATGATCCTGCTCATGACTTTGAGCACATAATGAGAGTTTACAAAATTGCAGAAATAATTGGAAAAAAAGAAAGAGCCAACATGAAACTGGTGCGCGCTGCTGTTCTTTTACATGATATTATTTCTTATCCGAAATCAGATAAAAGATCAAAAAATGCATCAACTAAAAGTGCATTGATGGCTGCAAAGATACTCAAAAAATATGACTATAATGCGCATGAAATAGGAATAATTGTCAAAGCCATAGGTGAACATAGCTTCTCAAAAGGCATGGTTCCACGAACAATAGTAGGAAAAATCCTCCAGGATGCAGATAGGCTAGACGCCTTAGGGGCAATAGGTATAGCTAGGACATTTGCTGTTGGGGGAGCAGAAAAAAGGCCGTTTTATAACAAAGAGGATCCGTTTTGTCACAAAAGAATTCCTGAGGATAAAAAATGGACGCTTGATCATTTTTACAAAAAATTATTACTCTTAGAAAAAAGAATGAATACAAAAACTGGAAAAAAAGAAGCCATTCAAAGAACAAGAATTTTAAAAAAATTTCTTAATGATATAAAAAAAGAGATCTAGCCATAATTTAGATATCTATCAATTCGTTTTTCGATTTCAAGATTATTTCCAACAAGAATCTTTTCTATCTCTTCTCTGTATCTTTTTTTTGAAAATAAAGTAATTTCTTGGAAATTATCAGATTTTGGAAATGAGTCTATTAGGTTTTCTAAAAATTTAACGTACTCTACTACCTTGTTTCTATATTCTTCTCTGGTTGGTTTTCTTATCTTGTTTAGACGAAACCATGTTGTTGCCCAACTTGATCCAATGACATGTGGTATCAAATCAAGAGCACGTTCTATTTCAAAACGCTCATCGTCACGCATTTTTATCCATTTAGTGCTCGTGCGGCAATCTTTGAAAGATATGTTACAATCATATCTGCACCGGCTCGTTTAATTGCAGTCAAAATTTCCAGAGTGACTTCAGTTTCGTTGATCCAGCCTTGCTTGGCAGCTGCTTTTACTAAAGAATATTCTCCTGATACACTATATGCAGATACGGGTATGTTGAAACTGCTCTTGGTTTTGGCAATCAAATCAAGATAGGCAAGGGCAGGTTTTATCATTACAATGTCTACGCCTTCAGCAATATCTGTTTCAATCTCTCTCATGGCTTCTGTTGGATTTGTATATGGCAACTGGTATGATCTCCTGTCTCCAAATTGTGGAGCGCAGTGTGCCATGTCTCTAAAGGGAGAATAAAGATTGGAACGGTGTTTTGCAGAATGTGACATTATTGCTACATCGTGAAAACCTTCATCATCCAAACCTTGTCTTATCGTCTTTACTTGACCATCCATCATTGCAGAAGGCGAAACTACGTCCACTCCAGCTTGAGCTTGACTTGATGCAATTTTTTTTAAAACTTCCAAACTGGAATCATTATCTATTGTATTACCCTTAACAAGACCACAATGTCCTGATGTGGTGTATTGACAAAGACAAACATCTGCCATTATTGCTATTTTGTTTCCAAGGTTTTTTCTTACCTCTGAAATTGCCTTTTGCACAATGCCATTTTGATCAAAAGCAGATGTACCTTTGTCATCTTTTTTTGATGGAATTCCAAATATCATGATTGCGGGGATTTTCAAATCTGCAATAGAATTTACTTCCCCTACTACTTCTTTTAGGGGAAGTCTTTCGATGTCAGGCATAGAATCAACCTGTACTCTTTCCTTCAAATCTTCTTGAACAAAAACTGGACAGATTAGATCCTTTGGAGATAGTCTTACTTCCTCTAAAAGCTCGCGAATCTTTTCACTTTTTCGTAATCTGCGTAGCCTAACATTAGGAAAACTCATACGCAAAAAATACACTCTGCAAGCAATATAATCTGTTATCCTTTTGTGTTATAATCAAAGAGCTTGGAAACTGATTTAAGCAATTCCAAATCTCCCTGTTCGGATGCTTTTCTCAAATTGTTCATTGGAGTTGATACGATTCCTTCTACAATAGCTTGGGTTAGCTGATCGATTATGCGCTTTTTTTCATCATCAATTTCTCCAAGCATCTGTAACGCCTTTCTGAGTTCTTTGACTCTAACGATATCAATGTCTTTGAAAACCCCTTTTACTACAGGTTCGACCTCCAATCTTTTCATTACTGCTTCTACTATTGGAAGCTCTTCATTAATTATTTTTTCTGCTGAAGATACGACTCCAATCCTTGTTCGCATATTCTTGTCTACCATCTCAGCTATTTGATCTAAATTAAACATCTTAATCCTACCTATTGTAGAAACCCTCTCATCAACAGTTCGTGGATTTGACAAATCAAGGATCATCATCCCTGTCTTTTTTGATTCCATTGCATCCCTTATCCTTTCATACGTGACAAGGAAATATGGAGCAACAGTTGCAACAAACAAAACGTCTACTTTTTTGAAATTAGCAAGTGCAACTTCAAATTGGATGGGTTTTCCTCCAACAGTTTCTGAAAATGCTTTTGACCTTTGAAACGTCCTACTTGTTACTAGAAACTCTGCACCTCTTCTTTTGAGTGATTTTGCAACAAGACTTGCCGCTTCACCTGTCCCTATCAGTAGGATGTTTTTTGATTTTAAATCATCAATATTTTCTTCCGCTAGTTTGACTGCCATTGAACCAATAGAAATACTACCGCGACTAATCCCAGTAGTATTTCTTACCCTGCTGCCAACACGAATAGCCTTGTCAAAAAGGGTGTTTAGATTGTTTCCAGAGGCGTTTGCTTCTCTGGCTGTTGTTATGGAATCTTTTATCTGACCAAGTATTTGCTCTTCACCAACAACAAGAGAATCAAGCCCTGCTGTCAACTTGAGAAGGTGCTCATATGCTTCTGTTCCCTCACTTATTTCGAGATTTTCCTTGAAAGAATTTTCCTCAAGACCTGCAATAGATGCCCATGTTTTTTTTACTTTTTCTACATCATGCGCATTCCCTGCTCCAAAGATTTCGACTCTATTACATGTCTGCAAAATAACACACTCTTTCAAACCAGAATGCTCCATAAATGAAGAATATGCGGAATCCAAGTCCTTGAATATGAATCGTTCTAGCATGTGAATTGGAGACTTGTGAAACGTAACCCTGGCATTTATGACATTAAGATTCATTTTGATTTTAACATCTCCATTATTCTCTTCTGTGCTTTTTTGAAATTTCCTTCTTTTATTAACTGTTTTATTTTATTGTCATTTATAACTCCATATAGGAATTTTTTGCGCTCAAGAGGTGTTGCTAGTTTTGTTTTCGCCAGGGTTCTGGCAAATTCCTGCAGTTTTATTTGGTAAATGTCCTCTTTTTTTATGATTTTTTTAAAGATCTTTTCTGCTTGCATTCTTATTTTTCTTGCCATAGCAGGACTCCTACCTCCTGTAGAAACAGCTATCTGTACTGTATCTTCGATGTTTATCACAGAAGGATGGGAAAAATCACTAACTGCGGGATCATCTGCAGCATATGCATAACAGCGCATTTTTTTTGCTTTTTCTACAATTTTCCGATTTAATTCCTTGTCATCAGTTGCAGCCATGACAAGAATTGGTTTATACTTTGTAAGAAAATCGGCACTTTCTAATTTGATTTTTTTATAGAGTATTTTTTTCTGGTTTACATAACTTTGAATCTGACTATTTGTTTTATCACTAAATAGCAAAATCTTGCAATCCTGCGTTAAAAGTGAGTTTATCTTTTTGAGTCCTTCTTGTCCCCCCCCTACAACTATGACTAGATTTCCCTTTAGATTCAGATCTACTATCAATAACCTTGGCACACTTTGTATGGTATTTATAGATTGCAAGAAACTCGGTACGTTTTTTAATTGCGTAAAGTTTTTCATTGTATTAATGGATGCTCTTGACAAAGAAATTTTAAATGAGATCCAGTGGACATTTCCGCTAGTTCCTCAACCCTTTGAGGAGATGGCAAAAAAATTCAAAATTTCTGACGAACAACTAATGCAAAGACTGATTTCCTTAAAAAAAACTGGTGTAATTAGACAACTTAGTGCAATTTTTGACACAAGAAAGCTTGGCTACAAAAGTGCATTGATTGCAATGTCCATAGAACCAGAAAAATTAGATCAGATTGCTAATCAAGTAAACAAACACCCGGGTGTCAGCCATAACTATGAAAGAAATCATGAATACAATCTTTGGTTTACACTTGCAGTCCCGCCAGGAAGTGATCTAAAGACTGAGGTTGACAAATTTTCTAAACTTCCAGGAATAAAAAAAACAAGACTGCTTCCTACCATAAAACTTTTCAAAATTGGAGTAAAACTTGACATGATAGACGGTAAAGAAGCTGAGATAAAACCAACAGAAGAAAAGAAAAAAATTCGTGATGTGTCCTTTGTAGCAACAGAAAAAGACAAGGAATTCATACGTGAGCTCCAAAAAGATTTAGAAATAGTAAAAAGACCATTTTTGAAATCTGCGCAAAACCTTGGAATAACAGAAGAAGTACTGCTTGAGAAAGTAAAATACTATGAAGAAATTGGCGTCATGCGTCGATTTGCGGCAATTTTAAGACACAGAGATGCGGGATTTGTGGCAAATGGGATGATTGTCTGGAAAGTTCCTGAAGAAAAAATCGACGAAATAGGCTCAAAACTAGGGGCATTCCCACAAGTAAGTCATTGCTACCAACGACCTGTTTACCAGGACTGGCCATACAATGTTTTTTCTATGATTCACTGTAAATCACAAGAGGACGCAGAAAATATGGCAAAAGAAATCCAAAAACAAATTGGGATAAACGACTATAGGATTTTGTTTAGTTCACGAGAATTCAAAAAAACTAGGGTAGAATATTTTGTAGAGCATGAATACAATATAGAAGACTATATTCCTGCATAGGATATGGATAATTTATCAGTCCTACGCGCGCCTTATAACTAAAATTTTCATTCAACTGATTTAATGGTGCAACTATACGTGCAATGTCCAAACTGTGGCAACAGGTTGTTTTATGTAAAATCTGTTGCGGCAATAAACATAGAACCAGATCACGATCTGCACTATTGTAATAGCTGCGGATTTCAAACAGGTTTTGGAAAACAAGGAAAAAACATGATCTATGCATGAATCCAAAATCTTTCCCTTCTTTTGCAGTACCTTTATCCAAGATTAATCAGGATTCCATAGCCCAAACCTTTGAAAATTACATACTACATCCTGCAAAAAATCCATCCTTGTTGATTTCCGGTTCAGTGATTACTATGACATCTCTTAGTCAATGGAACATTTTTGATATCAAAAATGTTACTGGAGGAAACGTGGAATACATGATGCTGGTAAACACCTTGTCTGTTTTACAATTTGTTTTAGGTTGGAAATCAAAAGCAAAACCTCACACAAAAGGCCTTGATTCGAAAATTACTGACCTAGAATAACAAATAGATGGTCTGAAATAATATATCATTAAACGTGGACAGATGCCTTGAGCTCATATCCAGGCCATTGGTTGTACATGTCTGTTATCTCTCTCATGTCTTGAGAACTTAGGTAGCTTCCATCAGACATTGCTGCAAAGTTTTCAATCTCTTCAGTGCTAATTACTGTAGGTAAAACAGAAGAGACCGCATTTTTTGATAAAATGAACTTTATTGCAAACTCTGTCATGTTCAAACCATTGCGTGTTGCAATAGGCTGAAGCTGTTTTACTTTGTTTAGGGATTCTTTTATCCACTCTCCTTTGCGAACTGAACGATGATCTTTTTCATCAATCTTGGTATTTGCATTTACTTTTCCCGTAAGAATGCCGGAAGCATCGGGAACCCGTGCCAATATTCCTACATTTTTTTTCTCGGCGTTTTCAATTAGTTCATTTCCAGGTGTTTGTTCTAAAATGTTATAGACTGTTTGTACTGCGCTAACATTTCTCTTATTCATAGATTCCAGTCCTTCTTTTATCCAACCTATTGCGGGACCTAATGCTATTTGATATGTTCTTATTTTTCCATCTGCAATTTTTTTATCTAGTGTTTGAAAAATTGTATCATCTTTTATGTGATGCATCTTTGGATTGTGCAATCCATAGACATCAATATGATCAGTTTGTAATCGTTCTAAACTTTTTTCTAGTGCATGTTCTGTAAATGCAGGATCAAACTTTTGGGGAAGCTCAGCATGTCCTATTTGCGCCGCACCTTCAAAGTCATATCCATATTTTGTTGAAATGATAATGTCATCGCGCATTCCCTTAAAGGCCTCACCAATGAGTTTTTCACTTTTGCCTTTGCCATACATGTCGCCTGTCTCAAAAAAGTTAATTCCAACATCATATGCCTTTTTTAGCATGCGTTTTGCCTCATCATCATCAATTTTTTTGCCCCACCAATCAAGAGCAATAGTCCATGCTCCAAATCCTATCTCAGAAACCTTTATTCCACTTTTTCCAAGTGTCTTGTATTTCAATTTACTATACTCCTGAACTCTTCAAGCTTTTCTGCAATTTCCTTGTCGCTCAAAACCGATTGTCCAGCCTCCAAATTTACATTTATGTCTATCCAAGATTTGCAACCTTGATATTCAGATAAAACGGGAATTTCAGAGTCTTTTATTTTGTAAACTCTGAGAAAAATTGCCTTCATGGGTTTTTCTGGCAACCACTTCATTCTTTCTTGAATATAATAATCACTCCAGATATGAAATGGTGACAGCTCTTCAATTTTTTTCATATCTGAAACGTCTGCTTCCGTAATGACTTCTGCATAAGATGTTATTCGATTGACTCCTGCCTTTGGTTGATTTTCTCTAACGTCAGCCAGATATCCATAAAATTGCGATTTTAGCGAGTCAGCCTGTTGGTGCTCATAAGTTGGAAACAAGAAAAATTTTTTTGATTCTACCTTAAACCCAGAATCTGTTTCTAAAATCCCACCTTTTCTTAGCAATACTGTTTGGTTTCCATTTTCTAGTGCCCTTACAACAGTTGCCCACTCTTTTAGTGCCTTCATCATCCAAGACTCTTTATCAGAGAAACAATGTCTTTTTTTATCCCAACAATCATGGGCGTGTCTACTTTGATGAAGGCACTGACTCGGGTCTCTCTTAGATCCATTATCAAATCTTGGAACTTGTCAAGACGGTCTGTTTCAAAAGCCAACATGAAGTCCTGGTCATGAATTCCAAATGAATATGTCGTGTTTAAAATAACCTCAGGATATTTTTGTCCTGCCTTGATGTGTTCATCCATCATCTCCTTTCTTTTTGGTAGAGGCAAAAGGTACCACTCTCTAGTTTTTATGAAAGGATAGACAATGGCATATTTTTTTTGTTCCTCACCTGCAAGCCAGCCATGTAGACTGGAACTTTTTGCATACAATGAGGGTCTAGTATTGGAAAGATAAACATGAGTTGGAAAAATGTATTTTCCAAAGACAGTAAGATAGATTCTTGAGATGACGTCTTGAATCTGCTCTAGGTTCTCGGAGGCAAACCAGAGCAAAAACTCTGCGTCATCTCTTAATCCTAGTGTTGAATATGACCGAAATCTTATCCCAGAGTGAGTCAGTATATTTTCAACTTCTTTTGCTGATTCTTCTTTTGCGAGATCAGCCATCCACCTCCACTTTGGATCTACTTTGAAAAACGAGAAATTGAAAAATTGACGGTTTTCCTCAGACATGTTTCATTGTCTCTTTTGAGCTTTATTTAAAATTACGACTGGGGAACTTCCTGTATCCCAAGCCAGCCGTATCCTTTTTGCTCAAGCTCATCTGCAAGCTCTTTAGGTCCTTCCTTTATCATTTTTCCATCTGCTAAAACATGGACAAAATCAAGTTTTGACAGAAATTTCAAAATCCTTGCATAATGAGTAATTACAATTATTGTAGCATCTGGTCTTGCAGTTAGACTGATTGCCTTGGCAACAGCTTGCACTGCATCAATGTCCAACCCAGAATCTGGTTCATCTAGAATAGAAATGACAGGCTGCAATACTGCCATTTGTAAAACCTCGGATCTCTTTTTTTCTCCACCAGAAAATCCTTCATTTAGATATCTTGATAAAAAGTCATGCTTTAGTCCTACGGCATCAAGATTTTTTTTCAGATAATTTTGAAATTCTCTTACAGTAAGAAAGACTTCACGTTTTTCTGATCCTAAAGACTTGGATAGTGCGTTGTAAGCAGTTCTTAAAAAGTGTGAATACCCTACACCTGAAACCTCGGTTGGATACTGGAATGCCAAAAAGAGTCCTTTCTTTGCCCTTTCATCTGCTGTTAAAGATAGAATACTTTGGCCATCAAGTAAAATGTCCCCCTTTGTGACGATATACTTTGGATGTGCTAATAGAGTATAAGCTAACGTGCTTTTTCCAGAACCGTTTGGTCCCATGATTGCATGAATCTCACCAGGACCTGTCTTTAGGTTGATTCCCTTTAGAATTTCTTTTCCATCTCTTGTTACATGCAAATCTTTGATTTCTAGAATTGCCATTATTGTGTAAAGTCTGAATTCTGTATATAAGTGAACGAAAAATTAGCTTGATCTAATTGGTCTTTAGGTACAATTACCACTATTCCCAGTGTTTTCTGTGGGTTTGAAAAAACCTGGAACTAAAACTAGAATTTAAAAATCATACTTTGTGAATTTCACTTACTTTCATTTTAAGGTCTTAAATCACGAATATTACTAAATAATTTTGATTTTCCTAGGAATAGCGCAAAAATTGTAGTTAAAATTAATACTGGTATAACTATGTTGCTAAATTCAGGAATAACATTTGTTCCCACAATTTTAATTTCCTTGCTTTCTTCATATACTGGAATAATAAGTCTAGTTAAATTTCCCTGTGTGTTTCTAATTGCCTCTGTTTCCTGTACATCGTCAACGTATACCCCAGTTGGAGTATCAATAAGACCACGTGGAAGAAATATTATCAACACATCTTCGTTGATCCCTTTTGAATCATATTCAAACGTGATGGACTTTGACGAAGGATCGATCTTCACGGTGTTTCGAAGTTCTCCTTCGAGGATATAATCAATATCAAAACCATTTTTATTCTCATCAAATTCAGATCCTACGCCCAATAATTTTTTTGGGATTCCTTTGTATTCTGCTTCTTGTGCAAAAGAAATACTGACAACAGGAAGAACCAACAACAATACGCAGATAAGTAATAATTTCACTTGTGATGTCATTAATTTCAAGTTATTTTAATTTTGTTAAAAAAAGAAAGAGTGGGACGTTTTATTTACGTCAGTGGATTTGATATGAATCTGAGTTGTGCCAATCTGTGGCCGTTTGCATCAACTTCCCAGAGATAATTGATGAATTGATCATCGAATAGCTCTGCTCTTAGATTGCAATCGTCAGTGGTGATGCCATTGCCGTCGCTATCTGTGGTTAGATTGGTGTCAATGCATACAGTCAGGAGTTCTTTTGAGACGTTGGTGAATTTTGCATTCTTTCCAGCACCGTTTGAGCTAGGAAGAGATACTGATTCTACCGAACATACCTCATCAATTACTCCATCGCCGTTGAGGTCTACTCCGTTTTCAGTTGCACAGGTTACAATTGCATATGAAGAATCACTTGGTTTTCCAAGGACTCTCATGTATACACTGTAATCTAGGGTGCAGTTGTTGAAATCAACATCGTTGCAGTCACCTGGATCTGGAAGTTGGAATTTTGCTACTCCATCAGTTCCATCAGAGTCTAAAACTTTGAAATCACCTTGTGATAACAGGATTCTTGTTGTTCCATCTAGTGGGACAAAGATCCTATGACCACTGTTTTTTTCATCGTTTGTCAACTTGTCGTCCGAATTCATTCCGACAAGATTCAGCTGGTATCCACCAGAACCGACACCACCGGCGCCGTTTCCTGCAAATGCCTGATTGCCAAATCCCATCATTCCTGTAATAGCAAACATTGCTACTGCAAGAGAGAGAATAATTTTTGTTGTCATTAGGCTCACAAAATTTTTATCATATAAAACAATTCCGTATCTTTCCTACTTTTGGAAAAATAAGTTTTCATTTTTATAGCTACGTTCCACATCTGGGAATTACCTTTTAATATATAGTAAGTATTATTGTAATACAAACAGATCGCATTTTGCGATCATAAATTTTTGTCTTAAATGTAATGTTGTATGTTAAAATTGGTTCAAATTGTTTGGCAGGATATTTTCATTTTTTAGAATTTTTTTAATCAATTAATCATTTTGTTTCTTATTTTCACTTCACCAATGAAATTCAAATTCTAGAAATCAAAATCTAAAAAAACAAAAAGAAGAGAAGGGTTAGTTTCTAACTAACGAAGGTCGCAATGTAACACGCATCTTGTAGGCAGTAAGGATTTCTTTGCATCTATTTCGAATAGTGACTTCGGTGATTCCTGCTATGCTGGAAACGTCTCTTTGCAACATGCTCTGCCCAAGCAGAATTGAAGCGATGTATAGATATGCAGCAGCCAGTCCGTTTGGAGCCTTGCCGTCTGCGAGGCTGTGATCTTGCGTTTTTTGCGCTATTTCGGCAGCAAGTCTCTCAACACGCACCTCAATTTTTGCAAGATTTGCAATCTTTGAGATGTACTTGTCTAAAGTGACTACATGTGCAGTGGTGTTTCCAAGCTCCATCACAATCATTCTGTAATATTTTGCTGTCAATTTCACATTCATATCAATCTCCTTTGGACTTCCAGTTGCAGCACAGATCTCCTCTAGTGATCTTACGACATCACATTGTTTGCAGGCCATGTAAATGGTAGCTGCAGACATGCAAGTTACAGATTTTCCCTTTGCATCAAACTGACCCTCAAAGTTTCTGTAGATCATAGATGCAGATTCCAGCACATTTTTTGACAGTGACAGCACTTGGCAAGTCTCTCCTATTTTTTGTAGGATGTTAGCCAATCGTCTCTCTCTTGGGGAGGCTACTCTAATTCTAGTCTGCCACTTGCGCAGATTGTACATCTGATTTGCTACTTCAACGTTTATCGATTTTCCACTAAAGTCCTTTGTGCCCAATGCGATTTCAGTTCTAATCCCCAAATCGTGCTGGGAATAAGTTGTCTGTCCAGTGGCTCTAGCCGATTTCATCCTTTCTTCAGGATTTGTAGATCGGGATTCTGGACCAGAGTCGGACATTTGTTCCATTGCAACCAAACCGCAGCCAGAACAAATTTTTTCTCCATTATGAATGTCATCAATTAATGTAGACTGACATTCTGGACATTGTGTTTGGTATTCTATTGTGTTCATCTTTTTCTTCCTTTGAATCGTTTTGGTCTTACTGCAGGGGATTCTTTTTCCATGAAAATTTTTTTTCCGATATATTTTTGGATATTATTAGTAAGCGGAGTTGCAGACGCATATGGTGCATCCACAGGACCTATCATTTCTGTAACCTTTGCAATTTTTCTACCAGCTTCATCAACTAATAGTTGGCCATCACGTACAGTTGTAGTCAATCTAATGATGACCCTGCCACTACTGGCCAAATGCAAAACTTCGCCGACCCCCTGCAATTATTTTCTCAAACTAAACACCCTTATCAATAGAGTTCTGTCAAAATTACTTTAGCTGTAGCTAGAAGAGCGTTTTACTTTGACTGTTTTGCCCTTTTTGAAACCAATTTATCTGAAATCTTTGCTATTAGTTTGGATTTTGACATTGCTTTTGGTAAAATAATATACCCTGACCTAACAAATGGTCGTCTTGGAAATCTTACTTTGTCATTTTCTTCCTTTGGAATAAAACCTGCTGCAGTTGCAGCTTCAGACAATTCTTTTAGTGAAGGATCAAAAACACTTTTTTCTTTTGAAACTCTCCTCCCCATTTTTTTTGGAAGTGTCTTGTTAAAATAATCAAGCCAGATTACGACATGTTCGTAATCTTTCATGGTATCACTTTATTAAAATTGCATTTACAATGCCGGTTTGTCCAGGTCTTGACACTACTCTGCATTGACCATCTTGTGTTTCAAGTATTGCTCCCTTTGAAATTACGCCGCGTCTTTCGTAATCATTGTTTGACGGATTTTTCAAAACTTTTAAAATTTTTGTCTTCTTTACTTTTTGTCCTGGAACTGAAAGGTTTACAAAATCTGCTGTCTTCAACGAAGTTTTTGTATTTTTTCCGCGGACCTTTCGTGTAATTGATTCTTGTTGACCTGATATAGTTTCTACGGGATACCTGTCGATTTCATATTTTCTTCTTGTTCTTAGTGGATATCTTTTCCCACCAGTGATCTTACTTGTTGCAAGGTTCTCGACACACTTTTTCATATCTTGTCCATCAAGTGACTCTAATTTATACTATGATCAGTTTGTGTTAGAATAATTGTTGTATGGTGAAGATTTTTCTGGAATTTTTCTATGCCGATGGACTGGTTGGTTGTTCGGAAATGGTCTGTACAATTTGCGGCACACTTCGTACCTTGGAGAAGAGCTTTTGTTTTAGCGCATCCTTGCCACCTTGGACTCCAAAATACTTTTGGAATTTTTCACTGGTGGTGTATATTTTCATCCTACCAACATTTTGGTACTCGACATAACCAAGTTGGTACAGATGTCTAAGATGTATGTATACACCAGAACCTCTTATCTCGACTAGTTGTTTTGAAGAAATTGGTTCCATGTAAGCAATGTATGATAATGTCTTTAATGTGGCATTTGGCAAAAGTGGTTTTGAGGCATATTTTCTAATGACGGCATTGTATTCTGGCTTTAACTGGAAAACATATGATCCGTCAGGGAGACTTGAAACCTCAATTGCCTTAAATGCAGACTTTGTCCTTTTGATCAAATTTGCCATTAAAGCCATTGTCTTGCTTCGTGATTCTGTCCCGGATGCCCGTATTAGCTCCTCCATAGTAAGTGGCCTTCCCGCGGAATAAAGGGCAGCCTCAAGCCTTGCACCTGCCTCATCGTCACCTTCTATCTTGCCCATTTACAAAAATTTATGTCAAAACGTACTTAAAAGAATGCTTTATCGGTAGTTGATCATGTTGTAAACTTCTCTTTTACCAAGGATATGGTAATGTCGTTTTCAAGCTGTTCAAGCTCCACTTTTTCATCTCTTGCAAGGAAAAGAATGGCAAAAAAGCACCTTACAATATCAATTGTTTCAAGTTCTGAAACTATCATCCTAAACGAGCCAGAACCTGTCGTACTAATCTTGTTTACAACCAATTCCTCATATTGTCCAATGATTTTTTCAAGACCAATAAAATAATCATCAAAGTCGGGAATCTCAACTGGTTCAAACTGCATCTGTCGCCTACTAGAACGTGGATTTGCAATAGTTCCAATAAGATTCTCTAGTACACTGAGAAGCTCGTCAAGTGTAACAGGATATGTAGCCTCATGCCTGTATGGCATGTCTATGGTTTCTACATCTATATCCAATCTTTGCTTGAGCGGTTTTTTTTCCATCGCTGCCCTTTGTAGTGCAAATATACTTTCAACCTTCATTCTATGAATCATTGCAGAGGAAAGAGCTGCGATCCCTGCAACACGAAGATCTTTTTTTCCTGTCTGATTTAGGATTTTTATCAACAGTTCCAAAATTTGGATGATATCAATTGTCCAGACATCTTTTTTTGAGACATCGACTGGATTGAAAAGTACGTTGATTGGCGGCTGCGAAATGCCAGCATTGGGATTTTCCTGACTCACTGGTATGAAATAATTTTATGTTTATAATATCTCACCGCTCTATTTTTTTCCCGGACCAAGTCAACAATGAATGATTTATCATTCCTACTTGAAGCTTATATCTGAAAAAGTCTAAATGTATTTCATGATTGAAATACATATAGAATGTCCAAACTGTAAAAGTGAAAGTCTATGTTATGACAGATATGAAGCTGCATGGAAGGTCTTAAAACCATGCAGCTGGCTATACTGCCAGCGATGCAAGTATCAAATTGACATGGAGAAGTTTAAAAAATCCCTTTACTGTGCGTGATAATCAAACTCTTATATTGTTAAACAAAAAACAATACTGCCATGAGAGCAGCACAGATTATTGCCCCAAAAGAACCATTACAGCTAAAAGAATTAGAAATTCCAAAACCCGATGAATTTCAAGTAACCGTAAAGGTAAAGGCTGTGGGTGTGTGTCATAGCGACTTGCACCTCTGGGATGGGGGATATGATACAGGCTCTGGCTCTTTTATGAAGGCAACAGACCGTGGTGTCAAGTTTCCGGTAACTCCAGGTCATGAGGTGGTAGGAACTATCACACAGGTTGGAAACTCTGTTAAAAATTTCAAAATTGGAGACGAGGTTTTAGTATACCCTTGGATTGGATGCGGTGTCTGTCCTGCATGTGTGGCAGAAAATGAAAACCTTTGTGATGCACCGCGTTCACTAGGTGTTTTTCAAAACGGTGGATATGCAGAGTACGTATTGATACCCCATTTCAAATACTTGATAAAAATTTCAGGGATCGATCTTGAAGGTGCTGCATCCCTTGCATGTTCTGGACTAACAGCCTTTAGTGCGGTAAAAAAAGCCAATGTTCAGGCTGGACAATTCCTTGTAATCATAGGTGCTGGGGGATTGGGACTGATGGGTATCCAAATTGCAAAAGCAATTACCAAATCTATCATAATTTGTGCAGACTTGGATGATAACAAACTTGAAGCAGCAAAAAAATTTGGCGCAGATCACACTGTAAACACAAAAGATCCCGAAGCAGCACAAAAAATAATTTCCATCTGTAATAACAAAGGAGCGGAGTGTGTAATTGATTTTGTAAATGCGCCGCCAACAGTAAAAATGGGTCTTGCACTATTGCGAAAAAGGGGAAACCTTGTTCTTGTTGGATTGTTTGGTGGCTCTGCAGAGTTGGTTCTTCCAACAATTCCGCTAAAAGCTATAACGATCCAAGGAGCATATACTGGAAACTATTCCAGTCTTGTAGAACTAGTTGAGCTTGCAAAAAAAGGGGTGATAAATCCGATAATATCAAAAAGATATTCTCTTGGTGATGTAAATACAGCACTAGGAGATTTAAAGCAAGGAAAAATAATAGGTCGTGCTGTCATAAATCCGTAAATTGTAATGAGATGCTTCAATTTTTACATTCTATGTCATCGAAAATTTAAATAAAAGATTCTCAATTAATTTACGTGAGTAAAATAATTTCTTCTGCTTCTAACGTGGGTGCCCTTTTGGCCACCCCTATCGATAAAATCATGGATACAAACGCAGTCATAATGGAAGGCGACAAGAATGTTCTTGATGCAGTAAATAAAATGCAAGAAAAAGATGCCAAAGTTGTCCTGATATCCCACCAGGGAGAGGCAATAGGGATAGTGAGTAAATCCGACATTTTGTTTAAGGTATCTGCAAAGAACCTGTCACTAAACAAGGTAAAGCTGCGGGAAATAATGTCAAGTCCGGTTTACAGCCTCCCTCCACAAGCAACTCTGCAGGACGCATTAGACTACATGGACAAGTTTGGTATAAAGCAGATAATTGTAAGTTCGGGTTCTTCAATATTGGGAATTTTAAGACGTGCAAACATCTATGAAAAAATCCAAAGTACATCCATGTCAACAGTAGAATCACTTACCGAAGGAGCACCAATGTGTATTATTAATCCAAATGCAGTAAAATATGTAAAGGACTTGAGCAATGCAAAGGCTGTTTGCCCATATTGTGAATCTCCATTTGATGACAAGACTGCACTCTCCAAACACATCGATAGACTCCATGGCGGAGCAGGTCTCTTAGAAGGAGATACTAGACAATATTAAAAATAAATAGGATTTTTAATTTAAAATTTTTTCTAAATTATTTTAGGTATTTCCAACTTTGGTACTACCTTTATTATGAATTTTATGATATGGTCCCACGCGCAGGACTTGAACCTGCGACAACCCGGTTTCTGTAAGCCTGATAGGCTGACATCAGTTAGCCAAGAGCCAACCACTACAGCCGGAAGCTCTACCAGGCTGAGCTAGCGTGGGACTTGATTTCACGCTGTATTTTCGTATTAAATAACTATCGAAGTTTAACTATACCATGGTAATATCCCAGTCCTTAAGTAACCCCGACAGGCAGAACCTCCCGATGCAGGTTCAAACCGTACAGGAAATAATGGGTAACTTTGTAGCAAGAAAGTTTCGTCTATCTCGTAGCCAGGCAACAAGGAAAAGCTATGAATGTG
>DATIFN010000015.1:0-3355 GCA_035455245.1 Nitrosopumilaceae archaeon | reverse complement strand
ATCTCAATTGGAAGTGCACTTCCTCCCAATCCAATTCCAATGCCCCCTGATGGGTTGCCTCGTGGGATATTTGCTCCTGTCAAGTTGCCCCTTGGAAAATCTCCTGACGGCCTTCCTCCCTGTATGTTTGTCTCAGGAATCAGGTGTAGTCTATCTGAGACCCAGAGAATTACAAAGACTGTAGTTCCTATGATTCCAATTATCTGCCATACACGCCCCCATCGTTTTATCACTGGAACCGCCCAGAAGACTTGTAATATGCCACCTACAAGAAAAAGTATTCCTTCACCTGGATTACGTGAAATGGAACGTGGGACCATTGTTAGGTGTAATATTCCAGCTATAACAGTTGTACCTGCTGCTACTAGAGTAAGCAACATAATTTTTCTTTCCGTCAACATTACTAACTTCATCTCTGTGAGTCATTTAGTACTGTGGTTATAATATATTGCATAACTTTGTTCCCCAAGTTAAGTACATTTTTTAGCTAAAATGAAAAATTTCATTTTCAATCATTTGTATTATTTTTACTGAAAATAAAATTAAAAAAGATCTAAGAGTAGCCAAATTTATTTACAGGTTGATGCTACTAATCAAAATGAGCAAAAAAGGAACCCTTGCAGGCATAATTATTGCTGTAGCTGCAGTAGCGGGAATCATTGTCTATACAAATATTGACGAACTTGCAAAACCTAGTGTAGATTCATCAATTGATACCGCAAAAGAAGTAGCCTCGAAGGTAGAAGGAAAGGATGTTGTTTCAAAAGCTGAGGAAGTGGTATCAGAAGTAAAAAATGTTACCTCAAAAATCGAGATTCAAAATCCACTTGAGCCAAAAAAATAAAAATCAACGCCTAATCTTTTTTCCAATTGTATGATTTCTGATTTAATCTCATTTAATTGAAAAGATGACAGTCACTTGATGGGGTGAGAAGATTTTTTAAAATCTATCGAGGCATTATGTTCCTGCTAAATAAAAGATGTGCCAAAAATGGGAAGATCATAATAAATAATTGCAAGTAGTAATTTACACCGTATCAAAAAATCCAACAAGACTGCGTGACAAAAAACGCTTTGTGGCCTTGATAGAAGCCAGCGAGTGGATGAGATGCGAAGGCATTGATTCATGGGATGTAATTCCGTGATCTAACAAGACCACAAAGATAATGTTTTGTCTCTCTAGAATAATTTAAAACAAAATTGACTTTAAATCGACCTTCTAATTCGTGGAAAGGAAACCAAACTCAAGCCTATGTGGTATAATTAAGGTGAATGGGTGATTGTTTGCATGTTAATGTATTTCGTGCTAAACCCAAAAGTCATTAGCTCTGAATGAATAGCAAGAAGATCTTCATATGTCGGATTTATTCGTCTCAAGTCTTCTTCCTCGATTCCAAATTCTTGGATTGCTTCCAAAAAATAACTCGCTTTGGCTGCTACGGCAAGAAACAAAGACTGGTTATTTGTTATTCCGCGACCAAGGTTTATTCTTGATTCGTACACAGACATTATACGGTGATTTTCTATTTATGACTGGTCTTCCAAATTTGGAAATCACCTGTCTAGCAATGCTGTTTTATTCAAGTTTGTAGAATCACCTGAAAATAGTAATTGTTGGTTTTTGGGGCTACAAGTCGCTGAATCTAATCCCCACAATTCTATTTTCACAGGTGACGTACATTGCATTTAGCTTCAAATCCGAATATCTTTAAAATACTTCGAGCAACGCTATATTGAGTAAAGAACCTCATTCTTTGCTGAATTAATTGCCTGGTCCATCAATAGTATTTTATTATTGGCAAGGCAAATCTGGTCATGGAAAAAATGACTCTTTCAATATTTACATTAATAATGATTTCAGCTCTTCTTGGTTTTGGGTCGGTGAATATCGTCTTTGCAAAAACGGTTGATCCTCCGCGGATTCAACTAGAAAAAGGTGTTGCGCCAGAAGACATTATCTGCAAGCCAGGACTTGTGCTGGTTATTTTTACTGATGCTCCTATGTGCCTAAAACCATCAACCGTATCAAAGCTTGAACAAAGAGGAGTTCCACTGATTAGAGGACAAGTTCAACAAGAAAATCACATTGATACTATCCCTGAATTTACTAGTAAAAATAAGACGGGGGCTACAATCCAAGGACACACAGGGAAACCACAAACACCGTTTGAATCTGTTACTTCTTCTAGGGGGGGTATAGTGAATTTTTATATCAACGATAATGATCTAAACACCAGTCCTGATGGAGTAGATGTAATTCAGACTAAAGGATTATTGATATTTACCGTAAACGGTATTCCAATTAAAGGGCCAACTGCAATGATAGAAACTGGCAAAAGCACAGGTAAATTCTTTGTAAGGCTTGAGCTTCCTGATTCCGTAAACGGAATTGCTCTTACACAAGACGACGTTGTGGAAATAAAATATTTGGATCAAGCAGACGAAGCTGGAGCAAAAAGAACCAGTGTTGCATCTGTTCCTTTGACGCAAACCTTTGCTCAACTTGAAACCTCTGGTTCAGGTCAAACAAGGATTGGCCATGAATTTGTTGTAAGAATTTATGAAGAAGACATGAATCTGGATTCAAGAGAAGTCGACACTATTCCTCTGAGTAGTATAGTGTATAGAGGAGAAGGTGGTATCAGGACAACTCTTTCAAACCCAGTTTTTGATGCAAACGGATCATATCTTTTGGAAACTGGGGAGAATTCGGGAATATTTGAGGTAGTAATCAAGATCCCTAGAACAATAAATGGAATAACAGTCAACATTGGGGACTGGTATGAGATTAGATACATTGATTCCTCCACCCCTTCTGAAACCACTGAGGAAATAAAGCTCAGGGGAAAAATAGGATAGAAAATATCCTTGTTTTTCTGATTGTTTTGCAGATTTATTTATGATATTACAATCTTTTGTAAGTTCATCGAAATATCAACATTTTCAAAAAACCCCGAGGTAAATGATATGTACATTTTCTTGTTTACAAGATCAATTCCAAGAAGATAGGTGTCTCCTTGAGAAAATGCATTAGTTCTGTATACGTTGGTTATTTCCCCTTCAAAGCATACTGAAAGATTCTCCTGTTCGCATTTGTCAGATGATTTGAGAGTTGCTTCCACTTTAAGGGGTCCATCTTCTGTTTGTACGATGGATTGCATATGGCCATTTTTTATGACATTCCAAACAACTAGGCCTGGAAAGTGACTGGTTGGTGAAATTTTTCCTTTACTTGTAAGACTGAATTCACCTTCAGCTCCTACGCTAGCCAACTGTGAGCTAGCTAAAACAAACATGCTCAAAAAAATTAATATGTATTTTTTGGTCAATATGTTAGGATAGATGTAGGGAATTA
>DATIFN010000014.1:0-6995 GCA_035455245.1 Nitrosopumilaceae archaeon | reverse complement strand
ATTTTTCTCAAGGAACTTTTAACCCTCCATTATGTATTACTATATAGTTAAAGTAGTTTACAGCTAGATATATGATCTATGCGCGGTATTTGTAAATAGAAAATAAAATACGATACAACTGATGAAGACAACACAAACCTTAGGATTATTTTTGATGGTAATATTGGTTCTACCAACAACAAGCTCTGCAGTATATGCAGCAATTACTCCCCCTGCCCCTACTGGTAAATTTCAGATTACAGGAGCAGGTGCTACCTTTCCATTTCCTTTAATTGACAAGTGGAGAGTAGAATACAATGCGTTGTATCCTGGAGTTACAATCAACTATCAGTCAATTGGCAGCGGTGGTGGCGTAAAAGCACACACTGAAAAAACTGTAGATTTTGGTGCATCAGATGCACCTTTATCACAAGCAGAATCTACCCTTGCATCTGGAACTTTACATATTCCTGAAACAATAGGTGCGATCACAATTTCTTATAACCTCAAAGAGGTACCTCAAAAAGGACTAAAACTTACAGGTCCAATAATCGCAGACATTTACATGGGTAAAATAACAAAGTGGAATGACAAAAAGATCCAGGAGATAAACAAGGACATCAACCTACCAGACAAAGATATTCTTGTAGTAAGACGCTCTGATGGTTCTGGTACAACCTATGGTTTCACTGATTACTTGTCAACAGTTAGTAAAACTTGGAAAGATAATATAGGAAAAGGAAAGAGTGTCCCCTGGCCAGTTGGCGTAGGTTCTCCTGGAAATGAAGGAGTTGCAGGAGTAATACGACAAACCCCGTACTCTATTGGCTATGTTGAATTGGCATATGCGATTCAAAATTCAATGTCCTACGCATTTGTTCAAAATGGAGATGGAACCGCATTTGTAGAGCCTTCAATAGAATCTATAAAATCTGCAGCAGCTGAATCCACAAAAACATTACCAAATTCTGATGGTGATTGGAGCAAGGTATCAATTGTAAATCAACCAGGTGAGAATTCTTATCCTATCTCTAGTTTTAGCTACCTTCTAGTATACAAAAACTTGGACCAAATTTCAGGAATGGAACAAGACAAAGCCAAGGCTCTAGTCCATCTAATTTATTGGATGATTACTGATGGACAGGAACATGCAACTGCTCTAAATTATGTTCCGCTTCCAGATTCGGTCAGGGAAATTGGGAAAGTTGGTTTGTCACAGATTAAATTTAAAGGAGAACAACTTTTTGCATATGGGGGACCTGGAATTATATCAACTGATTCTGCCTCAGAGGGAACCTACAGTATTCCAGCTTGGATAAAAAATAATGCAAAATGGTGGTCCATAGATCAAATTGGTGATCCTGACTTTGTACAGGGCATACAATATCTGATCAAAGAAAAAATAATGAAGATACCTGAAACCAAAAAAGGAGCCAGTTCATCGCAACAGATACCTTCATGGGTAAAAAATAATGCTGGCTGGTGGGCGGATGGAACGATCTCAGATAGTGACTTTGTGCGAGGAATTCAGTATCTAATAACACAAGGAATCATAACCATCTAGAATTTTTCAATCATTTATTTTCATTTAATTTCAAAATCAAAATCTGTAATCAACTATATAGTTTCATAGTGTACATGATGATCACATAATCAATATGGAATCAAGATAAGTATTTTTGAAATTTATCTAACAACATGAAGACAAAAAGAATTGCTGTAATAGCTATTATGGCATCGATTCTTCTAGTACCAGCAATACACGCCAAAGTCTTTGCTGACGGACCAACATTGGATACTGATGGTGCAGAGGCAGTAAACCTAAAAACTGTTTTTCATTTCAGAGATGGGGTAGAAACCATAAACACGTTCAAAATCTTTGATACGCTCGGAAGTGGATTTGATCGTAAAAAGGCACTAAGTTTCTACCTGGAAGGCGTAATAGGATGGGACAGGCCATTGCTTTATAATGCAATTGGGGATTATTACCAATACGGTTATAACACACAGTACCAAAATGCCGAATTCGATGTTGATGTCGTATTTCAGCGAGCAAATGAACCTCTTAGAGAAATACAATATAGTGATTGTAGAATAAAATCCTATGATGTGTTTACTGAAGCAAAGCCAGAAAAGGCATTCACAGGAAATACAGCATCAAACAGATTTGCGTTTGTAGATAAAGTCACTTTTGACTGTAGAGGCTTTGAACCACTAAATCCAGCATATGAAAGAATGATAAAGGCCCAGGAAACGGCTGCTACTGAAGAAGCCATGAAAAACATAAACAAGGATAAAGAAACAAAGAAACAGCTTGAAGCAACCACTGCAAAATATACCATACAAGGAAAGTTGCAACAGTATTTTCCAACAGAAATAACTGAATCATTACCATCATGGGTTAAACAAACCTCCAAATGGGTAGAGACAGGAGAAATCACTCCTCAAGAATACCAAAATCTTGTCCGATATATGGTAGAAAATAGCGTACAATAAATCCACTCTTCTAATTTTTTATTTTCATCTTTTGATTTCAAATTATTTTTTGTTCAACTATATAGTTTCATAGTGTACATGATGATCACGTGATCAATATGGAATCAAGATAAGTATTTTTGAAATTTATCTACCAACATGAAGACAAAAAGAATTGCTGTAATAGCTATTATGGCATCGATTCTTCTAGTGCCAGCAATACACGCCAAAGTCTTTGCTGATGAGCCAGCGAACATAAATCCAAAATTCAAGGTGTTTGATGTTCCAGAAAAGATCTCAAATGCAGGAATAAACGATGTGACAGTTCGTGCTGTGTTCGATTTCTCAGCAGGTCAAGAAACAATTGACAGCTTCAAAATGTTTGATACTGGAAATACAGGATTTAACAAAGATAGAGGTGTGGTTAACTTTGTGTTGCAAGGGGTAGTATCTGATGATAGACCATTGCTTTACGAAGCAGTCGACACGGCTTTCAGTACTGGAGCGAAATCACAAAATGATTTCAAAATATTTGATGTCGACGTAATGTTCACGCATGGCGACAAACCATACAAGGTATTTTCGTATGATAACTGTATAGTGAAAAACTACAACATTACAGTATACTATGACAGAGACGAGACCTTTATTGGGAAATTAAAATGGCCATATGTTGATAAATTTGAATTCGAATGTGTGGGTGTAACAATGTGGAATCCAACATACGATCAAATGCTAAAAGACCAAGCAGAACAAGCAACAGCTGATGCGGTATCAAAGATGAAGAAGCAAAGTGACACAACAAGTGAAGCTAAAAGCAAAGAAGTAACAAAGGCTGAATCCACCCTACAAAAACTACAACAGAAAACGTTCCGTTAGATCTCACAACCCTTTCTTTTTATTTTAACCTCTACAGAAAGTAGGATTAAGCTCGATTGGTTTAAAGAAATTTATCCTGAAATTATGATTGCAAGGGGTAGCGACTAGATGGATCCTCTACTTGCATTATTTGTTTCAGCCATCGGCATTTGTGCTGCAGTTTTAACACATTCATTATTGAAAGCAGAAAAGATCACAAATAACTTTGATAGATTGTGGCACGGAGTGGGTACAGAGTTCCCCCATTTTGGATCTTGTTTCCTTTGGTTCCGTGCAAAATCATTTTCGAAATCTGTAAAATACATAGATGAGGACAAATGGTATTGTGCTAAGCAAAAATGAAATAGTGAAATTTCCAACTAAAGATCTAGTTGCAAGTTGCAAACCCAAAAATAGTGTAATCATTGCTGGAATCAAACCAAACAAGGTAAAGCGATGGCTTCTTGCTCTGAATTTATTAAAATCAAGATACGGATATTCTAAATGGTGGTATATTACTGGCATTACGAAAAGTACCGCTGATACAGTAACCGAAAATAGAGCTATCAAGAGTATAATTTTATCCTCAAGAAGGTAACTTGCCGAAGAATTAATTGAAATGTTTAACAAAAATCCAAATAGAAAAACCGCGAAAGTAGTTAGAATCGCACTTTCACGCAATACTGCGCCATAGTCTTGTATGAGTTCATCTTTTCTATTTTTTTCATCATCTCTATGGGTCAATTCTTGTCCTAGGTTATTTGTAACTTTAATCACAATTGAGGTTTTCCTTTTCCGAAATTCATAAAAATAAAACCATGATTTCCTCATGTCTCTTTGTTGGAGGGAAGTTCTTTTTGATGAAGGGAATTTGGTTGAATGCACACAGGTTAATTGACAAGATCTAGCTTAATGTTATCCAAAGTTTTTAATTGGAATAATTAGGATTAAAACAAACCAGATGGATAGACCATATCAACATGAGTAAAATTAATCCAATAATTTTGGAGGCTAAAGCAATTTTAAAAGAACACAATCTATGCAACAACTGCCTTGGTAGATTATTTGCACCAAAGCTTGGCTTATCCTCGCATGAAAAACTAGGAAAAAAAATCCGAACTATTTTAAGAAAAAAAAATCCAAAGAGTTGTTTTATCTGTAAAAATCTGATATCAAAACTTGACACACAACTTGATAAAATGTATGAAATGTCACATGACTATGAATTTTCAACATTTCTTGTGGGAGCAATTTTGCAGCCATCCATTTTAGACAGAGATGATCTGATCCGTTCTAAATTCAAGCTACAGGGAATAAACAGCATAAAGGGTGATATCAATAGAGAAATTGGAAAACGGTTTGGCAGAAGGACAAAAACTGTTGTTGATTACCAAAATCCTGATCTCTTGTTTACATTAGATTTTAAAAAAGAAGAATGTGAAATTAAACCAAAACCTCTTTTTCTTTCTGGAAGATACACCAAAAATAAAAGAGGAATGCCTCAAAAACAAAAACCCTGCAACAGATGCAGGGGAAAAGGATGCTTTGTTTGCGAGTTTCATGGGATAACAGAGTTTGACAGTGTAGAAGGAAAAATTGCTAAGTTTTTGTATGAAAAATTTGGGGCGCAGCAGGCAAAAATTACCTGGATTGGAAGCGAAGATGAGACAAGTCTAGTACTTGGCAAGGGAAGGCCTTTTTTTATAAAACTTGTAAATCCTCACAAGCGAAAATTAGGACTGGCCAAAAAGATTCCACTAGATGGAATAATCATTCATGGGATTAAGGTAATTGAAAAGATTCCATCTGATGTTATCAGGTTTAGATCCAAAGTTGAAATGGAGGTAGAAACTCAAAACGAGATCAAATCATTAGATCTAAAAAAGCTGCATAAACTCGAAAAACAACCAATTGCAATATATGAAAACTCGGGAAAAAAAAATCAAAGAAACATTTCAGACATAAAATACAAGAAAAAATCTAGCAACTCGTTTTCACTATTTATGAAAGCAGATGGGGGAGTTCCCCTAAAACGATTTGCGGATGGAGCTGAAGTGACCCCAAGCCTGAGCAGCATACTGGAAAATCCATGCAAGTGCACAGTTTTTGATTTTTATGATATTTCGCTGATAAAATAATCCAGTATATGCCTTTACTAACGTTTTTTATAGTCTGATTCGAGTTTTACTCATTGAATCCTTTACAAAAAGTTCATGAAGCTCACAAAAACGGTTTGTTGCCTGACAAGATCCACTCTTTGATAGAAAAAAGATTTCCTATCGTTCTAGCAGGAATTAATAGAATAGAAAAGGCATCAGGTATGAAATTTCCATTGGCGTATGTAGAGCCATCAATTGTTATAACCAACACTAGTTCGTTTGATTATGGAATTTTGTTTGCAAGAACGATACCTGTCATAGCAATTGACCACCTTGAGGTTGTAATCCAGGTGACTGCGCCACTTGTTGCATATGGTCTCAAAGGAACAATTCATGCTATACTTGCCCATGAATTTTTGCACTATCTGGAACTAATCAGAAAGGTATCAAAAATGGGCCTAGTCTCAGATGAAATCTCTGGCAATCTCTTTGAGGGAATTTACTCTGACACCCAACGACTCTTTGATCCACGGGCAGTCTTTAATGACAAGACTCTTCTTTTACACATAACAAAGAAATTTCCAGAGGGCTTCAAGGACTATAAACTAGAGGACAAGGTTGTCAAAAACTGGATAGAAAAAAAACTGCCTGCCATAAACATAACCCTTGATACAAACATTGTAAAAATACCAGCTGATGTTCTTGCCAATACAAAGATTGATTCTATTCTTACTTCAAAACTCGACGATCTAGAACAAAAAGCATCCAAACTTAGAAAGAAAATACTGTATTAAACCAATGTACCAAACTTGGTTTTAGTAATTTAATTTTTGTTTCATAATTTCGTTTTAGTGGGGTCTTAAGAGAAAGACTACCAAAGGTAAGGATGTGCAGTCACTCCTAGTGTATCAGTTATTGTGATGATCTAATCTCTGACGGACCATGTGGCCTTTTTGCCCGCATGGCGAATAAAAGTACACCAAAGGCGATGAACACACCTGAGACAATCATGTATGTCTGCATCGAGTCCATGACATATGTATGGCGAAATGATATTTACGATTAGTTTTGTCGGTATAAATTACGAATGGCCTGCAGTTTAAGGAAAATTTAGTGAATTTACTTGTGTTCCTTTTTTATTATTGGTTAAATTCTGTTAGCCCGCACTTGCCGCAGGTGTGTCTGTCCTTGTGATTTGCCATAAAGACTCCCTTGCCGCATCTGGAACATTCCTTTCTTGTCCTTTCTGATTTTTCACCTTTAATTTTGTAATACTTGTAAACATTAGGACTGGAACCCTTCTTCTCTGACCTTTTTGTCTTTCCTGGCATTACTTAGTATCTTCCTTTTTCTTTTCTTTCTTTTCTACAGGTGCTTCTTTTTTCTCTTCCTTCTTTTCTGGTTCTGCCTTTGTTTCAGCAGGAGTAGCTTCTGTTGCTGCGCCTTCAGCTTTTTCTCCTCCGCCTTTTGCCTTTTCTAATCGTTTGAAAATTGCTGGTTTGACATGAGCTCTTGCAAGTTTTTCATCGTCATACACATAAAATGTTCCAGAAATCAATGGTCTACCAGTCTCATTTTTTAATT
>DATIFN010000013.1:0-11357 GCA_035455245.1 Nitrosopumilaceae archaeon | reverse complement strand
CTTTGTTCCATCCTTGCTTTTCCTTCCGCAAACTTTCTCTTATCTTCATCAGTTTCAAGCATTAATTCTGGGACAGGAGTTGGTCTACCTTCCTTGTCAAGTGCCACGGCCGTAACAAAAGCAGTGCCTGTAGGAGTGCGTATGTTTTTTGTAATGTCTTCTGCTTCCACTTTGATTTCAATTTCCATCGATGACTTGTTGACATAATTTAATCTGGCACTTACTATCAATGCATTTCCAACAAAGACAGGTCTGAGAAAGCTGACTCTGTCAATGCTTGCAGTAACAATGTTTGTCTGGGCATGTCTTTGTGCCACAAGACCTGCTGCAAGATCAATCTGTTTTAGGATCTCTCCACCAAAGACATTTCCAGCTGGGTTTGCATCCGATGGAAACATGCGTATAATTACCTCAGCTTTTGTTTCATTTGGACTCTTTGCATTCAAGGAATTTCAGATTAGACTGGATTGTCCCTTTTTATTTAGCTTCTTTTACTTGATATTCCTCAAGAAAGTCCCAAGGTTCACCAGTTTCATTTTGTTTTAGCCACTGTCCCATTTTTTGAATCACCTCTTTTTTGGTAAACTTGCCCTCCTTTGTAACAAAATATTCTTTTTTTGATTCTCTGAATTTTCTGTAATCCATACCTTTCATAATTATTTATGGAGAAACTAGTAGAAATCTTCTTTCTCTTCAACCTTGACAGCCATATTTTTGTGCCCAATCTTGGGTAGAAAATTCACTTACTCCACAAAAAGTGGTATCAATTACCCCAAGTCCTTTATCCAAAAGTTCAGAATTTAACAAGGTTTTTCCGCAGTATACCTTTGCAATCGTTCTACCATAGCTGCCACCTGCCTGTCCGTCATCCTCATCAACTAGCGCGGTTGAACCCACAGGACAGATGCTTTCTGTAAATTCTTTTGCTTGAAGACCGTAGGTTTCATCCAATTCTGGAGTAGACGTCAAAGCCAATCTGACCTGTGAATCATCAATCACAATTGTATCTCCATCTATCACTTTAACGACTTTCCCAGTAAAACAATTGGCACTTCCCTCGCAAATTATTCCGTTTTCATTAGGAAAAAAGGCAAAATAGCTTCCCTCTGTCAGTGCAATTATTATAAATGCGATAGCAATTGCCGCACTAATTGCGATCTTCTTTACATTTGTCAACGCCATCTTAACTGCTTGCTTGACCTAAACTTTTTCGAAATACCATGATCGCTACTTCGCAGGGTTCATAGATGGCTCTGTTCCAAGATTAAAGAAATTTCTTTCCTCAGTTTTGGATAGTTTTGTGCTAATTGATCTTAGTTGTTCTCAAAATAGATAGATCAGAACACACAGAATCTGATCTGTGTTTCCATTTCTGGCAGACGGGCTTTATAGGCAAAATTATTTGTGTTTGTGTCATGATAACAGAAGATACCCTTTTAGCAGAGTCGGTCCGTGCCGTGATAAAGGAAAACTTGAGTAAAAAAGCTCTTGAAAAAATCGAATACAGACTCGCTGAAAAACATCATACATCGATACCACAACAACTTAACGATTATCCCAAACTTGAAGATGTTTTACGAGAATATTTTGGAGCAGGTGCAGAAAAGCTGGGAAAAATGATTATAGAACGCATGCATGTTTTGGAAAAATCAAAAGCATAGGCTGGAAAAGTAAAACCTTCCTTTTTAAAACGATTGTTTTTAGTATTTTGGTCTGAGACCAAACGAATTCCAACGCTATCTGGCGAAATTTATGGAAGAATCATAATTAACAACGCTTAAGAGCGATAATTCAAAATTAAATGTGAATGGATTTTTTTAGGAGAAATAAAAACAAATGTGAACAATGCGAGGAGAAATTTTCCAATTATGATGAATTAATACATCATGCAAGGCATGTCCATCACCATCCCATAGTAAAATGTACAGGTTGTGGCAAAGAATTCATTCATGAAAAGGATCGCCTTCACCATGCAAGAGAGGAACATGAGAAAAAGATGAAAGAAAGATCACACAAGGTGGCAAAACAAGATGAACGTCGTCCTCCACAAGATAGAGTAGACAAACAAACACGCCATTTTAGTGATGACCTTTGAATAGTTTTGCTAAATTATTTGCTTTCTCTTTAATAGTTAACGAGCTATTCTAACATAAGAATCCACAAAATCTTTTGCATACAAGTTTGCATGCTTTTCGGAACCCCGGTGCACTCCAAGTTTTGATCGTATGTGATGATAATATTCATGCAAGATTATGAAAGGATTGTAAAAAATGTCAGAGTTTAGAGCATAGATCTTTTTTTGAGATGGCACATAAACCGCATACGCCGTCCTCCTTTTTCCTTTGATTGTTCCAACTACTATTTTGGGGCTTTCAACATGATAAAACTCACTTAATTTTTCAAGAGCAGTTTCAGTTTTTTTGTCTAGAATCATCTGAACTATTTTTGCCTTGGTCAATTCATCAAGCTCTGCCACGCTTTGAATAATAAAATGCGCAATATAAGCAAGAACTTTTTTTCATCACAGATTATCCAAGTTCAACCGAAAACATGTTATAAAACAAATAAAAAATAAAATCATGTGGTTGCCCTTTTTGTTTTTCACATGGGGTTGTATCCCTGAAATCAGCGAAGGTTGCCAGGATATGACTAACGCATCAAGCACATACTTGGGAATCGCTGCTGGGGCAGTAATAGGTGCGATAATAAGTTGGTGGATTTATAACCGTCAAAAGAAAACTGCAGAAATCCAGGATCTAGCCTTGAATCGAATAAAAGAATTGGAGGAAAACAACGAAGTTATCCTAAACAGGATTGAAGCTATTGATTCACGTCATGAGGAGATTTTAAACAAAATCCTGGATCTAAACAGGAAAATAGACTCTGCTACAAAAACAGACAAGACTGATTGAGAAAAAAGACCCTAAATGGTTCTAACCCCTTTAGCCTCTTGGTTCATAGTGACAATCGCAATTGCACCCTTTGTCGCAGTTAATTCTGTTACAATCAGAGCACCTTTTTCGTCTATAGTAACTCATTTCCTTTCACCAATCAATTGTTCCACATTACTTTTAGTTCTACCTGTGATGGTCTACTTGAGAAACATGACTGATTATTTTTCTAATCTCTTTTGTAGACCTCGATATTCGTCTTGGGGTGTTTTTTTATCTGGTTTCATCCCAGGTTTGTTTCTTGGTTTTGATCTTACCATGCAATTACAACAGTTGCAGTAAAGGTCGACTGTCTCATCAGTAGCAGGATTTTCTTCTCTATCGTGACATCCTTGCCTTGTGATAAAAATTCCGCAAATCTGACATCGAACCTGACCTGATAAATAACGGCTAGTACCGTCTCTTGGTTTTCTAACTTTATACTCTTTACAAACACCTTTGCAAACCCCTCTGTCTTTATGCATGTTTAATTCCTGACAAGGAAGAATAAATTTCCATGCATCTTGTAAATCTAATCTCCCAGCAAATCAAAGGGTCAAATATTATCTAATGGTGGGAAAAATTACACATAAAATGAGAAAAGAAAAAGATAATTCTACCAATCTTATTTCCGTGCATATAATCCCCCAGCACCATAGGAAATTGCTATCATGAATCTTGAAAGCAAAACCGCAATGTCCTGCAGTGTCACCAGTGTGTTGTCAATTACAATAGCTGCAGGAATTGATGCCAATGCAATGTATCCAACAATCATTTGTTCTTTATTGTCTTGATTGCTAAATTTTTTCATGATAAGATATGTCGAAAGATTGCCTAAGCCAATTCCAAGCAATATCAAATACTGCAACAGATAAGGAAATGCTCCAATGGCAATGAAGGGTACTGCCCAACAAATTCCGTTTATCGCGCTAATCTTTGGTGGCCATTTTACACTGTTTTTCATTCTATGCCGAATCATAGGCAGTACCTTGGTAAACTTTCTATAGTTAAGACCAACCACTGCACCAAAACTTCCAAACCATGCTATCCCGTAATAATAGAACGGAGATTTGGTAAGAAAAACAATTTCACTTAAAATTGCCCCAGCAACCACTGCGATGGAAACGCAGATGAAAAGAAAACCAAATGCTCTCCGTATTTCAATAGACGATGATTCCAACGGATTTGGTTGATTTTACTCTAGTTATAAGCCTCATCCGATACATTTGTTCTTGAATCCGTCAATCAGATTTTGTCTAAACATTTGCGCAGGTTGTTGTTTTAGTGTAACCAATAAACTGTAACTTGTTTTTGAATTTAATTCACCCCAAATCAAATCTAGGTTATACCAAATACGACAAGAGGTTTCTTTTCAAAAGGACTTTGAATTTTCCTTGTTATTTTTTGTTAAGAATCTACTTTCATCTGGAATTCAACCCCGCCACATACATCACAAACTTTGGCATAGGCTCGCTTATGACTGAGCATACCCATGGTGATTACTATGTTGGTCTTGAATTCTTCCATTTCTGTATTGCATCTGGGACAAAATTGATTCATTACTACTTCTTTGCTTGCCATGATTTGACTAATGCAACAAAAGAGAACATAAAAGATCGTGTGTAACTTTACAAAATGACTAGAGTCCATTTTTGGAACTATCTGTTAGTCAAATCATTTTACAATTAATACTGGACATGGAGAGCCAATCACGACTTTATTGGACACACTTCCAAGCAGTAGCTGTTTAATTTTTCCTAATCCTCTTGCACCCATCACTATAAGATTGACATCTTCGTTTTTTGCATAATTGATGATTTCAGAGCCACTATCCCCTATGATAATAATGGATTTACAATTGATCTTCTTTTCTTGAGCTTTCAATAATCTCTCCTTCATCATTTTCTGGGCGTGTTCCCTTGTTTCTTTTCTAATTTTTATCACAGTAGTATTTGGAATTTGGAACCCTTCAGCAGTAGTGGAATAATCCAAAATAAAATCACTTATCACATGAATTAAGATTAATTTTGAACCAAATTTTTCACAAATTGCAAGAGCCTCACTCAACGCCTTGTCTGCATTTTTTGAACCATCTATTGGCACTAAAATTTTTATGAAAGGGTTTGAAGACAAAGCCATCTAATTCACCCATGAACAAAGTAATAATCGTTATCCAAATCAAAATGCCCAATGTAGGATGAGTTAAACTGTTTGGGAATGGAAAGAGTGATTTTGTTTTTACTCTTTGTCTATAAATTCGTCAGCTGTTGGTGGGTCTGGACTCAAACCTTTTCGTTTTCTGATTTCTGCCATGATGGTTGGCAAGACAGAGTTTGGAACTGGGGTCCATGCCTTAAAGTGAGTATTCCACATTGCCTTTCCAGCTGTTTGTCCTCGCATTACTTCGGAGAGATCAAAAGTTTCAGAGGCTGGAATTTCTCCAGTAAGAATGTGAATGACACCTTTTTGTTCCATATTCAAAACCTTTCCTCTTTTTCCTGAAATTACACCAGCAACATTTCCAATCATCTCTTGCGGGACTCTAACTTCAATACCAAGGGTTGGTTCTAAAAGAACTGGTTGTGCTAATAGCATTACACCCATGCATGCGCGCCTTGATGCAGGACCAAGTTGTGACAAACCTCTGTGAGCTGCATCTTCATGTGGTACAAAGTGATGGAAGACAAACTTGCATCCCCTGACTTGTTCTCTTGTCAGAGGACCTTCTTTCATTGTATCTTCAAATCCTGATAGGATGGAATCAGTTGATTCTCCAACAAACTGTACACCTTTTGTACCATCTACCATTACATTTCCTCTTGGGTCAAAACGCATTATGCGTTTTGCTTCATCTCTATCCCAACCTGCATTTCTCAAAATTTCTGCAACTTCTTTCTTGTCCTTGTATTCGTTTAGTGTACCATTTCTAATCATTTCAGAAACTTTATCGTCAAGAGGTTCGACTTTCATAAAGATCTTGTTGTGTCTGTTTGGAGATTTTGCCATGATAGGACCTGCGGCAGCCCTAATGGTCTCTCTATAATTGATAAGAGGTTGTGATGTTACTACTTGAACGCCTGCATCTGCAATGAGTGATGTTGCAATTTCAAGGTGTAAAACACCCATTCCTGCAATCACAGTTTCACCGCTTTCCTCGTTTATTTTTACAACAAGATTTGGATCTTCGATTGTGATTCTGCGCAAAGCTTCAACAAGTTTTGGCAAGTCTTTTGGATGCTTTGGTTCTACGGCAATTTGCACGACTGGTTCAGAAACGTATTGAATTCCCTCAAACGTGTGAATTCCTGATACGCTTGATAGTGTTTGTCCAGCTCTTGCATGCTCTAATCCCAAAAGTGCTGGAATGTTTCCTGCTGCAAGCTCACCTACCATTTCACGTTGGTTTCCCATGAAAAAGTTGACTGATTGAATCCTTCCCTCTCTTTTAGAATCAATGATGTGAATTCTGTCACCATCTTTTAGTTTGCCAGAAAATAATCTGCCAATAGCTATAGGTCCTGCAGCTGGATCAACTGTCATGTTTACAATCATCATGACAGCAGGACCGTTGTCATCACAACTCAAAAGTGCTTTACCAAGATCTGAATCTAAATCGCCCTTCCAAATTTTTGGAATTCTGTATCTTTGTGCAACATCTGGTGGTGGATGATGCTTTACAACCATTCCAAGGACTGCATCATACAGGGGAGCTTTTTCTGCAAGAGCCTTGATGTCGCCACCTTCTGAATAGGCTGCATAGATGTCTTTGAAAGAGATTCCCTTCTTTTTCATAATGTCTGCATTGAATCCCCATCTGTCTTTTGCTGAACCAAAGGAAACGCTTCCATCCTGGATGCTTACCTTCCATTTTTCTTTGTACTCTGGTTCAGCGTAGATATCAATTAATCTATTAAAATTAGTAATAATTTCTACAAGCCATTCCTGCATTTTCTCTGGGGGAAGTCTGAGTTCTTTTATCAGACGATCAATTTTGTTGATATACAAAACCGGTCTTACTCTTTCTTCAAGCGCTTGTCTTGTTACAGTTTCAGTTTGAGTCATGATTCCTTCTACAGAGTCTGATACCACAACTGCACCATCGATTGCCCTTAGACTTCTTGTTACACGTCCTGTAAAGTCGATGTGGCCCGGTGTATCAATCATGTTTATGACATATTCCTCTCCATTTGCCTCGTAAAGCAACGTAACGTTTGCTTGAACGATTGTCATCTGTCTGTCTTGCTCTAATTTCATAGAGTCCAAGGCCAGGGCTTGACCTGCAACAGACGGGCTAATGATACCACATGATGCCAAAAGGCTATCGCTCATCGTAGTCTTTCCATGGTCTACATGAGCAATAACTCCAAAATTTCGGATGTTCTTTTTGTTTCCGATGATCTTTAAGATCTGCTCAGTCTGCTTGTACTTCATGAATAAAAAAAATCGTCCAAGAGCAGGTATTAAATCTTCTCAAGAAATCGATCTTTGATCAATAGATCATAGATGAGCTAGCTTTTCGCAGCTTCTTGGCAGTAACAAAAAAACAATCTTTTTGATTTTTTTTCTTGGCATGATACAATGCTATGAATTCTGACACAAAAATGAAAAACAAAATTGTTTCTTGAATGTTTGAAGTATTGGGTTGTAGCTGTATCACACGTAATCCAGATTTTTTAAGACTGGAAGCGAGCTTGGAATTATACTTGTTTTTTTCTTCAAAAATGATAACAGTATCTTCTCTTTTAGCGGAAAATAAACCCATGTGAGAAAACTGTTCGATTCTCTCATAATGTGCATCAAGACCTGTGGTTTCGTAAAGCTTGGCTACTCCAAACATTGCTACGGGAAAGGTATGCAAATTTCCAAGCAAAAACACCTTGCCCACTAGTTGTACTTTTCTACTTTGAGTCTCTGCTTTTTTGAATAACTTGAAAACATTTTGCATCCTTATTTTTGATACAAGCGAGATGCAAGTTAGCGCGCTTGCAAGAAAACTAATACTGCCAGCGGTAAAGATTCCAGAATTTGGATATTGAAGGAAAATCGAGTTCGTACAAGCCTGGGCCAATCTGCTTTGTGGGTTGGCAGTCACGGCAGTAGTGTTTTTTGATGTCCTGGCAAGTTGGATGTTTGATACTGTATTGCCAGAAATTGATATCAGATACAATTTCTTGCCTTTTGCTAGTTTCTTGTTTTTTATCAAATCAAGGGGATCAAAAGCATGTGCTCTAAAATCAGAAAAAACTTCAGCAAGCAGTGCTGAAACAAACGAGTCCCCTGTACCACAAAAAATCGCCTGTTTTTGCTGTGAAACGGAAAGTTGTTTTTGTGAAACAAACCTTTTAACAAAACTTACCTGCAATTTGATTTCTTTTTCAAATGCTGCAATTGTTGACATGATTTATTTTTCATAACTTGATATTTATAATAGATCTAAAAATCATTATCATGGAAATCACATTGGGTCACACTCCTGACGCTGATGATGCTTTCATGTTTTATGGAATGCTTACAGGAAAGGTGACATCACCACATTTCAAAGTAAATCATGTAGTTGAAGACATTGAGACACTAAACAAAAGAGCAGTAAAGCACGAGCTTGATGTCACTGCAGTTTCTGTCCATGCATGTGCATACATTCCAGATTATACCATTTTGAGAAGTGGTGGAAGCTTTGGCAAGGGATACGGTCCTATCGTTATATCAAAACAACAGATGACTTTGGATCAAGTAAAAAAAGCAAAGATTGCAGTTCCTGGCAAACTAACTTCAGCCTTTTTGTTGTTGGAACTAATGCTTGGAAAATTTGATTATGTTGAAATGAAATTTTCAGAGATTCCAGATGCTGTTGAACGAGGGGATGTGGATGCAGGACTTGTAATTCATGAAACCCAGATCACATATGATCAGAATAAACTAACAAAACTACTCGACGTTGGTACTTGGTGGCAGGACTCTACAGGCGGACTCCCTGTTCCTCTTGGAATCAATGTGATAAGCAACCACTTGGGACCCGATATGATAAGAAAATTTGATGATTATTTTCGAGAGTCCATCATATACGGCATGAATCGCGTAAACGAAGCTTTGGACTATGCAATGCAGTATGGGCGGGGTCAACCTCGTTCACTAATTGAGCGATTTGTAAGGATGTATGTAAACGACGTTACCATTGAGATGGGGATATTGGGTGAGAGCTCCATTAAGACTCTGTTTAGATTTGCAACAGAAAAGGGCCTTGTTCCTGAATTTGATCTTAGAATCGCACCAGCATCCATCTAAAGAACAAAAGGATGGAAACTGTTTAATGTGATAAAAAGAACAAATTAATAAAACAGGTAAGCAGGTTCACATGAGCTGAAAGGTATCAGGGTAGATATTCAGCTTAGATCTTCCCGCTTACCCGATATAATATTGCATTACGACAATTAAAGGAACACGCATAATTTGTACGAGAAAGTCCCAAAACTGAGAATGATTATCAGAGCTGAGTTTTTACAACCGCTTAATAAAATATGACCCTTAAATAGATTTGATGTTGCAAAACCGCTTTAAGAAAATACTGGTTCCATTGGATGGATCTATGAATTCAATCAGGGGACTAAACGAGGCCATCTCCCTTGCCAGACAATGTGGCTCTACTCTTACTGGAATCCAAGTGCTTCCAATATTTCCCCTGAATCTAGTTTGGATGTCGACATCCTACAGGGACTACCTAACAAAAAAGGCAATTAAATTCATGGAAAAAGCAAAGACAAGTGCAGCAAGAAATGGTGTTGCGTTTAATGTTAAGATGACTACCTCAAACGACACAGTTCGAACTATAATTGATTTTGCAAAAAATAACAAATTTGATCTTATAGTAATGGGTTCAAGAGGACAAGGTTCACAAAAAGAAAAATTCCTTGGTAGTGTTTCAAATGGAGTATTACTAAGCTCACAGATTCCAGTTCTAATAGTCAAATGAACAAAGAAAAAATATCATCCTTGATAATATGGGATGGTTTTTTAAGTAAATTATCTTAAAAATAAGATATGAAAATTGATGAAGCCGAGGATCCTGATTATGAATTGGTAAGGATAGTCAATGTTGGAGTTATTGATCAGTACGGCCAACAAGGTGCAGTAATCTTTCAAGCAAATGATGGAAAGGAATTTCACATGACTGCCTTTTCAGGTGAGGTTGCAACACACATCTCAAATTTCATCGACCAAAAGCGTGATGAACTTCCTACCATTTACAATCTAATCGAGCAAATTTGCGAGGAAATGGAACTCTTGCTAGTCAAGGTAAAAATCTATGAAAGTGGGAACATTTTGAGGGCAAACCTGTATTTTACTGGCAAAAAAGACCTAGTCCTGCGAAACTTTAGAGCCTCTGATGCAACCGCACTTGCGACTTTCTACAATGTGCCAATTTTAATCAGGAAAAACCTGCTTACAGAAAAAGAAGAGAAGGAAGAAATCAAACCTTAGGTTACTTTAGACTCAAATCATCATTTTGTTAGTCTCTAATCAGGCATCTTTGTTCCGCATTGGGGCAATAATTTCCAGCGGATTGTAACCCACATTGAGAACATGAAGGAATTTTGTATTTGGTGGATGATTTTGTTTTAATGAATTTTAGAAACGGCAGAAAAATTATCGGTAGAAAGAAAAAGAATATTCCAAACTGAAGTAGTATGAATGATGTCATAACAGATACTGCGATTATGATAATTGTTAGCGGCCATCCGGACCATATCATTTCTAAATTCTTCTTCTATTACGACTTAAAGATTATAGGTAGTAAACACTACGTCTTATCATGGACAAGCGAATCTTTGCCGCTGGGATTGCCATGCTTGTTGTGGGTGTAAGCATTTCTTTATACCTAAACAACACAACGCCAGTAGCTAGGGGAAATGTTACCGAAGAGGAAGCAGCTTTGCTTTTAGAAACCCAAGCAACCTACCAACAGCTTGTCACATTGTTTGGATATGTTGGAGGATTTGGATTTTTAATTACTCTGATCAGTGTTGGTCTGAAACGAAAGAAAGGCGGTGCAGGAAAAACCATCACGCAAAAACCTGCGGAAACTTAGAATCTGCGTAAAATTCTAAAGAACGTATCTCTTTGTGCAGGTTGTCTACCAATTTCTTTTACCATGTTTGCAAGCTCAAGTATTGAGGAGTTTGTCCCCTTTCCTGCTGCCTTGTAGATCTCTTCGGAAAAAGCCGTTCCAACAAGGTCATTTCCACCATGAGCTAATGCAACTTGGGAAAGTTTCTTACCTAATGCGACCCAGTAAACAGAAATGTTATCCAGATATCCTGAAAGCATTAGACGTGAAATAGCAATTACTCTAAGATCATAAGTTGATGCACTCTCAGTTGATATCAAACCCTTTTGTTCAAGCTCGGTATTTTCCAAGCTAAACTTTAGAGG
>DATIFN010000012.1:0-8491 GCA_035455245.1 Nitrosopumilaceae archaeon | reverse complement strand
GAATATTACGAATAGAAAATTGGCAAGGCGCAATAAAAAGTAAAAAGTCAAGTAAGGAGTTTTGTACATACTTTAATAATCTTACTACACATTTCTTCTACAACTTTTTTCAAAAAATTTTTTTGATCACGAATTAATTCTCTTTTCAAAAACAATTTAGTCGGAAAAATTTTTGTTTCAAATTTTATAATAAGAACAAAATCCATCAATAGTGATTGAAAAACTTTATTCTTTTAAAAAAAATAAAAAAACATAATTTTTGTTATCTGACATGTTTTGTAAAATAAAATTAAAAATGACGCAATGTGACGCAACCTGCCACTAAATACCTATTAGTCATTTCCAAAAATGGAAATGACGAGAACCAGATATGACAACAAACCAAACTCCTACTAAAAAAACTGATTCGGAAATTCTCAATGGTAAAAAAATAGAAGGATTTGTCCAAACTGGAAAGGTTTCTGGACAAACATGTTCTGTTTGTAATGAAAGAATGGAATTAGAAGAGGGTGATACCATATGCGGCAACAAATGGTACCATAAGGAATGTTGGAACTTAATGAATAAATTGGATCAAAAGATTGCCACAAACCATAGCCATTCTGAGAACAATGCGGCTAAAAAATTTCTGATAATTGGTTTGGGACAAATAGGTTACAGTAACGCTGAATATATGACATCGCTTGGACTGAAAATAGATGGTTATGATATCAGTGAAAAAGCAATACAAAGAGCGCTAGAAAATAAAGTAATTCAAAACAAGGCAACCAGTTTCGAAGGATATGACTACTATATCATTTGTATTTCAACACATAGACCCGAAAATATGTTCCTGCCATATCTTGATGGCTTGTATGAAATAGCGCATCAACTTGCTGAAAAGGGAAAAACAGGAGCTCTTGTTGGAATAGATAGTACAATACCAAGGGGAACCTCAGAAAAAGTAAAGGAGATTTTAGGTCACAGGCTACATGTAGTTCATGTTCCACATAGATTCTATGTTCATGAAAAAAAGGAACATGGTGTAAGACAAACCAGAGTACTTGGTGCATGCGATCCTTGCTGTGAAAAAGAAGCCAAGAACCTTTATGATGATATCTTACATATCCCATTATACGTTGTAAGCTCTGTAAATGTTGCAGAGCTTACCAAGATAGTTGAAAACTCGTATAGATTTTTAGAAATTGCATTTGCAGAAGAACTAAAAATGATTTGTGATTATTCTGACATTGATTTTGAGGAATTAAGAAAAGCAGTAAACACCAAATGGAATATCAAGATTCTTGAAGCAAAAGAAGGTATTGGTGGACATTGCTTGCCAAAAGACAGTCAGATGTTTCTTGACTTTTCAAATGACTTGCTTGTAACAAGCCTTATCAAAGCTGCAAAAATGATTGACCAACAATACAGATTCCACTTGATTCAAAAAGTAATACCAGAGATGCCCGTGGCAACATAGGATAGATTTTTATGAAAATTGTCCAAGTCGGCTCAATCTCCACTGGTTTAGTAATAATCTTGGGAATAGCGATGGTTGTGCCTGCATTTATGCAGTCAAATCATCCTCTACTGGTTCTTCTTTCCTTTAACATAACTGATGAAGCAAATATCCATCAATGGTGTAATGATCTCTCTTCCATCCTAAACAAGCATAATGTAAAAGCGACCGTATTTGTCACCGGAAAGATTGCAGAGGATCACCCAGAGTGCGTTTCAGTTTTTTCTAACAAAATCGACATAGGCAGCCAAACCTATGATTATGTATCTCTTACATCAATTAATAACTATTCAGAACAGCTAAGAGAAATTAAAAATGGTAAAGCTGCTATTGATAATGCTGGAAAATTAGACTCTCGACTCTTCAAGGCTCCTCACGGTGACACCGATGATAACATTTACTCTCTTTTGAGCAGTTCTGGAATTCTTGCAGATTTTTCATATGATAATCAGTATAACAAGTATTATCAAAATCAATTCATCAAGTTTGATTCGATCGCCTATGATGGTACATATCATTCTCCTGATTTTTTTAAAAGTCTTCCAATTACCAATCCTGCAATTATTAATTTTGACAACACAACGCCAGTAGAGCAAATTGATGATTTCATAACGCATCTAAAATCATCTAACATTCGATTTGTTAGCGCTAGTGAACTGACAGGTATAGACCTTACCGTGCATGAGGACAAATGGCCTTGACTCTTGAGAATCAAAACACCATACAACAGAAAATTCATGACGAGAGAACCTTTCAAAAAATATCAGAAAAAGGCAGAATACAAACATCTAGGTTAGCTTGGATGCTTAGGATAGTAACATTGACTGGAATTTCTTTGATGATAATTTACAACTTGCAACAAGGAATAGAACTCAATGATCCACTTATTGCTTATTCAACTTTAATGCCATTGCACGCGTTGATAGTTTTGTGTATCGGTTGGACATTATACCGAAATCCTGCAAAAGGAAAGGTTGGAAACGATCTAGTGTCCGTGATAATTCCTGTGTTCAATCAGAAATCAATGATTGAGATTGTGATAGATGCTATTTACCAATCCACATATCAAAATATTGAAGTCATTGCAGTTAATGATGGGAGTAAAGACGGCACGACAGAAGTTTTAGATAATATTGCCAAAAAATACCCCTCACTCAAGGTCATCCATAAAAAGAATGAGGGGAAACGAAAGGCGGTAGCAGCTGGCTTTTATTTATCAAAAGGAGATTACGTCGTACTTATTGATTCAGATAGTGTAGTAGATAGTCGTGCAATTGAAGAATTTATGAAAACTTTTAATGCAAATCCAAAAATTGGTGCCGTGGTGGGATATGCCAAAGTCTGGAATCAAAAAAAGAGTTTCCTCACAAAATGCCAAGATGCTTGGTATGATTACGCTTTCAATATTCACAAAACCACTGAAAGTGTGTTTGGAACGGTTATGTGCTGTTCCGGATGTTTGGCTGGATATAGACGCGTTGCTATATCGGATTTCATGCCACATTGGGTGAAGGCGATGATTCATAATAGTGACGATAGGGACCTCACGTCCTATACCATTGCAACCCCCTGGGCAAAAAAGGAAATGGCACCATTTCCAAAAAAATTGATGAAATCAATGGCATCATATGATGATTCTGAAGATCGTGCTCTAACAGCACAGTCACTGTTAGAATGGAAATCCGCATATGTGGCAACCGCAGTGGTATATACAGATGTACCAGAAAAATGGAGAGGGTATCTGAGACAACAGACAAGGTGGAAAAAAGGTTACATCAGATCAAACTTTTTTGTAAGTACGTTTTTCTGGAAAAAAAATCCCCTTATGGCTCTAATTTTTTATCTCGAGTTTATGACAACCTTTACGGCACCACTCATCACTTTAATTGTACTTTTTTATGAACCAGTTATACTAAAGCAATTTTGGATTCCTGCAACATTTATGATAGGTTCACTCTTGACTGGGGTTGCTCATGGTCTTGACTATAGGTATAGAGATGGAAAAACAAAAAACTGGAAGTATAAACCAATAATGAATTTGATAGCATCGTTTGTTCTTTCATGGTTGGTATTTCCTGCACTTTGGAATTTTAGGAAGAATGAGTGGCTGACAAGATAAAAAATCTCCCTTGATATGAAAAAAATAATTATTTTTAGTATCTCATGTATCGCAGCCATCAGTTTAATTCTTGGTATAAATGAAATATTATCAATTAATGGTTCGGAGGAGCTTTGTGCAAATCAAAGTTTGTTTGAAGTAGCACGAAAAAATTCGCCACAAAACATTCTTTTCGAAAAACAAAATTCAAGTCTTCATTTAGACAATTCTGGTTCAATTTCTTATTTATATGACAATTTCGATAGCTATTCTGAGAATCAAAAAATATTGGATGATTTTGAAAAACCTAACACATGGACTGTGAATGGAGCAAAAAATCAACTTAAAATAGTTGATGAATATTATGGAGGTTCAGGGGCATCAGCATATTCAATTATTTCACCAAAAACAAACCTCTCAATGTCTAAACAATTTGAAGATTTTCAGAATCTAAATAGATGGAAGGATTCAGGGTACATTACAATGTGGATAAAGATAGAGAATCCAAGTGGAATAGATGCCATTGACATTAATTTTAAAGATGAATTAGGAAATATTCGTCAATACCAGCCCTTGCAAGTAATTCATTCTTCGGAACAAAATACATTTGGAAACGATAAGGATTATCCAGATCTATTTTATCCAGTAGGAGATCATGACAAAGAGATGTGGACTGATTTTATTTTGGCTTATGGATGGAATTATTTACTTTGGCGGGCAGATGAGTTCACCGACAACCGAAATCTAAACATGTCTAGAATCCACGATATTAGTATTAACGTAAGATTTAATGAAAACCTCACTGCACAGACATTGATCTTTGATGATCTTCGTATACAAGATGGCTTACAAAAGGAAAACAATCCAACACATGGGGCATGGTATTCACCTCATGGTAGACCGCAATATGGTGTCTATGACATAGATAAGAGTACCTTTAGCGATTATGATTACGATCTTCGTCTGCTAAATGTTAGAAATACGCAATACTTGACAAATGGAGATCACGCAAGGATGATTAGTTCGGCCCCAGTTCCGCAGGATTTTGCAATGAGGGTAAAATTTACCTTTACGCAATTGGGTATTGCTGATAAAGAGACAAAATTGTCTGTACCATTTGGGGAATGGATTCCATCAAAATGGCTGCAGCAAACAACGGTTGGTCAACGTAACAATACTTATTTTCGAGTGGTTTATGATTTTGAACCAGATTGGGATCCAGGTCATGAAGGTTTTGGCGCATACCTCTCACTACAATACAACAAGTTTGGATTGTTCGCAGTTTGGCCGGTGGTTCGCAATATCCAACAAGATCAGGAACCAAAACAAGGAGATCCGTTGGCAACTAGCCACTTTACTCCTAATGAAAATGTAACATACCAATTAGATTTAGTTGTTCGTGGTCAACAAGCTTCAACAACTATTTACGAAGTCAAAGATGGATGTTTGTCACCACAATCATCAGTAGGTTATGTCTTCAACCATCCTCGTCATGGTCTAGATAAACGATATCCGTTTTCCATCGAATCAACAGGTAACATGCGTACAATAATTCATGAGGTTGAAATGATTTCATTAGATAATACGACTTGAAAACTATCCTAATAATCACATCTGCTATAGTGTGCTTTTTGGTTTTAGGTATGTTTTCACAAGCCTTTGCAGTTTCTAATTCTTGCAGATGCGTAGCATTTAGACTGGATGACATCCAAGATTATTTTCTAACCGATGCACAGAAAAAAGTCATTACCACATTTCAAAAAGAGAATGCGAGTCTGACCGTTGGAATTATTGGAAATTATTTTGGCAATGATAAGATGATTGTTGATGTTATAAAAGCGGGTCTTCAAAACAATAAATCCAAACTAGAGGTTGCAAATCACGGATGGAATCACGAAGATTTCACTAGTTTTAACAAAACAGAACAGTCACAACTCATCAAAAAAACAGATGAGAAAATCCTAAAGATTTTGGGGATTAGACCTAGTGGCTTCATAGCCCCATTTAACAAATTCGATAATGACACCATCTCTAGCCTGCTTGAGAATAACCTCAGATACATCAGCTCAAATGTAAAACAAGATGTCCCGTCCTATGACTTTAAAAATGGTCCACTTTACCATATGCCTTCAGCTTCTTTGACAGGGGATATCAATAGCGATGTTGTTAAATGGTATGGTACAACACACAAGGAAACATTTGCACAGATTCATGGCAGTTTAATAAATTATGGATTCGCTGTTGTAACTCTACATCCTCAAGAATACTCAAAAAGACAGGGATTGAATTACACAAATGAAGTTGATTTTAACCAGATTCGAGAGCTTGAACTGTTAATAGGTATTATTAGAAATAATGGATTAAGAATAGTCACACTAAACGAGATTCCTGAACATGCTACCTATCATCAACAATTCCCAGAATGGATAAAGCGAATTTTTACCTGGTACGAGAACAAACAAATCTCTGCAGAAGAAGTTCTTAATGCAATTAAATTTTTAACTGAAAATAATAGTATAAAATTTAAACCATAATTGTGATCTGATTTTTTGAACCGTCATGTACAATTATTGAGGGGGGGCTATCTCCCTTATGCTTAATAAATTGAAATCTATCTCCGCATTGTCCGCTCTAAATTGTTGTTCTGTACCCCCCCATAAAATAATGTCATTACTAGTTCGCGGGAGACCAGTGAGCGGATTTATGCATCCATAATTTGCAGGATCACCAGGAATACCCCATCCATTATCTACTTGCTCGTAAACTTTACGCCAATTGTTATTAGCAAATTCATCCAACCAAATCTCAATTTTTACAGCAGTGTTGTTGTCTACATTATAGGTTACAGTTTTCATTCCAATCCAACGATTATCTAGTGGTGTCGTTACTCCACGAGTAAAGAATGTCTGAGAATAGCCAAGACCGTCTCCTCCATGATAAAGTGCTTTCTGAATTTTTGCCACACTCCCGTCAAAACTGATGCCTGCATAGTATGAATACCCTTGACAGGTAGACGCGTGAGGGGTCCCGCTTCTTATAACATGTATAAATTCTTGAGGATAGTAAATACTGCTTTTTAACCTGTAATATCCAGTCATTTCTGTATTTAACCAGGGTTTGTCAGGTTGGGCTTGAACTACCATCCTGATTCCCTCATTTGCAGGAACATCCTTTCGTTCCTCATGCCATATGTTTTCACTCACATTTTTGTATAGAAGAGTACACGTGGTTGGAGTAGTACAAGTAGTACTTGCAGGGGGAATTGTGGAAAACATAGCGTCATTTACAATATTTTCAGTATTCATATACCATTTCTGTCCTTCAGCTTTTGAAGGATAAATTTTCTTTATTCCAAACTGATCATTTGGGGATTCAGTTATTGTTACAGTTTGAAATGCGGATGCTGAATTGCCAGAGAAATCTGTTGCAGTCCAAGTGACTAAAGTAGAACCAATCGGAAAAGTTACCGGGGCGTTGTTAGTAACCGTAGGAGTTGAATCAACAAGATCATTGACTATGGGTGTCCCCAAATTAACGCTAGTTTGATCATTTGTAGATTCTGCAAACACATCAACTGGTGCGGTGATTGATGGACTTGTGGTGTCAACCACTTTCACAACTTGATCCGCGGAGGCAGTATTACCTGCAAAATCGGTGACGGTCCACGTTACTATGGTAGCGCCAATCGGGAATAAAGAAGGAGCATTATTTGTAACGGAAGGAGAGAAATCGATATCATCGATCACAATAGGCGTGCCTATGTCTATCGTAGTTAGGATTCCAATTGCTTCAGATGTAATGTTAGGGGGTGGTGTGATAGAGAGTGATGCAGTACCAGTAGTCCCGGATTGACCTAAGATTGTGATTGTAATTTCGTTTGTTTTTTGATTGCCTGCAAAGTCTATTGCCTTTGCTTCAATTCTATAAGATCTGGGTGTTGTAAAGCTCTGTGATGCTGACCAAGAAGACCAATCACCAAGAGATTTTGGTGTGGCATTAGAAAATTCACCGCTGTCGATTCTTATCTGAACAACTTTAACACCGCTTCCTCCTCGATTATCGCCTGCCGTTCCCTGAATAATCACTTGTCCTTGGGATAGTGAAGAGTCCGGTGCTGGAGACAAAATCTTAACTTTTGGGGAAACCTTATCGCCAGCTGCAAATGCAGAAAAGTCTGTGGACATCAAAGTTGTTGTTGACATAATCACAATAAGTAACACCAACCAACTACAGACTCTTTCCACGATGATCGCACTAAATGGGCAGAAATATATTTTATGTAAATCTGCGATCTTTTCTAGGCATAAAGTGTAGTCGCATTCTAATCCATGGGGGATGAAAAAAAGGTCTCCAAAGTTATTCCAACAGATTTTCTTGATTCTCATGGTGTTCATGCCATTATCTTGATTGAGAAATTTTTCAAAGAATTACATTCATAGCGATTTTGAAGAAATGGCAGGATTTGTTTGCAACAGTAGAATAGATTTGCAATAACAGAATGGGTTTTCAATAGTAGAAATTGTTAGTAATAGTTAATAATTTTGATTCCCATTTTTGGTCCAATGGAAAAAACTAACTCGATTGTTAGTATGTTTTTCTTGCTAATTCTCCTAGTCGGGTCAACTCAAACTTTATCACTAGACTCAATCCCTCTTGTTCAGTCAGCTGCGGCAGCTGGTTCTTTTTCTGATTCTACATTTGTTAGCGGTCTGAGTTCACCCACAGCTATGGATTTTTCCCCCGATGGACGACTTTTTGTTGCTCAAAAAGGAGGAAGTCTCAAAATAATTAAAAATGGAGTTTTGCTTGCAACTCCTTTCTTGTCAGTTTCAGTCAACAGTTCTGGTGAACGAGGTCTCCTTGGAATTGCATTTGATCCAAGTTTTGCAACAAAT
>DATIFN010000011.1:0-58497 GCA_035455245.1 Nitrosopumilaceae archaeon | reverse complement strand
TCCTTTTCAAGGGCAATCATTAAAGATCTAGCACCTGATATTTTTTCCATATTAATTCACCAAAAGTAAGCTGTAAATTTACAGCATCAGGTCGACTAGCAATAAAATACTAGAAATGCCTGTCGATCCTCCTAACTTCATCTTTAGTCTATAATTTCTCGTCAAATATAATTTATAAATATTTCTAGAAAAATTGCTTCAAATCATCAAAAATATCCAGTTATTTTCATAATAATTTTAATGTCTATTTACCTCAAGGATGTGCAAACTAATTTTTTCAAGTTTTCACAAAGCTTAAACAGTAAATCTAACAAGCAAAAACGATTTTGACAGACGAACCAGAAATACTTGAAATAATCGGCCATTTTTTTGAAGTTGGGAAGACAAAGAATCTTGCCCCGTTAAGAGGAATTCAGCTTGACCACCCTGGGTTTTCAAGCTATAGCGACGTTCCACCACTTGATTTGAAAGACTATTCAACAACGATTGCATTAGAAGAATTGCGATTTGTGAGCGTGTCTGATTATGATTATGAGATCAAAAAACCACGAGTAGATATTTTTGGGAATAGTGCAGTGGCAACTTTTGAAATAAAACAAACCGGTGTACTTGTTGATAACTATAGCTTTCGCGGCCAGCATCTGTCAATGGAAAGTAGGGGAACATTTGTTTTAATAAAATCACCCAAATGGAAGATTGTACATATACATTTGACAAAGATTTCTGACTAAACTGAAGTTGCAGTCTTTGTGGATTGTTCTGTATTTTTTAGCTTGTTAAATAATTCATGTGCTTCTTTTACTGTTGCATTTTCATGTACTATTGCACGTACAGATTTTATCATGGAAACAGGATAATCCGACTGCCAGATGTTCCTTCCCATGTCTACTCCAACAGCTCCTGCTTGAAGTGCATCATGTGTTAGTTGTAATGCGTCAAGCTCATTTGCAAGCTTCGGTCCACCAGCTATAATCACTGGTACTGGACAGCTATTTACGACTTTTTCAAAGTTTTCACAAAAATATGTCTTGACAAGATGTGCCCCAAATTCTGCTGCAATTCTGCAAGCAAGGGAAAGATACCGCGAATCACGTTTTTCAAGTTCTTTTCCTACCGCGGTGACTGCAAGAACCGGTATTCCATATTCCTCACCCTCATCTACTAGTTTTGATAAACTAACAAGTGATTCATGTTCATATTGAGCACCAACAAATATTGAGAGAGCAAGAGCAGTTACATTAAGTCGAATGGCCTCTTTTATTGAAGTAGTAATTTTTTCATTCGAAAGATCTTTTCCAATGATGCTAGAACCTCCAGAAACCCTAAGAACGACTGGAACAGGGAAATTTGGATCAACGGATGTACGCAACACTCCACGTGTAAGCATTAGGGAGTCTGCATACGGTAAGAGGGGTTGAATTGTTTTACGAGGGACTTCAAGCCTTTCTGTTGGGCCCAAAAAGTAACCGTGATCAACAGCGAGCATTACTCCACGTCCTGTATCTGGCTTGATTATTTTTGCAAGACGGTTTTTCATTCCCCAGTCCATTTTATTCCTTGATTTTCAAAATGAAAGATTGCCTTAGTTAAGCGTTTCTGAATTTGTAATAATTATTTTCATTGAATCGTTAACTTGATGTGCATATTCCAGAGCTTTGTTTGAGTCTGCAAGATCAAATTTGTGGGTTATCATTTTTTTTACATCGGTTTTCCCTTCTTTTATTAATTTGAGTGCATTTAGCGTATCACTATCTGACGCTGCATAGCTAGGAATTATTGTTATTTCCTTGGAGTATATTTTGCTCATGTTGATTGAAATCGTGGCATCTTTTGTAGGGACGCCAAACAAAACAATAGTGCCCCCTTTTCTTACAAAATCAATTGCTTGAGTTACTGCCTCAAGATTTCCTGTAGCAATTATGGCTACATCGACACCGCGGTTTTGAGTTTTTGATAAAATTTTGTTATATGCATTAGGATCCGTGGATTTGAAGGCTTCAGTTATCCCAAATTTTTTTGCAAAACTTAGTCTGAAATCATTTACATCAAAACAAAAGATTTCTTGTATTCCATGAACTTTGCTCAACATTATATGCATCATGCCTGTGGGGCCCATTCCCAAAATGGCTACCGAATACCCTTTACTGATTCGAATCTTATTCCATGACCTGACACAACATGCTAAAGGTTCTATCATGGCAGCCTCTTCAAAAGTCATGGAATCTGGAATCTTAATTACTCCATCATGTGACACATTCCACTCAGGAACAACAAACTCTTCTGCTAGACCGCAAGGAACAAGATTTGTTTCAGAATACTTGACACACATTGTTTCATTTCCATTCATGCAATAGTGACAAGAATAACATGGAACGTGATGGTGAACAAAAACTCTGTCCCCTTTTTGGAAATTTTTAACTCCTTTTCCTACTTCGACTATGATTCCAGATGGTTCGTGCCCAAGTCTCATTGATGGCTGAGTATATTGCCCATAGATTTTTTCCAAATCCGAGCCACAAACACCACATGCTTGCATTCTTACTAGTATCTCGCCTGCTCCAACAATTGGTCTATCTACATTCCTGATTTCAACCTGAGAAGGACCTTTTACAAATGCCGCTTTCATAACCATTTTTTATTAAGGTGGTATATGTGGGTTAAACCCCAAGTATTTGTTTTAACAATAACCTGTAATCCACATCTCCTTTTTGGCTTCCAGGAGCTGGTAATTCAAATACCAGCGGTGTGGATTTTTTTGATCGCAATTCTGTTAATTTACCACTAATAGATTTTGAGATATCATCACTAACAAGGATCAGGCCCACTGATGAATCATTCATAACCCTTGTGATTTCTACAAGTGCTTTTTCAGGAGACTCGACAATTATTCCTTGTACTCCTGCAAGTTGAAAACTAGTTACAAAAACTCTACTGCCAACAGTAACTATTTGCACAAATCGCGTTTTTCCAAATACACATTTAACCCTTGTTATTTTTTGTCAATCTTTAATAATATCAAAAAAGAGCCAACGTGCATATGAAGCAAGTTCCATCAAGAAAAATAAAACTGATGATGACAATCATACTCTTGATGACAGGTACTGGTGGTTTAATCATGGGAAGTGTTTTTGGTGAAACCCTTATCGTATTATTGGGGTCAGTTAATCTTGCATTTGCGAGTTTTATTGGAATTCGTTATCTTCAATCAAACTCACAAAGTGAAAAAAAATAACGGTGTAAGAAATGATAATAGTCTTAAGTCACCGCTACGGACAATTTTTGTATGTATGAAGGAGATCAAGCACCAGATTTTGAGTTGCAAGATAGTAATGGAACTATGGTAAAACTAAGTTCCTTTAGAGGCCAAAAAAACATAGTGCTGTGTTTTTATCCAAAAAACCATTTGTTTGCCTGCCCATCAAAACTGGTCTTTAAGAATGCAAAAAGTATTGTTGCTGCCTATCCTCAGATCCTTGCTTCTGGGTCTATTTTATTTGCAATATCGGTAGATACCGAAGCAGACCAAAAAAAATTTGTTGAGGAATATAAAATCCCATATGCTCATCTAAGTGATCCAAAAAAAATTGCATGCAAAGTCTATGCAGGTTTGAATCTGGTGGGGCTTGCAAAGCGTTCCACCTTTATAATAAACAAGGAAGGAAAGATTGCAAAAATTTTCAGAGATATTGATGTGGATTCGCATGGAAACGAAATAGTAGAGGCTTTGAAAAATTTAAAGTAATTTTGCGATTTTTTATTCCAACCATAAATATTTAAAGACCTGAAATAAGATTGGATTCGTGCTAGATCTAGTCGCAAAAAAAATGTTCCTTACCAGAGGTAAAGGAGTACATGAAGATCAGCTGACAAGTTTTGAATATGCTTTGCGGGATGCCGGAATTGCCGGTACTAACTTGGTATTAATCTCAAGCATCTTTCCACCCGAAGCAAAAATTATTCCAAGGGCAGAAGGACTAAAACTAATCAAACCTGGTGCGGTAACTTTTGCAATATATGCTAGACAGCAAAGCAACGAACCTCATAGGTTGATGGCTGCCTCGGTAGGTATAGCTGAACCACGTGATAAAACCCGATACGGATATCTCTCAGAATATCATTCCTTTGGAGAAACAGAAAAAGAGGCGGGTGATTACGCAGAGGATATTGCCGCACAAATGCTTGCATCATCACTTGGGATAAAATTTGATATCAATAAGAGCTGGGATGAAAAGAGAAAACAATGGAAAATTTCTGGAGAAATATACAAGACACGAAACATGACACAAAGTGCAGTTGGAGACCCAAAAGGACGCTGGACTACTGTATTTGCAGCAGCCGTATTGATTCTCTAATGTTTAGTTCTTATATTTTTTAGATACCATACAATCGCGCCAGCAGCTGCTACTCCTACACCAGCAAGTATGTAAAGCGAACTGCCAGCAGGAATTCCATTTGTTGGTTGTACGGGTGAAGACAAATCACCCACATTGAATTTCAAATCATTTCTTGTTGCTTCAACAGTTTTTCCAAATAGATATTTTCCTATTAATTTATCCCCCGAGTCAGGATCAAAAAACCATCCGGGCAATGATACGTCGGAAGGATATTTTTCTCCATCTTTTTCAACCGCTGGAATTATTTGACCACCGTGACCAGTTATCATAATTGGTTCTTTAGATAACACCACTACCTGAACAAGCGAATTAAGGGGAAAAAAATCATAATTAAAATACTTTGATCTTTCAAGATTTTCTACTCCGAAAAATTGTAAAGTATCAATTGATGTTATCTTGTCAGTTATTTTTTGGTCACGTGAAACTTGAAGCTGGAAAATAGACGAACCAGTTTTGGGTATTATTGAAAATGTCACCGATGACGTAGGATCATCTGCAATTTTCTTTGCAACATCTAAAAATCCACCTGAATTTCTTATTTCATTTGGAATTAAGAGAGTCGACAATCCTTCATAAAGAAATGACGTATCAGATTTTGAAAATGTATACACTACAGATACTGTCCCACGACCAGAAATCACCCCGGTTGTTCCTAATTCCTTATTCACTTTATCATCTACATGAATAAAAACAGAATGAAATTTTGTATCAATGTTAAAGGCTTTGTTGATGTCACCAATTAATCCATCTCCAATTTCTTTTCCCTTACTTTGAGCCTCAGGAATACCTCCAGCAAATGATTCGCTAGAAATATTTATCAAAACGCATGCCTTGTCAACTACTCCAAGAACGCACTTGTCTTCATTAGTTATTACTACAGCTGTCACGTTATTCATGCTGTGAATTTTTTTATCAAGCTCCACAGGAACACGAATTTCCTGATTACTTGTACTTATAACCGAGATCGAAGTTGATGTTTGATTCTGAATCTTTTGGTCAATAATTACTTGGGCAATTTCATGAAAAGTTGCGAGTTTTGGTTGTTGAGCATACACGGTGGATGTACTAAAGAACAAGAATAAACTCATAACTAAAAAAAATATTTTTGATTTGAACAATAACGAAAAGGTTCAATGAGCAACTATTAAGTTTACTCTTGTAATTTTTCAATCTTTATCGCAAATCGTTGAAAAGGTTCTTCTTTGTAATGATCTTCACAAACGAGGATTGTTTCATTGGGTTCTGGACCACAATCATAAGTAATCAAATACACTGGATTTTTGTTACAACATCGTGGGAATTTCACTTATGATTAGTAACATATCATAAAATAAAATAGTTTTATTCCATCAGGATTCCAATAGTTTAAATTGTAATCTGTGGCCATTATTACTGACATCGGTTCAAACCGCAGGGGAACATTGCCTAGCAGTGGGGGCGCCTGCTGCTAGGCGCTTTTAATCATGATTTTATTAATCTGTCAATCTGATTTTTGATATATGTAAATCCATCCTGCCAGAATTTTTCTGAGGTGATATCTATATCGTATTCCTTTAGAAGCATTTCTGGTTTCTTTGAGCCACCTGCTGCAAGAATCTCAAGATAACTTGGAACAAAGGATCTTCCTTCATTTTTATATCGTTGAAAGAAAGAAAGGGCAAGCAAGTTTCCAAATGAATAGGCATAGCAGTAAAACGGGGTATGGTAAAAGTGAGGGATGCAACTCCATTCGAGTCCAAATTTTTCTGGAATGTCTACCGAATTACCAAATTGGTTCTTGAGATTCTTGCTGTATACCTTAATGATCTCCTCAATAGTTGCTCCTTCTCCTATTCTTTTATGGGCAGAAATCTCAAACGTTGTAAAGAAGGCTTGTCTCAATATGGTTGAATAAAGATCATCCAGCTGCTCTACGAGTATGATCCTTTTTTCGTCATCCTTTACATTGTTTAATATCTCATCATACAATAAAACTTCTGAAAAAGTTGATGCAGTTTCTGCTAATGGTAAAGACGCTTCCTGTACAAAAATAGATTTGTCGGAAGCAGACTCACTGTGTATGGCATGGCCAAGTTCATGTGCAAGGGTGAAAACATCATTTGTTTTTCCATTAAAATTTACAAGAACATATGGTGTAATGTCTGGGGAAATGGTACTGCAGAATGCACCACTTCGTTTTCCAGGTCTGGTAGATGAATCTATGTGTTTTTTTACAAAAACATTTTTTGCATGCTCAGACAATTTGGGACTAAAATCATTTAGAGTTTTCAAAACAAGTTTGGCGGCTTGATCAAATGTGTAAACTTTTTGTTTTACATTTGTTATTGGTGGGGCATAGATGTCATATCTGCGGAGTTTTTTCATTCCCAGCATGCGGGCTTTGTATTTGAAATATTTCTGAAATACATGTGTGCTGTTTTTACAAACAGAAAGAAGAGAATCTACTGTTTTATTATCTACATCATTTCCAATGTTTCTAACTGAAATCGGCGATTCATATTTTCTTATTTCAAGACATTCATTTTTAAAATTTAAAACTAGATCCTGATATATTTCGCCAAGTACACTTTTTTGTTTCTCATATTCTAATAAAAGAGATTTGTAGGCAGCTTCTCTTATTTTTGATTTGTTGTTTCTGACCAGCTGTGTGAGTTGTTCTCGGTTGAATTTTTTTTCTTTTCCATCGATTTTAACGACATATTGGAAACTGTTAGTAATTTTGTCATATAATTTCACAAGTGCTGTACTTCCGGTAACATCTAAGGTGTTAATTATCCTCTCTTCAGGCTCTGTGAGAGAGTACTTTGCAATGACTCTTTTGTGCCTCAAAAACTCTGTTAACTGACCTGCTGATCTTAACATTTTTTTTGCTGTCTTTTCGTCAGTCTGTTTTTTCCACCACTGATCAAAGAACAAGATTCTGTTCTCTACATCAGATCCCCACTTTGTAATTTTTGTGAGTAATGTTGTTGCCTCATCTGATTGTGTGTTTGCAGAGTAAGCAAGTGATGCAAATCCACCAACAACACTGACATCCTTGGAAATTTCTTCCAGTTGGTTAAGAATCTTAAAAAACTTTTGTGGTAAAATAGTAGGTTTTAGATGGGTTTTGTTTTTTTCAAAATTCTTAACTTTTTTTTCTATATCTTGGAGCTGTTTTGTAAATTGGCTGCTCTTGTGATTTTTTACTAGTTCTGTTAAATTCCAATCTCCTTGATCAAAGTGCAGCATTTTATCTTAGAATTGTTATTGTTGTTAAAAACTATGTGGACTCTACCAAATGTCTATGTATCGATCCAATATTCTTCATGCGGTTTCATGCTAAAAATTCAATAATTGATCCAAATTCCCATTTAGGGAAGCCAAAAACAAAAATAGGACATTTTTTGAAAACGAAAAAACGATCTAAAAATCGTGACCGAAATGAACGAAAGCTTTTAATCAGTGTGATTTAACTCAAATAAATATTGCAATCCAAGTTTTATGCGCTGACTTTAGCATTATTGCTACTTTTTAGTGCTTTACCAAATGTAATTGCTCAAGAAATTGATCGAGATCAAGATGGAATCTCTGATGATGTTGACGATTGCCCAGTTTTACCAGAGGACTATGAAGGAATAATGGATGAGGATGGCTGTCCGGATCTTTATCTGTCTACACTTGATACTGATTTTGATGGCGTATCAGACCTGTATGATTCATGTCCAGACGCAAAGGAAACAAACAACAAATTCGAGGACCAAGATGGTTGTCCAGACGTCTCACCTGCTGAAAAATCAAAAGGTATTCTAGATGCTGATAATGATGGAATTACAGACAGAAAAGACAACTGTCCTAGCCAACCAGAAACCTATAACAAATTCTTAGATAGTGATGGATGTCCAGATACTCTTGATTCTCAAATTGACACAGATAGAGATGGATTGAGAGATTCTGTTGATCAATGTCCAACCTTTGGGGAAACTTATAACAAATTCTTAGATGAGGATGGCTGTCCAGACAAAATAGTAGTTGTTTCCACTTCTTCAATGGCAGTTGATACGGATAATGACGGAATTCCTGACTGGAAAGACAGATGCAGGGCAGAGGCTGAAGTCTATAATCAATTCCAAGATAGTGACGGCTGTCCAGACGAATTTATCCCACCGCGTGAATATGTTCCAGGAACTCCAGATCAAGACAAGGACGGATATTTTGATGATGAAGACAAATGTCCAACTTCTCCTGAAACTTGGAATAAATACAAAGACAATGATGGATGTCCTGACGTTTATCCAATAGAAAGATTGCTTAATGATGACACTTACCATGTTGAGGAAGGAACCAAAGTGACATTAACAGGGGAAGGAACTGATCCAAACTCTGAAGACGTTTTGTCATTTCAATGGACACAAACTGAAGGTGAAACAGTCGAACTTTCAAAAACCACAGTAATGAATCCGACATTTATTGCTCCTGATGTAGACAACGGCAAGACAAAGATTTTGGGATTTCTACTTACTGTCGATGATGGGCGCGGCGGCAAAGGAACAGACACTGTTAGAATCACAGTGGAACCAGTTAATGGCTTTCCCACCGCAGATGCTGGTGAAGATCAAAACGTTGATCCAAATTCTGAAGTAACTCTAACAGGTTCTGGAAACGACCCAGATGGTGACAAAATATCATTCGTGTGGCGACAAATCAACGGTGTGCCAGTAGTGCTTTCTTCAAATACAGTTGCTAATCCTACATTTACCGCTCCAGGAAGATTAATTCAACAACCAATAACATTTGAGCTATCAGTATTGGATGGATTTGGTGGCAAGGCTACCGATACAACCCAAGTATTCGTAGGTAAGACTACAGTTAGTCTACTAAATGCAGATGCTGGGCCAGACCAAACTGTTCCAAAGAATACCCTAGTTAACTTAGACGGTACGGGAAGCAGCGGACCAAACGGAGAGAAATTGACATTTGAATGGACTCAAACCTTTGGTGATTCAGTTTTGTTAGAAGGTGAGGACACACCTACTCCTTCCTTTACTGCACCAGACATTAAAAATGGTGAAGCAAAGACTCTCATATTCAAACTTACAATTTCCGCAGATGGCCTAGGTAGCGCAACCGACTTGGTTACAATCAGAGTAGTAACAGGAAACCATGATCCAACAGCAGATGCTGGTCCTGACCAAACAGTAAACAAGCGTGTGACTGTTCAACTAGCAGGGTCTGGTGAAGATCCTGATGGTGATAAATTAAGATATTCTTGGAAGCAAACTGATGGTGAGCAAGTAAAACTATCATCTGACATGATTCCAGATCCATCATTTACTGCACCCACAGTAGCAAACGGTGAATTCAAGACTTTGGAATTCACACTAACGGTATACGATAAATTTGGTGGTTCTGCATCTGATTCAGTTCAAATCACAGTAAACCCAGTTAACAATAAACCAACTGCCTATGCAGGGTCTGATAAAATAGTTGACGAACAAACACCTGTGACACTTAGTGGTTCTGGTAAAGATCCAAACAGGGATCCATTGTCATTTAGATGGGCTCAAACTACCGGAGATCCAGTAGTTTTGTCATCTACTGATGTGGCTAGCCCAACATTTACTGCACCAGTTGTAATGAATGGTGAGACCAAGACACTGACCTTTAGACTTACAGTAGATGATGGATTAGGTGGAACGGCAACCGATTCTGTTGTAGTTAGAGTTAACCCAGTGAACGAAGTACCAGTGGCAGACGCAGGTTCTGATCAAACAGTGCCTGAAGACACCAATGCAAGACTAGCAGGCTCTGGACATGATGCCGATGGCGATGTATTGACTTTCAAATGGTCACAAACTGAAGGACCTGCAGTTGTCTTGTCCTCAAAGACAGACAAGTATCCCTCATTTACTACACCAAAGGTAGTTAACGACACTAGTCTCACATTTGAGTTGATTGTAAACGATGGTATGGTGGATAGCGATCCTGACACAGTAACAATTACCGTCAAAAACATCAAACCAGCAGACGTGATTGCAAGTGCAGGTAACGATCAAGTGGTAGATGAAAATGTCACTGTTACACTAAAAGGAAGTGGCAGTGATCCAAGTGGTACTCCAGTAACATTCTCCTGGAAACAGATTGAAGGAGAAACAGTAACGCTTTCATCCACAACAACAACCAGCCCGACATTTACTTCACCTGAGGTTCTAAACGGTGAAACAAAGACTTTGGTCTTTGAACTCACTGTAACTGATGGAAACGGACGTGTTGCCACAGATGATGTAACAGTCACAGTAGATCCAGTCAATGCCGACCCAGTAGCAAAGGCTGGAGTAAGGACTGGGTAGAACAGCCAAAAATTTCTGAATCTTTTTAAATTTTAATTTTATCTTTATATCATTGAAGCAATTGGTGTGTTCTGCTTGTAATTTGCCGATGCAGTACCAAGGGAAAAAAGGAAATGACTTTGTCTGGCAGTGTTTCAAATGCGGCTCAAAGTATTTTGATTCTTCAAGAGGAGATGACTTTGTATATATTGATTAAAATGATGGCTGCTCGAAATGAAATATTAAACCTGCTCATTATGAATAAAAAGTATACAAAACGAACCAAGCAAAATAACATAAAAAATTAAGCTTATCTAACAACTAAATAAGACGATATTTGAGAAAGCTTGGATCGATAGTCTAGCCTGGTAGGATGACGCACTCACACTGCGTAGGTCGAGGGTTCAAACCCCTCTCGATCCATTCAATTCTAGACTAGTGATTTTAAAATTTTCATACAAAAGAGAGTTGAAAAATGATTACCTATCTGATTATGATGGCACATTCAGATTGCATTAGGATGTATTCGGTAATTGTCGTGGTTTGAATCTAATCTTCACCCACAATTTCTTTACAATCTCTTAATTTTTAGGTCAGGCATCTAATGGACACGTCGGATCCCAAAATTGAACCCAAAAAACACTGATCCTATGAGACCCTTTACAGGAATGCCCCAGTCCTGGTTCTAGTACTATAAGGTATCAAATTAGGCTATTTTACTACTAGTACCGGTATTTTGGATTTATGGACTACAGCATTTGCTACACTGCCAAGAAACATATTTTTTACTGGACCAAATCCACGAGAACCGATAACTATTAGATCAAATTTTTTGTAACTGGCAAATTCAGTTATTTCCCATGCCTCATTACCATAGATTATTTTTCCATCAAAAACAACTCCATTTTGTGCAGAAATTGTTTCTGCTTCAGCCAAAAATTTTTTTGCCTCTTTAATTGACTGAATTTTAAGTGAGGTAAGCAGCCTGCCCAGGTTTATCGTGTAAAGTGGAATTACACACAACCCAGTTATTGTAGCTCCGCATTGTCTTGCAAGATAAATTGCCTCATTTAGAACTTTGAAAGAGCTTTTTGAACCATCCATTGGCACTAATATTTTTTTAATTGGTCTAGTCATCTGTTAAAACAAGAAAGTTGTTCATTTAATATATTTCTCACAATATCATTATTGATAACATCTTTTTTTCATTTTTTCTTCAACAATGCAGTCTTTTAGCCAATTTAGTACAATTTGTCAACAATCTCTGGACAAAATAATTTCTGTACCAAAATAGGTAGCGCAAGATCTGCCAATAGAAAATTTAAGCACAAAAGAACCTTAAAGGAATTTCAATGGAAGTAACCCTTTGTTTTCATTGAATTCTTTTTCAAAAAAAGATCTAAAGTGACCATGGCATCTCTAATCGGTCAAAGGATTGCCATAATACATATCATTCCATTAGAGTCCACGGTCTACAAAATAAAATACCAAGAGGGATAAATTGATTACTCTGAATTTTTAGTTAGTTGAATATGAAATTATTTTATCAAAAATAAAAACTCTAAATAGTAAAATTAAAAATTTTTATGTTGTATAATTGAAAATAATTTTTAATCTTTAATTTCTAAATCAATTAAAAATCTTATTTCCTAAAATGGAAATAACAATTTTTTCAACTATGATGTCTGTCAGCGGCAAAAGACGTTTGTTACATATTAATATCTGGATGTAACATTAGAAGCCTCACAAAGTGAGAATAAGCAAAAGGAGATGATGTACTAGTTTGACACATCTATTTGAAAATAGTAGAGAGGAAACAAAGAGAGAAGGTAATCTTGTCAGGGTTACCATAGCTGTGTCATTAATTACATTTTTTTTGTCAATTGCTACACTTGTCACCATGGTTTATTTTGGAGTTTTTGCAGGAAATTTAAATTTGGAAGAATATGGGATTCCAGTTGATCAATTTGGTCAAATAATTTCTTTACTTGTAATTGCAATCATTATGGGCTTTGCTATTTCTGTAATTTCTGGAATTTCATATGTTGTTGCAAAAAGAAGAAGAAAGGTTGCTAATCATAATGATGGAAGATCCAAGTCTTATTCGATTCGAAACTCTATGGAAACTTTCGATTCTTTGGAAAATGAAAATGCGCCAGTAATTGATGAAGAATTATCTGCTGAAGCTGAGAATATAGAAGTAACAAAGGAAGAATTTGCCGAGGCCAAAAAAATACCAGTCATGACTGAGAGGCAGTCGATAAATGAAAAAATTAGATTGGCAGACATTCAAAGAGAGGCGATCATATCATACTTGGCTGAGACAAGAACACAGATCGAGTCTGCAAAGACGAAGCTAATTGACTTAAACTTGCAGATCCAAGAAACAAAGGATGATCTTACAGCTTTACAATTTCAATATGCTCAAAAAGACAATGTGGTGGCTGAACTGTCACAAACAAGGTTACAAATCGAGTCTGCAAAAACAAACCTATCTGGGCTAAACTCACAAATAAACAAAGCAAAAGCAGATCTGGACTCCTTACAAATCCAGTATTCTCAAAAAGACGCAGATCTTAATGCACAAATAAACAGCACCAAATCAGAGCTAGAGTCCCTTCAAGCACAATATTCTCAAAAGGATGCGATGATATCTGAACTGACACAAACAATATCAAAGATAGAGTCCTCAAAAACAAAGTTGGCAGATTTGAACTCCCAAATAGACAAAGCAAAATCAGAGCTAGAGTCCCTTCAAACACAATATTCTAAAAAGGATGTAATGTTGTCCGAACTTGCGCAAACAAGATCACAAATTGGATCCGCAAAGGAAAAGCTTGCTGATTTAATTTCACAAATAGATGAGGCAAAGGATGATCTAAAAGTGTTGCAAACTCAGTATATCCGCCGAAAAGATGAGATTGTATCAGCTAAAAAGGAGCTTGAATTCATAGGAAAAGAACTATCGATGATGAGTCAAAAAGAATATCCAATAAAAGAATCAAATGAACCATTGCAAAGTGAAAAAAGAGAAGAGCAAAAGAAAATGGATAAGCGCAGATTGGAATTCTTTAGATTCTTGGCACAACAACAGCATTGATGCTTTTGTTATGTGAATAGTAATATTGGAAATTTAGAAACAAATCAGGAGTCCCAAATCCCTTACTTATATGTGACAATAAAACCAATCTTTTCTCAAAATCGTCTAGAAGTGTAAGATTACTTTTTGATTCCTAATGTTCTATTCTTGAGGCGTAGATAACTACTACGACATTTGCGACATCTTGTGGCACCCATTGGATTCTTTGCACCGCAACCAAAACAGACTTTAAAATGAAGTCTGGCTTTTTGTGCAATCTGTTTTTTTAATGGATCCGTTATTGGCATTTCTATATTTCTCCTTACTTACTCTATTATATTCTAACCCTTTTTGTTCCCCATCTTTCCGGCCAAAAGCATGGGCACCTCAGCTGGCCTTTTTGCTACGGGAACGTTTGCTTTTGCATACATGGAAACTTTGGATTCTGCAGAACCATATGTTCCATAAATTATTGCACCAGCATGGCCCATCCTCTTTTCTTTTGGAGCAGCTCTGCCTGCAATATATGCTACAACTGGCTTGTCAAATTTTGTATCAATGATGTGTTGTGCAAGCAGCTCCTCAGCGTCTCCTCCTATCTCGCCAACTACCACAACGCCATCGATATTTGGCAGTTTTCTTATCATGTCAAATGCTTCAATTACTGTAGTGCCATTGATTGGATCTCCTCCAATTCCAAGCGATACGCTTTGGCCAAGGTTTGCAATTGAAAGATTATGAGATACTTCATACATCAAGGTACCACTTCTTGAAAGTACGGCAATTCTTCCTGGCTTGAATGGAGTCGCAGGCATTATTCCTATTTTTATTATTCCAGGTACGATAATTCCTGGCGTGTTTGGTCCAATTAATATGGCGTCTTTTTTCTTGGCAAGATCAAGTACTATCATGGCATCTCTAACTGGAACATGTTCTGGTATGGCTATTAGCATCTTAATTCCTGCCTCTAGTGCCTCAACTGCGGCATTTCTAAAAAACTTGGCAGGAACAAAAACTATGGAAATTTTTGCACCAGTGTTATCAACTGCTTCTTTTACCGTCTCATATATTGGAACGTTTTCAAACTTTTGTCCACCTTTGCCTGGTGTAACTCCTGCAACGATGTTTGTTCCATAGGCTATCATTTGCTGAGTATGAAAAGAGCCAAACTTGCCAGTGATTCCTTGAACAATTACTGGTTTTTTCTTGAAATCTTTTTCTCCTTCCTTGCCAATTAAAATTTCAAAAAGGTCAGCCACTTTTGCTCACTCCAATCACTGCAGCATTGATTGCTTCTTCGACTGTATCAAACATCTTTGTACGTGACCCTTTTAGCATCTCTTTAGACTTTTCAGCTTCTGCTCCTGACATTCTTGCAAATACTGGTATGTCAATTATTTTATCTTCATATGCTTTGATAAATGCAGTTGCAACAGTTGTTGTCTTTACAATTCCACCATAAAGATTTACAAGAATCCCTTTGACTTTTTTCATTTTACTAATCAAAGTAAGTGCCTCATAGACTGTTTCTGTAGTTGCACCTCCACCTACATCAAGAAAACAAGCTGGTTTTCCGCCATGATCTGAAAGCATATCAAGTGATGACATGACAAGTCCAGCACCGTTTCCTACCACTGCTATGTTCCCATCAAGTTCTACCAAAGAAAAACCACTTTTCTCAGCCCGCTCTTCAAGCTCGGACACCTCTTGGAATTTTCGTAGTTCGTCATGTCTGAACATTGCATTGTCATCAATTATGACTTTACCGTCAAGTGCAAGCAAAGTGCCATCATTTAGTATTGCTACTGGATTTATTTCTGCAAGTTCTGCTTCTTTTTCAACAATAAGTTTTGATAATTTTTGAACAAGATTTACAAATTCACCTACGCTGTTATCTTTTAGGCCAATTGCCTTTGCAACCTCCTCAGCAGTGTTTTTATCAACATCCCCTAATCCTACCTCGCGTATAACTTGGTTTTTGACTGATTCAATTTCCACGCCTCCCTCAGAAGAGGCAATAACGGTATAGCATCTCTTGCTTCGGTTTAAGAATATGGAAAGATACAACTCCTTTTTGTATTCCAGCATCTGCTCAAGTAAGATTGCTCTTGTTTTTTCCCCCTTGACGACTTTTTGCATAATTTCAGGATATTTTAATTCAAACTCGTCCGGATTATGACATTTTTGTATGGCACCAGCCTTACCTCTGCCGCCTACTGCCATCTGAGCTTTTATGACAAAAGGAAAACCAATGGCTTTTGCATCAATTCTGCCCTGTTCTATATTTGTAGAAGTTAATCCCTTTGGAATGCGAATTTCATAGTCTGCAAACAAGCTTTTTGCCTGATACTCTAGCAACCGCATGGAAACTTTTCATTTTTAAGGTCTTTATAATCTGTTACTTTAGTTGTTCTTCGAGAAAATCAACGCATTGTTGTAAGAGATCTTTGCTTTTTTTCATCAACCAGTCTGGAAATTGATCGAATGTGAAAACAAATTGTTGCTGAAAGCTTGGAACCATTACTCCTCCTGACGTTACAACTTGCACGATAACATGGCCTTCAGTCAAAGTACAAACTGTTTCCTCATGTGAGTCTTCTTCTTCTTCGATCATGTTTCTGTAAAGTACTATGGGTGTTCCAGTCTTTACAACGTTTAAGGCTCCTTTTCTGAGAAGATCAGAAAAATGTTGTAAAAGCCAGCTGTCAAGAGTAGTCTGTTTTACCATGTGTATTATCCGTGGTATAATTATTTAATCAACTCGAATTGTTAAAAGCTCACCAATTGCTCTACGGTAAATACCAAAAATATGATAATTTGCTCTAAATTATTGCTTAAAACACATGAAAACGAGTATACCTTGAAAGAAAAAAAGCAAACCCCAGGAAGAATTGTATCATGAAAATACATACAAATATTTTATGTAAAGGATCTAGATTTTCTTCTCATGGAAAGTCAGGCATTAAACAAAGTAATGTTAGAAGGGTCATTTAAAAACGAACTTGACAAATTAATTAAAGATAGCATCAACTCATTTGGCGATTTTATCCATGTGGATACAATGTCAGATTACAAGGACTTTCTGAAAATTTACAACGTACGTGATTTTTGGTGTGGTTATCTGATTGCTAGACTAGAAATGGACTGCGCTAATCTGTTCAAAACCAAATATTCTAGGATTTGTACTCGGGAAGAATTCACCGAGATAGTAAAAACTGTACGAGAATATGGTAATTTTGTGAGGACAAGAATCAATGAAAAGTATGTTGGAATGTTTGGGTATGACTTGTAATATGTTATGATTAACTTTTGGTTGGATAAATTTAATGTGAATTGTTCAAAAAGCAGTAATTACTCAACTGAAATACGAATCTTCTGGCCATCAATGTCGTCGTCTTTGTAGGACTTTGCCTTGTCTTCAAATATTATTTTGTTTACACGAACTAGGAAGGCAAGATCCTTGTCCAATTGTTTAATCATTCCAAGTGATTCGTCATCTAAATCTAAAATGTATGCTGCATCAAGTATATCAGTGGGGTTGTAACCACGTTCTTTTCTTAATGCCTGTAACCGTCTTGCAACATCTCGCACCAACCCACGTGCCATCATCTCATGGTTTCTTGCAGAAGAGACAAACACAATCAAGGATTCACGTTTTGCCATTGCATATTCTGGTTTTTCTGCAAAATCTATTACAAAATCCTCTTTATCAAGCGTGATTGTGTTTGGGTCAAGATTAAAAGAATAGTTTCCATTTTGTAAAAGACTTTCCACAATCTCTTTTGGATCTGTTTCTGAAAATTTGATAAGAAGCTTTGGCAAGTCTTGCTTTGCTTTAGGTCCAATCTTTTTTCTTTCCAATTCTACTTTTGGAACTATGGGAAGATTCAATTTCCATAATTGCGAAACTAGCTCAAGACCATCATTTTTTTCAAGCTCTAGTGTTTTGTATTTTTCTACGTTTAACTGTGAAAGTAAAAGATTTGAAAGTGATTCAAGTTTTTGTTTTTGAGATTTTTCAACGCAGATGATTGCTTCATTTAACGGCCATCTTCGTTTTAGCTTGCCTTTCATCCTTGCAGCAGCAGAAACTGAAACAACTTCTTTCATCAAATCAAATGCTTCTTCGACGCTGTCATTGATTAGCTCCTTTTGTGTCTGTGGCCAACTTTCTACAAGAGTTGGATTCTTTTGGGAAAAGATTGCTCTGTGAAGATACTCTGTGGTAAAGGGACAAATTGGATGTAACATGATGTCAAAAATCCTAAGTATTTCTGACAAAGTTGCATAAATCGCCAGTCTTCTTTCCTTTTGAGATTCTTCTTCGGCCCAAATCTCTGGCCTTGTTATTGGAATGTAAACCTGACTCACAGAATTTATTATAAAATCATCTAATGCCTTTGCAGCTTCGTGGAATCTGCATTTGTTTTGAGATTCTGTAACATATGAAATGAGTTTTTGAAGTTTTGACAAAATCCAAACTTCGGGGGATTTGATTAGGTCTTTCTTTTTTGCCCAATCCAAAGTATGTGATTGTTCAAACTTGTCATACTCGCTATTTTGTTTTAAATAAAGATGCAAGTGATATAGTGTACTAAGAACTTGATATGGTCTTGACATTAATTCGTCTGTACTAAAATTGAGTGGTTCTATAGGACTTGATTTCCAAATGAAATAGAATCTGATAAGATCTACAGGATATTTTGTCATTAAATCAATTGCATCCAAAACGTTTCCAAGGCTTTTGCTCATCTTGTTTCCATTTTTATCTAGAACATGACCTTGAAACAAAAATGATTTGAAGGGAGCAATTGGTTTGTTGTTGAAAATTACATTTTCCATAAGAAGCGTATATGCCCATCCACGTGTTTGATCGATTCCTTCTGTAAGAAAAACGGCTGGAATATTTTCAACATATTCTGAATCGGTTAGAGATGCATATGGCGCAGCACCGCTGTTGTGCCATGTATCAAGAACGAATGGTTCCCGTTCCATCCTTGAATTGCATTTTTTACATTTTATTACAATTTTATCTATCCATGGCCTGTGTAGTTCAAAATTCTCGCCGTCGGGAAGCTCTGATGCAGAGCTAACTATCTCATTTCTTGAAAAAAACCATACATGTTCTCCACAATTTTTACAATTCCACCGTGGTAGGGGGCATCCCCAAATCCTTTCACGGGATATGCCCCAAGGATGCTTGTCTTTAATTATCTCAAGAAATCTGTTCTTTGGTTGGTCAAAAAAATATTCGACATTACTAGCTGCCTCTACAGCTTTTTCACCCAATCTATCTAAAAAGTAAAAAAATCCTCTTCTTGCAAGCCATAGCAACTTGTGATGTGAACGCCAGCACAATGGATATTGGTGTTTTATCTTTCCTATCTTGACAAGGGCTCCTCTGTCACGTAATGCCTCAACAATCCGTTCATCTGCATCTCTGACAAATAATCCTGCATAGGTTCCAGCCTTATCAGTGAATTTGGCTTCATCGTTTATAGGATTGTTATACGGCATTGATCTTTTTTTTGCAATCTCAAAATCTTCTTCGCCATTCACCGGTGAAAGATGAACAAGTCCACTGCCGGTTTGAATGTCTACAAAGTTTTCTGCTACTGTAGTATGAAATTTTGAATTCTTAATGGCCAGTTCATTTAGCTCAGGTATCTGGTCAAGTAATGGGTGGATGTATCTTTTTCCTTCTATTTCAGAACCTTTGATGGTTTTTGTTATTGCGTAATCGTCTATTTTTACCTCTTTCATAAATTCTTGTAATCTTTTTTCACCGACAAGCCAAAACTCATTTGCGACCTTTACATACACATAATCTTCATCAGGATTTACACCAACCATGGCATCTGTAACGAGAGTAAATGGCATCGTTGTCCATACAATCAAAAACAAATCTTCATCTTGTATCTTTACCTTGTAGTAAAGTGATGGGTCTTGAACTGTTTCATATCCTTGATTGACTTCAGAATGACTAAGTGATGTCTGACAGCTAGGGCAATATGCAACAACACGAAATCCCTCAGAAAGAATTCCATGCTCATGTGCTTTTTTGAGATATTGCCATTCTCGTTCAATGTAGGTATCTTTGTATGTCCAGTAGGCTTTTTCTTGATTAAACGACATTCCAAGCATTTTATCTGCTTCCACCCATTTTTCATTAAATTTATGAACGATTTTTTTGCATTCTGACACAATTTTTTCAATGCCTGCAGATTCTATTACTTCTGATTTGCTACCTTCCATTCCAAGTTCTTTTTCAGCTTGTAATTCGACTGGTAGTCCTTGTGTGTCCCATCCAGCATTGAATATGACTTTACTTCCACACAAAGTCATGAATCTGTACCAAAGATCTTTGATTACACGACCACGTAAATGACCTGCATGTGGTACTCCATTCATTGTTGGCGGACCTTCAATAAACGCAATTTTTTTTGTTTTATTAGGTGATTCAAAAATTAGTTTTTGTAAATCAACCAACGAAAGACTGTTTCTAATTTCTTCTTCTATTTTTTTTAGGTTAAATTCGTGAGATATCTCCATTTACAGTTGTGGTAAATTCTATGACATTATAAAGTTAACAAGTTTAGTTTGCGTCTAATTTAGAATCCACTTTAATGTGTATTTTTTCGCCGTTATGCTGGTCATGATACATCATCTTTGTTTTGAAACCCTTCTTGCTAAGATATCCATTTAGAAGCATTGCCCATGGAAGTGAATGCCCGCTATTTATCTTGGATTCGATAATTATGTGATTGCCCTGTGGCTCATATCGTGCTTGACCAGCGCATGTAATTTGCAATGTAGAATCAACAAGAGTGATTATTTCATCAATTGTCTTTGATTCCAAGTCTATGCCACTTTTTTGTAAAAATTCTAGAATGTTTATTTCCTTACTTTTTGAACGAAGCATAGAATTTAGAACAAAACCAAGACCGTCTCCATTTATTATTTCAATAATTTGGAGTATTTCCTGTGCATCTGTCTTTGTCATGGCAGCAAGGTTATTGATTTTAGTAGAATTTTTCCAAGTTTGTTCGAAGAGCTTTGCCTGGTTTGTTCCTAATACCTCGGTTGATAGAAATATTGCACCTTTTCCATTGTTGCTATTGATCATAAGTATCTCTGAATCATCAAATGTGATTGAATTGTGGGAAATATCAAAAGTTTTTATTTTTACTCCATCAGGAATTGCTTGAAAAGTTTCTGAACCTACTTGATTTGCAGGAATTATTAATCTGATATCAATGTTTTTTCTTGCTGCATGGACCAGGGTATCTTTGCACTGAGAAAAAAGGCTTAACCCCCATGAATCAACCATGGCATGAATTGATGTTTTTGATCCCTCTATCATGGTTTCAAGTTGTTTGAAGACATAGTTTGGAGTCAGGTGAAAGTATCTTTTTTCTTCAGAACCTCGAGCCTTCTTGCTGTCTTCACTTACTTGTTTTAATTTTGTTACAAGAGTGTTCATCCCATTTACTTTACTAATTTGTTCTTGAACTATTTCATCAAATGCATCTTCAGGAGATATTCCTGTGCACATTATTGGTTTACTTTTTGATATTATTGCCAGCTTTTTCTTTACAAGTTTAAGCAAGGTTGGATAAACCTTTGTTCTTGGAAGATTAGAATAATATGCAAGCTCGCCAGCGGAAATTGTTCCCTTTGTTATTAAAGTAACATATGCATGCGCTTCATATTTGCTTAACCCAAACTCCTCTAGGCTTACTGCTAAGTCCTGTCCTTTTACCATTGACAAACTTTCGTTATTTGTAAGGTAAGTTGATTAGCTAAATTCATTGAACAAATGTTTTAAAAAATACTAAGCTGTACCTGCAGGCGGTGTTACTATAGTCACACAAAATCACGTAACACGAGTCTGATATACAAAAATCTGTTCTATTAATTGGTATGTCTGGTCAATCAAATTTTGAGGTAAACACCGTTACAACGGATAACATCATACGAGCAAGCACATTAAAACCAAGGCTTGATTACGCTACTAATCTTGTGGATGCGATACTTGACATACTTGTTCAAAAAAAATATGAACTTAGCAAAACCAACCTTTCATCTCATGCGAAAATAAATGAAAGCATATCCGTCTCAGAATTCAAAGAACATCTAGAACCAGAATTAGGAATTTCTTATGCAATAGAGTCATTACGGCAATCTCGAAGATGTCTGGATTCCGTTTTTGGACTAGGAAATATCATGCTAGTTCTGGCTCCGACAATATCGATTGTAAGAACTGTGCGCTCGCAGCTGTTTGGTTTACTTGCTGAAACAGATGTTTTTCTAGGAGAATTATCATTGGTACTTGGAGGTTTAATTATTGATGCTGGTCAACTTACAGGCGCAAATCTGGATTTTCAGGAGGCAAATAGGCAGTCTTGTCGACTGTTGGATGAAGCTAAATTGATTGCTGACTCTAAAATTTACAAGCAGTTCCCTAATGTAGATTTCCTGTGACCATCAGCTCTCATGCTTAATTTTAAAAAAATAGAATCTGTAAGAGATATTCCAAACCATGTTGACCAGATCCGATTACTTTCATCAAAAATAGAACAAAAAATAGTCCAAAAAGGCATAGACAAGAATGATAGGTTCATTGAAACGCTATCTGTAGAGGAGCTAAAAGACCTTAGGCAGGTTATGTTAGCAGCCGATTACCTACTTTCGAAATATCAGGATAAAAAAGACCTTAAAGAATTTTTGGAGGAATTTATAGGAATAATTATGCATGCGACAAATTCTGTAAACATATTGAGAGACGACATGGATGATCTTCTCGTATCTGCAGAAACAGCCTTAAAACAGATTCAAGACTTGCATGATGACGTTACTAATAACCTGGCGTTAGGGGAGCCAGCACAAACAAAGCTTGATGATTACAAAGAAAAGTTAAAGCCTTCACCTAGTCCAATTAATTTAACCAATACTACTACACCAGTTTACACACAAGCATACCTAACAAAAACAGCAGTGGAAATTTAGTTGTGGTATGAGTCTAGCTCCTCAAGAATTAGAAAATAGTGCAAGCAAATTTGCCGCTGAGGCAATCAAACTTGATTCTCAGGGTGCACGAGGCATGGCCATAACAAATTACCAAAGAGCTATTGAATCACTTGTAAAACTAATACAATTGTATCCTGACAACAAACTTAACAAGGTCTACATGGAGCGTTCTGCTGCATATCAAAATAGGATAAAGGCACTACAACTTACTAACGTAGCATTAGAGCCAGTCGTAGATCCAAGGGCGACACCTGAACAACAAAAGCAACAACTTGCCAAAAACGACTTTGATGAAATGGTGATGAAAGAAAAGCCCAATGTTAGCTGGGAGGAGGTAGTTGGTCTTGAGGATGCAAAAAGCGCTCTACGTGAATCAATAGTTTATCCAAGCAAGAGACCGGATCTGTTTCCTCTTGGATGGCCTAGAGGAATGCTTCTTTATGGTCCACCCGGGTGTGGAAAAACAATTCTTGCTGCTGCTACGGCAAGTGAGATTGACGGTTATTTCATTAATGTTGACGCAGCTTCTATGATGAGCAAATGGCTTGGTGAAGCAGAAAAAAACGTGTCAAAGCTTTTCACAATGGCTCGTGGTTATGCGGAGAAAGAAGGTCTACCAGTTATTTTATTTGTAGATGAAGTAGACTCTCTTTTAGGAAATAGAAACAGCGAAGTCGGTGGTGAAATTAGAGTAAAAAACCAATTCCTTACAGAAATGGACGGAATCAACGGCAAAGGAAAAGACCTAAAGTTATACGTAATTGGTGCAACAAACAAACCATGGAGTCTTGACTGGCCGTTTCTTAGAAGATTTACAAAAAGAATCTATGTTCCACTTCCAACACTTGATGCAAGAACCAATTTGTTTGAACTTTACAGCGCTCCACTAAGAATGGATGAAAAAGTAAAACCGTCAGAGCTTGCAAAACTCGCTGATGGATACAGTGCAAGTGATATCAAAGATATTTGTCAATCCGCACAGTTAATGGTGGTAAACGAACTATTCAATTCTCCAAATTATTCCCCAGATCCAGTTGTTGGTGAGGAAAGACAACAGCCAAGGAACCTTACTATGACAGACTTTAAGACAATTCTTGAAAGAAGGAAACCAAGCGTAAGTATGGAAATGATTCGCGCCTATTACAAATGGAGCGAGCAATTCAGAGCATTGTAAAATACTAGTTACAGCCTGATCGCAAAAACTTTTTTATAATAATTTTTTTGCTTGTATTTTATCAAAAAACTTAAATCTCCAATAGAATTCACTTGCTGAGGGTTCAAAATTCCAATAAAAAAAGCCAAACATGTGAACAAGTTTGGCAAGCTCATCCTTGAGGATGGAACCGTTTTTACTGGGATGGGTTTTGGCTATTCGAGCACCGTTTTTGGTGAGGCTGTATTCAATACAGGAATGGTGGGTTATACTGAAGCCTTGACAGATCCTTCTTACAGCGGGCAAATCTTGACCCTCACGTATCCTCTGATAGGAAATTACGGGGTACCTGACCCATTAAAAAAGGATAAGGATGGTATTTCCGAATATTTTGAATCTGATAGGATTCAACCGCGTGGTCTTGTCGTACATGAAATTTCAACTACTGCAAATCATTGGAATCTTTCTTTGACACTTGATGAGTGGTTGAATAATGAAAAAATTCCGGGAATATCGGGAATAGACACAAGGGAACTGACTAAAAAACTTCGAATAAATGGGGTCATGATGGCAGCACTCGCCGTTTCGGAAAAAGAAATTGATGAAGTTGATTTGAAAAATAAACTTGCTTCTGCACAAAAATACGTAAACGAAGAATTTATGGATGTTGTATCCACTAAAGAACCACGAGTTTATGGTTCTGACTCTGAATCTGTAGTAGTTATAGATACTGGGGTGAAAAACGCAATTTTACGCAACATACGAAAAATTGGATACAAGGTGATTCAACTTCCATGGAATGCTTCAATTGATCAAATACTTTCATACAAACCAAAGGGTGTTGTATTAAGTAATGGACCTGGAGATCCTCAAAAATGTGTTGATACTATGAAAACTGCAAAAGAACTTTTAAACAAAAACATACCCACACTTGGAATCTGCCTTGGAGCTCAGATAATGGGGCTTGCAGGTGGTGCTGATACATTTAAGCTAAAATATGGACATCGCGGACAAAATAAATCATGCATAAACCTAGATAACAACCAAGTTTATGTGACAAGCCAGAACCATGGATACGGAATAAATCCTGATTCATTAAAAAAATCAGGTTTTAAACTATGGTTTACTAATGCTGATGATCAGACTATTGAAGGAATAAAACATAAAGAGAAAAAATTTATCGCTGTACAATTTCATCCCGAAGCATCACCTGGACCTTTCGATTGCAAATTTGTTTTTGATGAGCTAAAAAACCTTATGGAGGAGGAAAAGGCTGCCAAAAGATGAATCGCTAAAAAAGATTCTCGTTCTTGGAAGTGGGGCAATAAAAATCGGAGAAGCAGGCGAAAGTCGCTAAAACGACCGCAAATTCGACTACTCCGGTAGCCAATGCCTCAAAGCCATTAGAGAAGATGGGATCAAAAGCGTACTAATTAATCCGAATATCGCAACCATACAGACTGACACTAGATTTGCAGATAAAGTGTACTCTATTCCAGTAAATCCTCAATATGTTGAATCAATAATAGAATCAGAACGTCCTGACGGACTGATGCTTGGATTTGGTGGACAGACTGCACTAAACTGTGGGGTAAAACTTGAGGAATTTGGGGTTCTAAAGAAATATGGTGTGAAGGTTCTTGGTACACAACTTGCAGGAATTCACGCCACAGAAGATAGACAACTTTTCAAGGATTCGATGATTGCATGTGGTGTGCCCGTACTGAAGAGTAAAACTGTTTACAACTTTGAAGAGGCAAAACAAGTTGCAAAAGAACTTGGATATCCAGTAATTGTTCGTGTAGCATACACTTTGGGAGGAAAGGGAGGAGGTGTGGCACAAAATGAAATTGAACTATACGAAATTGTTACTCGAGGTTTGAATGCCAGTCTTGTGGGTCAGGTTCTAATTGAGGAATACATTGGTCACTGGAAACAAATAGAATATGAAGTGATGCGTGACTATCTTGGAAACAGTGTCATCGTATGTAACATGGAGAACGTACTTTCCATGAGGGTACATACTGGAGACAACATCGTTGTAGCTCCATCGCAGACACTTGATAATAATGAATACCATATGTTAAGATCAGCTGCTCTGCGTGCAACCCAACATGTTGGAATCGTAGGGGAATGCAATATCCAGTTTGCACTTGATCCAGAATCTAGTAAATATGTTGCAATTGAGATGAATCCAAGACTTTCTCGTTCATCAGCACTTGCAAGCAAAGCCACTGGATATCCTATTGCATACATGGCAGCAAAAATTGTTATTGGTCACTCCCTTCCAGAACTAGTTAACCGTATAACAAAGACCACAACTGCATGCTTTGAACCATCGCTTGACTATATTGTTTGCAAACACCCGCGATGGGATTTTACAAAATTTGAACTTGCAAACCGCACTCTTGGCCCTACTATGAAATCTGTCGGTGAAGTTATGGCAGTAGGCAGATGTTTTGAGGAATCACTACAAAAATCAATTAGGATGTTAGAGATTGGAAATGACGGTCTTGTAGCGAATCGAGATAATGGCAAGGTGTATGATATTGAAGAAATTGAAAATAAACTACAACACACTGATGATAAAATTTTGTATTACGTTGCAGCTGCCTTGCGACAAGGAATGACAGTTGAACAAATTTACAAACTTTCTGTAATAGATCCATGGTTTATTGAAAAAATCCGAAACATAGTAGAAATGGAAAAGAATCTCAAGGAATCAAAATTTACAACAAAGCTGTTACATGATGCAAAAAAACTTGGATTTTCAGATAAGCAGATTGGAAGGATATTAGAAAAAGATGATCTTGAGATCAGAAAAATCCGCAAAGATGCAGGAATCATTCCAGCAGTAAAACAAATTGATACACTTGCTGCTGAGTGGCCAGCCAAAACAAATTATCTATATCTTACATACGGCGGCGATAAAAACGACTTTGAAGTTCAATCAGATCCGGAAAAAATCATAGTTTTGGGAGCCGGTCCCTATAGAATAGGAAGTAGCGTAGAGTTTGATTGGGGAACTGTGAATATGGTGTTGGGTTTAAAAGAAATTGGCGTCAAAGAAGTCTCCGTAATTAATTGTAATCCAGAGACTGTTTCAACTGATTATGATATTTGTAATAGGCTATATTTTGAAGAGTTAACACTTGAGAGAATACTTGACATTGCTGACTTTGAAAAACCAACTGGAATTGTTACCGCTGTAGGAGGACAAACGGCAAATAATCTCACGCCTAAACTTGCCAAAAACGGAGTAAAGATAATCGGCACGTCGTTTGAAGACATAGACAGGGCAGAGAACCGTTCCAAATTCAGTCAAGTTCTAGACGAATTGCATATCATGCAACCACTATGGCAAGCATTTGTAAAACTAGCCGATGCAAAAAAATTTGCAAATAACGTAGGCTTTCCTGTATTGGTTAGACCATCGTATGTACTAAGCGGTGCTGCGATGAAAGTTGTATGGTCACAAGCGCAATTAAAAAAATATCTGGAAGAGGCAACCAATGTATCACCAGATTACCCAGTTGTTATCACAAAATTCATGCTAAACTCACTTGAAGTTGAAGTCGATGGTGTCTCTGATGGAAAAAATGTGGTAATTGGGGCTGTGATAGAACACATTGAAAGTGCTGGGGTACATTCTGGTGATGCGATGATGTGCATTCCACCATGGAGATTAAGTAACAAAGTAATTGAAACTATAACTGATTATACTACAAAAATAGCTACCGCATTCTCAATAAAGGGTCCATTTAATTTACAATTTTTAATTAATTCTGATCAAGTTTATGTGATTGAGCTAAATATACGCGCATCACGTTCCATGCCTTTCGTTTCAAAATTCGTAAAGCTAAATCTGATTGATTTGGCTGCCCGCGCAGTTCTTGGGAAAAATTTGCCAAAAATACCCAAAGACAGATGGCGCAAAATTCATTCCTATGGAATCAAAGTGCCTCAGTTTTCATTTATGCAACTAGAAGGTGCAGACATAATTTTAGGAGTTGAAATGCAGTCTACGGGAGAGGCAGCATGTTTTGGTGACAGTTTTTATGATGCACTCTCAAAAGGTCTAATTTCTGTGGGATATTCCTTGCCAAAGGAGGGTAATGCTCTGATAACAGCTGGTGGTGCAGAAAACAAGGAAAAACTACTACAGACGGCAGTATTACTAAAAAATCTTGGATACAAAATACTTGCAACAGAACACACTGCAGAGTTCTTGTCCGACAAAAGAATAGGAAATGTTGAAGTAGTCTACAAAATTAGCGAACCACAAAGAAAACCAAACATTGCAGATTTACTTTACGAACGAAAGATAAATTTTATAATAAATGTTCCAAGCACTGCAACTTTGGAAAAGTATGTGGGAATGCTTTATGATGAATACCAGATAAGAAGGAAAGCAGTTGAACTTGGAATTCCAGTGCTTACTACAACAGAATTGGCAGATTCATTTGCAAAAACACTTGAATGGCTACAACATAATGAGACTACAAAAAAACCACTTGAACCCTACGAATCGATTAATTAGATTACACTTTCAAGCAATGATTCATTTCCGATTATAGAGCCATCTAGTGTTACAATCTTTGCTGAATAGGAGTCTTTTATTCGATCAACTATCGGAGAAATTGATTTTTTGTATTTTTTATGACTTGCATAAAAATATTTGTTAAAAGTTGGAACAATTATAATTTCTATTTCATCCTGAGATGAGGGGAAAATCTTTCTTTTTTCTGCCTTCAATGAAACCCAAACCCTCTGGCCATCTAATACTGAACCCTCACTGAAAAAAACAGGATGCACATGTCCCATGATTATCTTATTTACATGTGAAAGATTCTCCGATGGTAGAGTGTGTCCATGGGTTAGGAGTGTATCTTCTATGACAATGCCTGAAGGACTTGTGACTCTGACATTCTCAGGTAAGAGTCTCAGTATTCCACCGTCATGATTTCCAGGAATTAAAACAGTATCAATTTCATTTGCTATTTTGAAAAATAATGGAACTGCTTGCCATTCTATTTTTGATATTGAATTGATACTTGCCTTTATGTCACCTAAAAGGATCAATGAATCTGGTCTTTCAGATTTTATAATTGATCTTAGTTCCTCTAACATTTCATGAATAATTGATGTAGGTTCAAGAAAAATGTCATTTGCAGCAAGAGTGTTTTCAAACCCAATATGCAAGTCAGTAACAACAAGGTACCGTTTCGTATCTTCTAATATTAGTGCAGGATATGATTGAACAATTCTTGTTTTAACCATTAATAGACGAGTAGTTTTAAAATTTCGCTTAATTTTAGGCAATGGGATGTTAATTTTCCATCATTTCCGACATGGCCTTGAGATCTAGGATTTCTTCTTGATTACTCTTGCAACATGGAAATCCATTGCCAATACTATTTTTTTTATATGATGTATCGTAGATGTGTTTGATGAAAAAAGATATCCATGATTTGGATTCAGTCGTGTCAGGAAAGGCTATAAAACTTCATTATTTCGAGCCCAGTCAACGAGAGATCTGGACGGTTGTGGGAAAAGAAAATGAACATTGGCTTGATCCAGATTTAGGATTTTGCTCTTGTGAGGATTATTTTTTTAACACGTTAAATGGAGGCAGTGAATGTTATCACCTTAAATCTGTAAAAATTGCAAAGGAAAAAAACAAAGTTGAGGTCATACGATTTTCCGATGATGAATTCGCAAATTTTGTATCGGCCCTAATATCTGATCTTTGAATTTATTTCAATTTTATTTGAAATATGTCTTCTTTTGAGACACCCTTCCATAATCCGATCATACCTTCAGGACTTGCTTGTTCAACCTTTGTAATTTTCTGAATTTTGATTTGATCCGGATTTGGCGGCATCCAAAGCATAGCCATGTAATCCCCTACGTTTCCCACCTTGTCCGGTTTTGCAGATGTGATGTTTTCTTTTAAAAACCCATTTGATACTAGTACATCAATTGCAACTGGCTCAAGGTCCATTCTGCCATGAACAAAAAGATAGACTTGTTTTTGTTTGTCTATTTGGCTCATCTGTCATGATTGGAATGCAGTATTAATCAATATTTCTAAAACCAATCTTGGATTATATACAAGATAAGAAAAGTCTGACTGTTGACTGATGTCTTAGTTGTAGGTTCGGGTGGAAGAGAACACGCTCTTGGTTGGAAGCTTTCCCAAAGCAAAAAAATCAACAAAGTGTATTTTGCGCCAGGTAATGGTGGGACTATTAACAATGTGGAAATAGCAGCTGATGACATTGATAATCTTGTAAAATTTGCCTCTGAAAAAAACTGTTTGACTGTGGTAGGTCCGGAGGTTCCTTTGTCTTTAGGAATAGTTGATGTATTTACACAAAAAGGATTGAGAATATTTGGACCAACAAAAGCCGCCGCACGACTTGAATCAAGTAAAATTTGGGCAAAAAACTTTATGAAAAGAAATGGGATTCTAACACCAGAATTTGAAACCTTTAACGATACAAAAGAAGCAAAAGAGTATGCAAAATCAAAAAATTATCAACTTGTAGTAAAAGCAAATGGTCTTGCGGCCGGAAAAGGCGTCATAGTATGTAACAATTCTTCAGAGGCAATAGTTGCAATAGATAAAATGTTAGTTGAAAATAGCTTTGGTGATGCTGGATCTAAAATAATTTTAGAAGAGCGAATCGTTGGAGTGGAAGCATCATACATTGCACTTTCAGATGGAGTTACAGCTATTCCTATGGCGACAAGCCAGGATCATAAAAGAATCTATGATGGTGATAAAGGACCAAACACTGGTGGAATGGGCGCCTACTCGCCAACTCCCGTAATTAGTGACTCTCTTGCCGAAAAAATTCAGAAAGACGTGATTAACAAAACAGTTGATTGTATGAAAAAAGAGGGTAATCCATTCAAGGGATTTTTGTATGCTGGAATAATGCTAAATGATGGAAACCCGTACGTTTTGGAATTTAATGCAAGAATGGGTGATCCAGAATGCCAACCAATCATGATGCGTATGGAGTCTGATTTGTACGATTACATTACCGCAAGCATAGATGGGAACCTTTCAAAATTGCCTCCCATATCGTGGAAGAAACAAAGTGCTGTTTGTGTTGTACTTGCCTCAAAAGGCTACCCAGAATCATATCCAAAAAATGAAGAAATCTCTGGTCTTGAATTACAAGTTGAAAAATCCTTTGTTTTTCATGCAGGGACAAAATGTGAGAACGGCAAAATACTCACAAATGGAGGAAGGGTTCTTGGAGTAACGGCGTTGGGTGATACACTGGATTCTGCAATCTCTACTGCTTATTCTAGAATAGAAAAAATTTCTTGGCAAAACAAATACTTTAGAAAAGACATTGGTAAAACGGGATTACTTGCCCTTTGACATGATAACTTTGTCTTCTGTGACTATGCAATCAATTCTAACATCATGATCTGAGTATGGAAATGATTTGATAATCTGTTTTGAATAATTCAAAGCAATTGTCTTTGATTTTTTACCCGCAAGATATCTGTCATAATATCCAAAACCATATCCTAGTCTATGGCCCTCTCTTGTAAGTGCGATTGCAGGGATTATAATGACTTCAATTTTTTTTACATCCTCGCAATAATCTTTTGGTTCCATGACAGAAAAATTCCCTTGTTCAAGATCTGAAAGACTATTTATTTTTTTAAACACAAGATCTTTTTTAACAACTTTTGGTAATGAGACTTCTTTTCCTGATTTTAATAACTCTTGTAATATGTCATGCGTCTTTACTTCACTTCCTATTGAATAATATGTTCCAATACTTTTTGCATTTCTAAAAAATTCAACTTTTCTTAAATTGTCCTGTATCTGTTTGCTTGTTATGTTGATAAAATCTAATGATAAAGAATCCCTTGCATCCAAAAGCTGCTTTCGCAACCTTGCTTTTTCAACCTGAGACAAGGCTTTTGTTGATTGAAGCAGCGGTTACTGTATTTTTTAAAAGCATCGCAACTGTCATAGGGCCAACTCCGCCTGGTACCGGTGTAGCAAATGATGCCTTCTTTATTATTTCGTCATAATCGGTATCCCCGATAATCTTTCCATTTTGTCTACTTATGCCAACATCAATAACAATTGCACCATCCTTTATCATATCTGAGGAAAGAACAAATTTGGTTCTATCTCCTATGGCAGTAATTACAATGTCAGCTTTTTGGCAGTGTTCTTTCAAGTTTTTTGTTTTAGAATGACATGTAGTAACAGTAGCATTTTTTTCAAGTAAAAGGTGGTATAACGGTTTACCTACTAGGTTGCTTCTATTGATTATTACTGCATTTTTTCCTAGCAAATCAATGTTGTAGTAATCAAACATCTCCATTATTCCTGATGGTGTACATGGCTTAAGTATGGCCTTTCCCGACGATAAAAGACCAATATTATATGGAGTTAGACCATCCACATCTTTTATCGGTGAAATTCGTGATACTGTTGAGAATTCGTCAAGTTGTTTTGGTAACGGTAACTGAATTAGAATCCCGTGAACTGAACTATCCTTATTTAATAAATCAATAAGTGAAATCATTTCTTGCTGTGAAAACGATTCAGGAAGTCTGTGATCCTTTGTTATAATGCCAACATCAGCACATGCCTTTTGTTTGTTTTTAACATATGTAGCAGAAGCTTGATTCTCACCAACAAGAACTGTGGCAAGACATGGGGTGATGCCTTCAGATTTTAACTCTTCCACGGCTCTTTGTACTCTGTCCTTTACTGAATTTGCAACTGCAACGCCGTCAATTTTTTGGCCTGTCACAAGCTTGGATACTGTGTAGGATATTTAATCTTTGGAGTATCTTAATTATGTGCAAATAGATATGAAATATGATGAAGGATGAACATTTTCCTAATTTAATTAGAAAAGAATTGAATACCATAAAAAATAATCAAGTCGATCTTCATGGAGGTTGTGTTGCATGTCACATGATTTTTAGATTAAAAGAAAAGCTTGAAAGTTCAGAACAAAATGCAGCAGATTTGCTTTCTGAGGTTCTTACAAATGATCCAGTTCTTAATCGAGACTTCATCGATGTAGTAGAAAAAATCCATATGAGTGACAGACATCTTGGTGGGTCTTTTACTTTAAGAGAAAGAGAATCAAAGGATAACTATCTTGAGGCCTATTTTTCTAACGTTTTAGATGAATTGACTTCTGATCTTATCACATCATCACATAAAATATTACTTAGAAAATTACTTCTTAGTTATTTGGCACTGTATCTCGCTCAAACTATTGGTGTTGATTACCATGCAGCAACTGAGGAATTATACTATCTGTTAAGAAAAGACAACAGTAAAAATTCCAAAATAAGTCAACTTGTTGCAAAGTTTGAATCAAAAATCAAAACATATACGGACTCTGAAAGTAGATAATGAGATTACCGGGATCTGAGAAAACATGAAGATTGAATTCGATATTAATGAGTATGTAAGCAAGATTGCCAAAAGTGGTTCTTATTACCACACATTTATCAACAGAGATAATCTTGCATCTGGAGTTTTAAGATTAGAACCAGGGGAAAAAGACACTCAAACTCCTCATGAGAATGACGAAATTTATTTTATTGTGCGAGGAGATGGTTTTCTCAATATTGGGGGAAAAGACTATCCAATTTCAGAAGCAAAAGCTTATTTTGTTGGTAAAAACATCGAACACAAATTTCATGGTAACAAAAAGGAACTTGTAGTTTTGTATTTTTTTGGCGGCCCTGATTCTTAAGAAATTCTTGTCTTTCTCCCAATTATTTTGATTCTTCCCTGTGCGAATAGTTTTATTGCTTCTGCATAGATGGAGTGTTCTTTTGCAAGAATTCTTTTTGATAATGTCTCCTCTGTATCATCATCTTTTATTTTGACCACTGCTTGTAGGATGATTGGGCCCGTGTCAACTCCCTCATCAGCAAAATGAACCGTGCATCCAGAATATTTTACACCATAATCAAGTGCCTGCTTTTGTGAATGGAGTCCTGGAAATGATGGTAAAATTGCAGGATGAATATTCATGATCCTTCCTTTGAAATGTCTAATAAACTCAGGACTTAATATTCGCATAAATCCTGCAAGACATACAAGTCCATTTTTTGGTGTCACGTTATATTTTTTCAATATTGCTATTATTTTTTTATCATAGGTCCAATCTCCTCCTTTGATTCCCTTTGATTCTATCACATGAGTTTTTACACCAAGTTTTTTTGCTATCTCTAGGCCTCTGGCATTAACATTGTTTGAAATAACTATTACAGGTCTAATTGAAATTTTGTTCTTCTTGATTGATTTTAAAATATATTCCATATTGCTACCTCGTCCTGAAATTAAGATTGCAAGATTGGTCAACCATAAAAAATTAATTTTGCATTCAAATAAAGTATGTGGCCTTGATAATTTCTCAAAACAAGCAGCTGTTGCTTTAAATCATAAATGGTCAAAAATTTATGATAAAGCGCACTATTGATGAAAAATTTTCAGATTTTTACCTTATGAGACATAATTTATGATATGTTTTTTAATAACGACCAATTATCAAATCCATGGACGCGACAGAAAAGCAAATCAGAAAGGCGCTAATTACATTAACTATCGAAAACGTTCTTCTTGAAATGGGAAAGCCTGCTCTTGATACATTTACTAAAAAGCTTTACAAAAATTACAATTGTTATATTCCTGATTGTTTTGATCATCCTGAATACCTCAGTCAGGTACTAAAAGAATTGTATGGAAAATCTTACAAGACAATAGTTTCTGAGATAACGAAAAGCCTGTCAGAATTTTCTTCCCAAAAACCTTTTGCAAACTTTATTAAAATAATTAGTGATTGATATGCCAACACTTTTAGAAAAAATGACCTCGTACAAATTTCTACTATCATCACTATTAGCTACTGGTTTCATAATGCTGCTTGCAAATTTTCTTGTTGAAAAAACCAGATCACTCATAACAGATTTGTTGTTTATACCTGTGACTGGTGCAGTGTTGATTCTGTCAATAGTTATGGCTTTAAGATTTCGAGCATCTGGTAAGCATGGAAAGGCTTGGATTATTTTTGCTATGTTTGCCTTGGCATGGTTTACTGCAGAGCAAGTATGGACAGTTTATGAACAGATATACAAAATAGACCCATGGCCATCTCCTGCTGACTTTTTTTATCTTTCTGGATATCCACTATTATTTGCTTTTTCAATATTTTATCTATTCCCCCTAAAAAATGCAATTTCAAAAAAACTGATAATCTCTTCTTCATTGATATCAATCACCTTATTGGTGCCAACTCTAATTCTGACTTATCAAACTAATTCATCAGAAAATAGGTTTGAAACTGTGTTGGCGGCAAGCTATCCTGTTTTGGACGCTATTGTCCTATGCCCCGCTTTGATAGGGGTTTCATTGTTTTTCAAAGGGGAGGTGAATTTTTTATGGTCCCTTATTTGCATTGCAATGATGCTAAACGTAACTGCTGATACCGGATTTCTAATATTAAGTATGGATGGTTCGTATTACACTGGACACCCAATTGACCTACTTTACCTATGGGGATACATTCTCTTCGCATTTGGTGTTTACAGTCATATTAGAATATTCAAAAGTCGCATTGATGAGCCTTATGAGAATGCAAATGCTTTCAGATAACATTTCAAAATCTACATGAAAAAACACAGGTTCAATAGATTGATATGGCATCCAAAATTGTGGTAACTCCCGAGTGATGCTTTATAGCTCACCGTGCATAAATTTACCGCCCAAGTCATTTACGGCAGTTTTATCATTACCAAGTCTGTTTCTGAGAAAATACATCCCTCCCAAAACAAGGGCTATTGAAAGAGCACTCTGTACTGTTATTACTTCGTGCAAAAGTAATGATGCAAAAACCATTCCAAAAACAGATGTAGATGAATAAAGCAAAATAGTTCTAACTGCTCCAATTGATCGTAGCGCCATGATGAAAAAATATGTTGATAATCCCGTGCCAAAAATTCCTATTATTGCAATGTTTGGAATGTGAGATATGCTGACATTAAAAGGGATTTGAAAAACTAGAATTAAAAATAAAGCAAATCCACCCCCTGCAAATGAAGAGATCTGTGTGATTTTTTTTGCATTTATCCTGTCACTCACATGTTTACACATGTTGATGTCAATTGCATAAAATAATCCTGCTAAAAGAATTAACAAATCACCAAAAACTAAACCTGTCAGATTCATTTCATGTTGATATAGATCATATCCTATCGGGATAATGCTTGCACCAATTATGATCATCAAAAAATATGGAAATTCTTTTTTAGCAAGTTTTTCTTTAAAAACGATAAGTGCGATAAAAACAGAAAAAATTATTTCACCATTGGTAAGAATTGAGGCATTAACAGCAGTAGATTCCTTTAATCCAAAAAAATAGGTACTGATCGCCAAAACTTCCACAATCCCAATTAGGCCTAAAAGAAAGTAGTTCCTTTTTCCTATTTTTAGGGATTCTGCATTTTTCCGAATGGGCGTAAAGAACACACCATTAACGATGAAAATAATTGCCGCTAGGGTTAAGGGATTTATTTCAACAGTATTTGTATTTGAATATTCAAGTATTGGTTTAGATACTGAATGGATAAGGCCAGCTAATGCTGCTGCAACAATTACGAACACATACCCCAATCGTGGTGATGGATGTGAAATCTTTTGAAACAGGGAAAATTTGGGCGAATTCAATATAGGACATAATGAAAGTGATGGAAGATTGTTAATAATTCAAGATTGAACCCAATTTGACTATTGGTTAAAACTTTCTTACGGAGGAGAAAATTGAAATCTTTATTTATAAACATTATCATGTTTTGAGAAGGTTTTGTGGTATTTGAATCCACCCCTCAGTTCCTCAATTGGAACAGAAAATTTTGTCATATCTTATCAAATTTATCCTACCATACCTTTATTATTGGAAATTTCTAAAATTTTGGTAATGAGTAGACATGTATTGGACGAAAAAGAGGTACGAAAGCTTCCTCCAAAAGAACGTTTAGAAAATTGTAGTTTGATTCTTAAAAATTCAAATGATGAGTCATTACGCTGGGATGCAGTATGGCTCGCTGGTGAAATTGCAGAAGATTCAGGTCCCGACGATCCTATTTTTGATCAAGTTGCAGACCTCATGGTTTGGGTACTAGAAAATGATAACAACGGTGTAGTAAAGCATGAAGCATCATTTCAGATTGCAGCAAGGAACATGAGAAAAAAAATACCTGATCTTGTCAAATCTGTTCAAAGTGACAAAAGCGGGCTTGTAAAACACGAATCTCTTGAATCCTTGGGTTTGATGAGGGCATTTGAAGTAGAAGAAATGATAGCCAAAGCTGTATCGGATCCAAATCATGATGTAAGTCAAACAGCAGCTTTTGTGCTAAAGAGGTTTGCCAGACTTAAGAACCTGAAAGAAAAATACACCCCATCCCGCATACTGTAAAAAGACCAAAATTGCTAGAAAAATAATTATAGGTTTGTCTGTCATAATTAGTAGGCACAAATCTTTTCATACTTTGGAATTAGCTTCAAATGAATGGAGCCACAGAAGGTACCAGAACGATTAACTACAAAGGTAAACTATAAGATATTATTACTAATTTTAGGACTAGTTGTAGGCCTTCAAATCTATCTTACCTTTGCTACCGAAGAAGATTCTGATCTTGTAGAAACTGCAATTTCTGTAATGAATCCATTAGTCGCCTCTGCTGCTGGATTTTATGTTGCAAAAAAATATTATAATTCCGAAGTTTTTGGCAAATCATATCTTGTTTTAGCAATAGGATTGTTGAGCATGGGTTTAGGAGAGGTGACTTATGCATATTATGATTTTGTTCTTAACGAGGATCCTTACCCTTCCATCGCAGACGTATTCTTTTTTGGCTTTTATCCACTGGCTTTTTATCACATTATTAAAAATGTTAGATTTTTCAAAGCAAAAATTGACATTCCGACAAAAATTCTAGTCATAGTACTGCCGATTTCAATAATTGGCTTGTATTCGTACCTCTCGTTTCAACAGATTGGTGAAGCAAATTTTGATTATTATTATGGTTTAATCTTCATCTCAGCTTCCTCGTCAGTGCTTGCAGCTTCAATTCTTGGAGCGAGAGTTTTTCGTCAAGGACTTTTAGGTATTGCTTGGCTTGTACTGGTCATTGGAATTTTGCTCACCACAATCGGTGATGTTTGGTATTATTATTTGGAAACTTTTGACCAATACACTTTGACTCATCCAGTTAACTTGTTTTGGTATGCAAGCTATTGGGTTATTGCATATGCATTATACAAACATCAAAGCATTATTTGATTATCTTTTTTATCTTAGAATTCAAACAATCAACCTTATCCATAATAAAAATTAGATATTAAATGAAAAGATTTTCTTCTTAGAATTTGCACCCTCGAGTTTATCGAAAAAGTCAAAAGAAAACCCAACTACTGTAGGAGTGTGATTGTTTGCGTTATGTGATTAATCAAAGATCGTTCTGAAAGACCAAGAAATAATGGCAAAGGGATAATTTATCCTAATGAAACAAGATCTCAAAGCTCATACAAATTTTATCAAGGCCTATTCAAAATCAATCTTGGCGATTTTAATTATTGGCATGTCTGTTCTTTTTGGTACTGACTCTTTTTTATAGTCCACAAAGCGGTGAGCGATATTGGCTTGAAAAAAACTACACTTGTTCATATGCCTCCCACAATAGTTTTGGCTCTATCTTTTTGTATTACTGGCATCGGAATGATTGGATATCTCTACTATTCAGAGTATACTACACAGCAATCAGTTCAGGATGGTGACATCTCAACAAAATTTGTTATACAAAATGAGGTGACAGAATATGAGGTAACAAACAATGCGATTCCATCACCTATGATTCTCCCGTCAAAAATACAAATAATAGATGGGAAAAATGAGATTCTATCAGTAACTGATATTTTTAGGGTTTTATGGATACCGCTGCTCATAATTGGGAGCTACATTTTGGTTCATAGTGATAAGAGTATTATATCAAAGGTGAGGGTCTAGATGTTTATTGCAATGGAATGTAAAGACCGTGAACATGATGTATGTATGACAATTCCATGTGATTGTCCGTGTCATAAAATGAAACCGTTTTATGAAGAAAAAATATTAAACTAAATCCAATTCGTATTTGATATTGTTTATATACCGCGTCTAGGTTGTACTTTAAAATTGTGACATACTGATCCCTATATCATGGTCTATGAGTTAACATGATATGATGGTAGGCGTAGACAACCTAATTGCAAGATCACTATACGGTGTTATTCAGGATAATCTTGGTGACCAAACTATCAAAAAATTAGACAATCGATTAGTTGAAAAATACGGAATAACTTTAAGTCAATCTGTTGACGATTTTCAAAAATTAGATGAAGTTTTAAGAGAATTTTTTGGTGATGGCGCTGTCGGCCTTGAGAGGAAGATCTTTGAAAGCATCTGTACAGTATCAAAGGTGAAAAACACTGATGAACAATGGATGACCATACGGGATTCAAAAATTTCAAAAACCGTTCTTGAAGCATTTGGAGATGAAGATAAAAAGAAGATAATGAGCGTGCTAATGAATGAACCACACATTGTTTCTGAAGTCCTAAGTATGTGCGATCTTCCTCAAACTTCTGGTTATAGAAAAATGAATAGCATGATATCTGATGGATTATTGACCATAAACGGATATATCACAACAATTGATGGAAAAAGAGTAAACAAATACGTCGCAATATTTGAAAATATAAAAATCGATATAGTGAAAAACAATGTTACGGTAAAAGTCAAGCTGAAAAATGACTCTATAAAAAACAGCCAATTAATTCCATTGATAAAGAACTAAATCTTTTTCTAAAAAACTCCTTTCAACAATTAATATACGAGAAGAAATTTTTTTCCTATTAGCTAAGACTCGATCAATCCAGAAATTTATATCCTATCTGTTTGTTGAGATTTCTGATTTGCCAACAAGCGTTAGGATGACATCTAGAGGGATTCTAGTCAGACAAAATGATAGGCAAGTGCATCTTGATCCAAAGCGTGCCGCAAGTAAGGGAGTTTCGTTTGTTTCGCATGCTCATATAGATCATCTTCATCGCCAAAATGGTGGCCTTGTATTAACTAGCAAACCAACAAGTGAGATAGCTAAATTACGTGGATATTCCATGGATGATTTTGTTGAAGAGTTCGAGAATTTTTCAATGATCGATGCCGGTCATATCTTGGGGGCTCGTGGTCTTCTGTTTGATGATATATTTTACACAGGTGATATTTGTACACGTGAAAGGGGGTTTCTAAAAGGTGCAAAAGTACCCCAATGTAAGACTCTCATTACCGAGTCTACATTTGGCCTTCCCGAATTCGTTTTTCCAAGAATAGACGAGACTGTAAAAAAAGTAAATGGGATCATATCTGAGATGTATTCAAAGGGTATTCCAGTAATTTTGCATGGATATGAACTAGGAAAGGCACAAACTCTTTCCTCCCTGTTTGGCCACTGGGAGCCACTTTACTACCATGATTCTGTTAAACAAATAAACGATTTACATAGAATTTTTGGCATTGACCTAAAAGATTCGATGGGTCATACCGCAGCTGAAAAAATGGGATTACTTGCCAAGAAACCATGGGTGATGATTGCTCCAAGTATGAGTGGAAAAAGTAACTTTGTAAAATATATGAAATCAAAATATGGTGTAATAACAATAGGGTTTAGTGGTTGGGCCAAGTCTAATAGATACTCCTTTGCAAGACAACATGATTATTCTATTGTACTCAGTGATCATTGTGACTATAATGATCTTGTTGATCTTGTGAAAAAAGCAAAACCAGAAAAAGTTTACACTGTACATGGGTTTGTAGATGAGTTTGCAAAGGAACTTGTTAAATTGGGATTTGATGCGCAGCCATTACGTGAATCGTCACTTGACGATTATTTCTAGTCCGAATAAATCCTATATCTTGCGCAACTTTCTGTTATATGATATGCCAAATCTGTGTGCTTCATCCCTTGCATACTGCAATATTTTTAACGCGCTGTTGTCTTTTGGAATTATAACCGGCTCTTTTATTGTTGATAAGTAAATCTCTTCATTTTCTTTAGCTAGTGAAATGCATGGGACATCAACGCCTATACCTTTTAATGCATCTATTGCTACTTTTAGATGTCCTTTTCCTCCATCTATGAGTATGAGGTCTGGCATCCTTGTTTTTTCTATTCTTGTCTTTAGATAGCGTCTTTTTATTATTTCGTTTATCATTGCATAATCATTTCTTCCTTCAACAGTTTTGATCCTAAATTTCCTATATCCTGATTTCTGGGGTTTTCCATCCACAAATTGAGACATGGCTCCAACCGCGTAAGATTCACCATGATTTGAAATATCAAAACATTCTATGACGTTTGGGACCTCAGGAAGGACAAGCTTCTCCTGCAGTTCAAAAAGTGCTGGTTCAGCGCCTTTTGAATGATATATCTCTATATTTCGCATAATGAGATTCACCATCTCCCTCCTCTTCCCACTTGCAGGAACAAGGATGCTTACTTTGAAACCAGCTGTTTTAGAAAAAATGTCCTCCAGAATGTCTTTTTTGTCAGGAATTTTACTTGTTACAATTAATTTTGGAATGGGATTCGTACTATAATATTGTGATAGAAAAGTTGAAAATGAATTATCTCCAACAAGATCAAAGGAAAATCTATTTCTGTCCTTAATTACTCCGTTTACCTGCCTTAAACTCATGACAAGAGCTACCTGTCCCTTTATCTTTATTCCAAAATATTCTTCATCAGAATCTCTTGCTACTTCCATTTTCTGTTTTGTTTGTAGATTTTGCAACCTTTGTAAAGTATCAAGAATCTCTTTTGCTTTTTCATACTGTTGTGTATGTGATGCAACCTTCATTTCAATTTCAAGTTTTTTTTGAAAATCTGCTAGTTTTTCCTTGCCTTTGAGAATTGATTCTAGTTCACCTACATGTTGGCCATATCTCTGTCGCCCCTCAACAAATTGACATGGGGCATCACAATTTCCTAAATGGTATTCTAAACATGCCTCCTTTGGGAGTTTTTTACAAATTCTTATCTTGAATGTCTTGCGTAATAGGCCAATAGATAACATCTTTGAGCTTCCATGTGTAAAAGGACCAAAAATTCTCCCTCCACCGATAAACTCACCAGTTCTTGTTCGTCGTGCTACCAATAGACGAGGATATTCTTCATTTGTTATTCGTAGGTAAGTGTATCGTTGTTGGTCCTTGAGTTCTATGTTAAAAATTGGCCTGTATCGCTTGATCAAATTTGATTCTAATAAAAATGCCTCACTTTCATTATCTGTCAAAATGCATTCAATATCGTGGATTTTTTGAACAAGCTTTTTTGTTTTATAGTTCTGGTTTTTGGTAAAATATGACTTGACACGGTTTCTCAAATTTTTCGCTTTACCTATATAGATAATTTTACTTTCCTCATCTTTCATCATGTAGATACCAGAATGTGATGGAATTGTTATTTTTGAAAGATCAAACTCCTTTGATACACTTAGAGATGATTTTATAATCATTAATTTTTATTGGTGTGATATCAAAATAAGTGTTATAAAAAACTACTCAACAAAGGATGTTTTATTTAGTTTTATGATGTGCTAACCAGAATGTCTATTTTTAGATTTGAAGATTAGTTTCTAAATAGTTGACCGCGGTAGAGCCGAAAGATTTAGTATTCTTTTAAGGTAATGACCTGTATAGCTTTTAGGATCTTGAGCAACATGTTCTGGTGTGCCGCAAACAATTAGATTCCCTCCATTATCGCCTCCTTCTGGACCTAGATCTATTATCCAATCAGAATTTTTTATCACATCCATGTTGTGCTCTATTATGATTACTGTATTTCCAAGATTGACTAGCCTGTTCAAAACATCAAGTAATTTTTGTACATCTGCAAAATGCAATCCAGTCGTGGGCTCGTCTAAAATGTAAACTGTTTTTCCAGTGTCTCTTTTTGAAAGCTCAGCTGCAAGTTTTACCCTTTGTGCTTCCCCTCCTGACAAGGTAGTTGCCGCTTGGCCAAGTTTGATATATCCTAAACCTACATCCGCAATTGTTTGTAATTTTCTTTGAATCGATGGTATGTTTGTAAAGAACTCTAGAGCTTCATCCACTGTCATAGAAAGAATCTCTGAGATGTTTTTTCCTTTGTATAAAACTGAAAGTGTTTCTGAATTGTAACGTTTTCCTTTACATTCATCACACATTACATATACATCTGATAAAAACTGCATCTCTATTTTCTTTACACCATCACCCTCGCACGCAAAACACCTACCGTCTGCTACATTAAAGGAGAATTGGCCAGGTGTATACCCTCGTTCTTTTGATGTTTCAGTATTTGAATATAGTTCACGAATTGGAGTGAATGCACCAATGTATGTCGCGGGATTTGATCTTGGCGTTCTGCCAATTGGAGATTGATCTATGCCAATTATTTTATCGATATACTCTATTCCACGTATTTCTTTATGTTTTCCTGATCTTTCTGTTGAACCATAAAAGTGAACAGCAAGTGCATTGTATAAGATATCATTTACAAGGGTGGACTTTCCAGACCCTGATACTCCTGTGACTGTAATCATCATTCCGAGTGGAAATTCAACATCAATATTCTTGAGATTGTTCTCTGATGCACCTTTTACAATCAGGGTTCCTTTTTGTTGTCGGGTTTTTTTTGCTAGCTTTATTGCATCATGATTTTTTAGATATTTTCCGGTGATCGATTTATTATCAGTTAAAATATCTTCCACCTTTCCTTCAAAAACTACACTTCCTCCATGGATTCCTGCACCAGGCCCAAGATCTATTATCCAATCAGAATTTCGAATGACTTCCTCATCGTGTTCTACTACAAGTATGGTGTTTCCAAGATCACGTAGTTTGACTAGTGTTTTTATGAGCTTGGCATTGTCTCTTTGGTGTAAACCGATTGTGGGCTCGTCTAAAACATATAGTACACCTGTAAGATTGGAACCTATCTGTGTGGCCAGTCTAATTCTTTGTGATTCTCCGCCAGAGAGTGTGGAACTGACTCTGTTTAGTGTAAGGTAGTTCAGACCAACATTTTTTAAAAATTCCAGTCTTGAGACTATTTCTTTTAGGACTGATTTTGCAATATACCTCTCTGTGTCCGTTAAATTTAGATCTTGAAAAAAGTCATAACATGAATCAATTGAAAGATCGCAAACATCCATTATTGACATGGAATTTATTTTGACTGCCAAAGCCTCATCTTTGAGCTTTCTTCCTTTACATGAGCCACATGGGGTTTCACGCATGAATTTGCTAATCTCTTCTCTTTTAGATTCAGAATCTGTCTCTACAAAATTACGGTGCAGGCTAGGAATAACTCCGCTGAAAGTATTGGCATACTGCCACTTTGAATCTGTTGTTTTGGATTCATAGGAAAACTGTACCACTTCGTCGGTACCATACAAAATGACCTGCATTTGTCTTGGAGTCATCTTGTTCATTGGTGTCATTAGATTAAACCCAAATTTCTTACCAACATCTCTAAGTGTTTGTCTTCTAAACGAGGAAAATCTGCCTGACCATGGTATAATTGCACCATCAAGGATTGATTTTGATTTGTCTGGAATCAGTAAATCTGGATCAAACTCCATCTTTACTCCAAGTCCATGGCATGTCTTGCATGCTCCAAAAGGAGAATTGAAGGAAAATGTCCTAGGTTCTAGCTCGCCTATCGAAATTCCACAATGTGGGCAAGCATTGTTTTGTGAAAATATCTGTTCTTCTTTTCCTGAAATCAGAACCGTTCCTTTAGTTGCCTTGAGGGCGCTTTGAACAGATTCAAACAATCTTCCTTTTTCTTCCTTTGTGGCCTTTATTCTATCAACAACTATCTCGATGTTATGCCATTTTTGTTTATCAAGAATTGGCATCGTACCATTTAGTTCAACTATCTCATTGTCTACCCGAATTCTAGAATAGCCTGATTTTTTTACTTGCTCAAAGAGCATCTCATAGGTCCCCTTCTTTCTTCTAATTAATGGTGCAAGAACCATTATGGTTTTGCCTTCTGATTCTTTTAAGATTGACTCGCAAATCAAATCTGCCGACTGGTTGGAAATTCGTCTGCCACATTTTGTGCAGTGAGGAATTCCTATCCTTGCATAAAGCAGTCTTAGATAATCATAGATTTCTGTTATCGTTCCCACAGTGGAGCGTGGATTCTTACTTGTGGTTTTTTGTTGAATCGAGATTGCTGGTGAAAGCCCATCAATTGAATCAAGATCTGGCTTGTCCATCATTTCTAAAAATTGTCTAGCATACGAAGACAGTGATTCTACATATCTTCTTTGACCTTCTGCATAGATTGTATCAAAAGCAAGTGTAGATTTGCCAGACCCGGAAAGTCCAGTAATTACAACAAGACTATTCTTTGGAATGTCCAAGTTGATATTTTTCAAATTATGTTCTCTTGCTCCACGAATTTTTAGTTTATCGTTCATTTTTTATCTCCTTTTGAATCTGAACAAGCTTCTCCCGATATTCTATGGCTCGTTCGAAATCAAGATCTTCTGCAAATCTTTTCATTGCAGTCTCTGTCTCAATTGCATATTTTATCAAATCATGTTTTGACATGTGTTTTACCTCCTCCAGTTTTACAGTCATTTGCGGGATTGCCTTGACAATTGTGCTTGGTGTAATTCCCATTTGTTTGTTATAGTACAATTGTTTTTTCCTTCTCCTTTCTGTTTCTGCAATTGCAAGCTTCATCGATTTTGTTGCCGAATCTGCATACATTATTACCGTGCCATCTATATTTCTTGCAGCTCTACCAAAACTCTGAATAAGACTAGTTGTATTTCTAAGAAACCCTTCCTTATCTGCATCTAGTATGGCAACAAGGGAAACTTCTGGTATGTCCAGTCCTTCCCTGAGTAGATTTATGCCTACGAGAACATGAAATTCCCCAAGGCGGAGCTGTCTAATTAATTCAGTCCTTTGCAGGTTTTCAATTTCAGAATGCAAGTATCTTACTTTAACCTGATTTTTGGATAGATATTCTGCAAGATCTTCTGCCATGCGTTTTGTAAGTGTGGTGACAAGAACTCGTTGGTCTTTTTCGACTCTTTTTTTGATTTCTGATACCAAATCATCCATCTGGTTTTTGGTACTCCTAGTCTCTACCTGAGGATCAACTAGTCCTGTGGGTCGAATTAACTGTTCAACTATTTGAAAACTTGTTTTACGTTCGTAATCCGTTGGCGTTGCTGATACAAAGATTGCATTTTTTATGTATTTTTCAAACTCTTCAAACTTTAATGGCCTGTTGTCAAATGCACTTGGTAATCTAAATCCATAATCTATCAATGCCTTTTTGCGTGAATAATCTCCCTTGTACATCCCATGAAGTTGTGGTAAAGTAACATGGGATTCATCTATTACAAGTAAGAAATCATTATCAAAAAAATCAAGCAAGCAAAATGCAGGTTCACCTGGGTGTCTTCCATCAAAATGCCTCGAGTAATTTTCAATACCTGAACAATAGCCTAGTTCCTCAATCATCTCAAGATCGAAATTTGTTCTCATCTCAAGGCGCTGTCTTTCTAACTCTCTAAGCTCAGGCAGTCTTTGCTTTAGCTCACCTTTAATTGAATTAACTGCCGTTTGTCTTGCGTCATCTGCAACAAGATAATGTTTTGCAGGAAATATCTTGATCTTTTGTACTGATTTTTTTTCTTTTAATGAAACCTGATCATGAATCGATATCTTTTCTATCTCGTCACCAAACATGGATATTCGCACGATGTCATCTGAATAGGCAGGAACGATATCTAGGGTGTCACCTTTAATTCTAAATCTTCCGGAAACAAGTTCGGTATCGTTTCTCTCGTATCTTGCATCAACAAGTTTTCTAATTAAATTAGACCGCTTTGTAATCAAACCTTTCTCTATATTAATTGACATTGATTCCCATTCACGTGGAGAACCAAGTGAATAAATGCATGAAACTGTTGCAACTATGATAGTTGGTTCTCCGGAAAGTAGCATCGCGGTTGCCTCAAGACGTAATCTTTCTATTTTTTCATTGATTTGTGTATCTTTTTCTATGTAAGTGTCTGTTTGTGGGATGTAGCTTTCTGGTTGGTAATAATCATAATAACTAACAAAATACCCAACGTTATTTTTCGGGAAAAATTGTTTTAATTCAGAATAAAGTTGTGCTGCCAGAGTCTTATTATGCGATATGACCAGAGTATTTTTCCCTGTTCTTTGTATCACATTTGCCACGGTGAAGGTTTTTCCACTCCCAGTTACTCCAAGCAATGTTTGAATTTTCTTCTTTCTGACTCCCTCGATTAAAAGTTCGATTGCTTGTGGTTGATCACCTGTAGGCTGAAATTCTGAAGATAACTCAAATGTCTGATTTTGTAGCACATTAAAAATTGTTAAAAACGAAATTTAAAGCAATGGTAATTTTGTTCTGTTCACCAAAGGGGATCTTCTGATATTTCTAGGCCATTTTTTGTTTGTCTTATCCCCATGATGTGGAGCGTATGTTTGGCAGTAGTGGAATTTCGGTCTAAAATTTTTTGGGCAATTTCAAGTCTTGTCTTTTTGTCCCATTGTTGACCTATTTTGTATTTTCCACGCATTGTTACAGGAATGACCTTGATTATTGCAACTTCGTCAAGCACTTTCATGTCTGGCGTTATGCTTTGATACTTTCCTTCGGGTTGGTATTTTTTCATGAGAGCATTGAGGGCAAGCGTTTTCTCGTTTCTGTCTGAGACTACAGTGGCAATTCCTTTTATGACGATGCTAATGTATAGTGTGTCCGCCTGTGAGGCATCAACCGGATCGGTAAAATAGGAGGGAAGAAATTCAAGGCTTTTATCGACTTCAAAGCCTACCTTGGTGTTTCTTTTTATATTTTCAATTTTTTCGCCTTTAGTATGAGAATGCATGTAAATTACATCATTTGTATAGACAAAATTCATAGGAATTATCTGTGGATATCCCTCCTTGTCAATACTGCAGATCCTACCAGTGTCCTGTTCATTTAGGAATTTGAAAATTTTTTCCTTTGATTTAATCTCTAGTCTGCCAAGAAGCTGCATGAGATTTGATTATCTGGTTTGATATTTCTGTATATACTTTTAATAAATAAATGGGGGTGTGTATCAATACTAGGTATGAAAATAATCCAACAGCTTATCGATTTTAAAGGATTTTTGCTTGCAGGAAGCGCAGTGATATCGTTTTCCCATTTTGTCTATGTTTTATTTGGCTATACAATTCCCGAAATTGTTATCCAGTTTTTCAAAGAATTTGGAACAATTCTTGTAATGATGGCGGTATTTGTTTTTGCAGTGGCATGGCTCTTAAAAGCAAAACCCTACAAAAGACCTCATAACTATTTGGTGATAGCATATGATGTTTTTGGAAATGAATCTCAAATAGAAGGGTTACGAACCAACTTTAAGACACATGATGTGGCTTGGAGTTTTATGAAACAATACAAAAAATCTTACCCGTTGTATTCTTTTGCCATGGTCTCAGATCTACCAAATTCTGAAAAAATGACTATATTCAAATATCTTTAACCTTGTTTTAAATCGCTGGTTTAGATCACCAAAGTTACCTCGAATTTGGTAAAGTAATATTTTGATGAATCTTGTTATTCTATTTTGAAGTTATTTTTTCACTTTTTGTTTTTTCTTGTTTTTCAAGTGCCAGATAAAAATTAAGAATCCAATAACTGAAGAGACTATGGTTCCAACTCCAACCACTGGAGCTATGAGAAAATTACCAACCCACACTCCTTGCGCATCTCCTATCTCTAAAATTCCTCTTTGTCTTGCAAATACGTCTAGGGAATCCTCGATTGTGTATTCTTTACCTGTCTGATCAAAATATGACGTGGAGAGGTTAATAGTTACTTGTGTTGGGACTAGAAGATCGTTTGGTGTTTGTAATATGAATTCAAAATTTTCTGTCTTGCCAGCTTCTAGACTAGTCAGTAAATAGGTCTTTTTGCCATCTAATTTTGCTTGATTAGAGGCTGCAATTATCTTGATGTTTTGTGCGTTAGATCCTTGATTCCTTATAGTTCCTTTGACAGAGAATGGTTCTCCAGAAAATACAGAATCCTGCGAATCAAAATCAAGTACAAGTACTGGTCTTGATTGGACATTAAATTCAATTGCCTTTGTTATGGTATTTTTTACTGGTTTTTCATCAAAAAAACCTTTGATAAAATATTCTACGTATACATTTGCAAGAAATCTCCCATCTGGTGATTCTGGTTTTATCTTCATGTTAAAATTATTTCCTAAAGAAGAATCTCTTGGAAGACTTTGTATGTTGAATTGCTTTTGTAAAATTTCTATTTGTGGTGACGATATGCTAATAGTAATGTTAGACATTTGATCAGCTTTTGTCTTTACGAGAGTTGAGAGAACAAATCCTGTTCCCTGAGTGACTACATCAGGATACTCTATAGATACATCTATGTTCGCATCAGATGCGACATTTTCCATGCCATACGTAGGAAGAATGAAAATGGATGCAATAAAAACAAGAATTATTGTCTTCACAGCTTTAGGTTCAAATCCTAACTTATAATATTGTTTGAACTATTTTTTAGGATTGTATTTTTCTTTAAAATATGGCAAGACAGTTGAACCAAACTTGTCTATTGCCCCAAAGTATCCTGAACCCCAGAATCTTATAATAAAGTGATTTACTCCTGCTTTTAGGAATTTTTCAAACACTGGTATGATGTCATCAGGGGTCCCCAGTGCAATTGATGAGCGAGCTACTTTATCCGGAATTGTCTGAGCAGCCTCTCGCATTTTGACTATCCATTCCTGATTTGACATTGAATATTCTGTGAAATATTTCTTAAAATCAAAACCAGCCACGTCTTGTATGTTGTGCACCTTGAGGATCTCTGGTTTGAAAAGACTCACCTTTACTGCATTTTTCATTTTGGCCCATGCTTCTTCGGCGTCATCTGCAAAATAAACATCGATATCAACTGCGTATTGAAAGTTTTTATCGTCTCTTCCATTTTCTTTCATGGCATCTTTTATAACTTTAGCATGAACTTCATAAAGCTCAGGTGTGTATCCGATTGGAATCCAACCATCGCCAAACTTTCCACATAATCCTAATGTTCTTGGTGCTCCTGCTGCCATGTAAATTGGTGGATGCGGTTGTCTGATACTTTTTGCTTGCAGGCAAGCCTCTTCTAATTGATAAAACTCTCCTTTGAAGTTGACTCTGTGTGCAGGGGATGATTCAAAAAGTAATTTTATTACTTGAAGTTGTTCTTCAAATCTTCCAACAGGTTTGTCCCATTGTATCTTAAACTCTTTGATGTTTTGCGCTTCGCCTGCACCTATTCCAAGAGTTCCTCTTCCATGTGACACTCTGTCCAATGTTACTGCGGCTAGAGCAATGTTTGATGGATGTCGTCGCACAGCGTCTGTTACACAGGTTCCAAGCTCAACGTTATTTGTAACGGATGCAATAGCAGACAGCATTACCCATGGGTCATTTACAATTGCATGATTCCACTGTGGAACATTTGTGTGGTCCATGTACCAAATTGAGTTATACCCCATCCTGTCGGCTAAAACACAGGCTGTAAGAATCTGATCCTCCGTTAGTCCCAATCTTGCAACGTTCAAGCCTTGTTGAATTCCAAACTTGATCATTTTTCTAATAATCCTATAACATCATGATGATTTGTTTGCGGTATTTAAGTATAGTAAATTGTACGAAAATCAGAATCTAATATTTAATTAAAATGAAAAACCTTTGGCCGGTTACAGTCTTCCTTCTTGTATGTCCTTTAGTAATCCAATCACATCTTCTTTGGTGACTGGGATTGGATTAGGATCTAGATGACCCCTATCAGTCATTACAACATCTGCAGCCTGATCAAAAGGTAGTTTTAGAGTTAGTCTGTCAAATTTTAATTTTTCAACCACTTCCTTGAATTTATCATAAAATATTGACTTGTTGAATCTGTGGGCAACTGTGGTACAAGAAGAAAGTGAATATCCATGAGGCACGCCTTCGTTTGAATAAACATACGAGAGAGCATGGCCCAAAGTGGTAGATGCGTTCCCAAATCCAATCCCAGACAACATTGAACCATAGGGGTAGTTTTCTGGTTTGTTGTTAATTATGGCATCATACAAAACATCAAATGCTGCTTTGCACATTGTCTTTGTAAACTCGTTTCCTCTTTTACTGTCATATCCTTCTGTTGCCTGTGCACAAGCATCGCAGACTGAATTTTTGATAATTGCTTCTGGTGTACCATCTAAAAAGTATGAATCCACAACAGCCATGTCTGCAAGGAATTTTTCATCTTGAAGCAATTTCTTTTTTCCATCAAATTTGAGTACACAATATGTAGTCATCTCACTTCCTGTTCCAAAAGTCGTAGGTATGAGAATTTTTGGAATCTTTATTTCTGATGCGGCATATTTTGCTACATCTTGCGAGCTGCCACCACCAAGACCAATTATAGCTGATAAATTCTTTGATTTGTAATCTGAAATAACTTTTTGCACTGTTTCTATTGATGGTTCTGGCTCTACCTTGTCAAAAAGAATGTAGTCTTTTATCCCCATCTTTGCAAGCCATTTTGATGAAACCTCTGGAGGTGCCGTTGTTACAACAAGAGCATTTTTTGGATATTCAGCTTCTGAAAGTGCATCTTTCCCAAATTTAATTATCTTTGGGATTCTTATTGTATTCATGCTAGCAAGTAGATTTGTGATTATTATTATACTTTACAGAATATCACAAACCACTTGAGGGGATTGGTAAATGATAATAAAGAATTTTGAAGAACTTGATACTTGCCATGGAAAACACCTTGCACTAGAAATTTTGGAATCAGGTCTGAGGGCTGCATTGCCAAAGAGCATGATACCAAAATTTGTTCATAAAAACCAGATTATCATAGGTAAAAATACAAAAAATCTGTCAAAATATGGTCAAATCTTTGTTGTTGCTTTTGGAAAAGCTGCTGATTCTATGACGCTTGAGGTAGATTCATTGACTAGAATAAGTGGGGGAATTGTTGTAATCCCAAAAGGATATGATTCTGTACTAAAAACAAAAAATTTTGAAATTGTATATTCTGGTCATCCTATTCCAAACAAAAATAGTGTAATGGCTGCAAAAAAAATTATAAAATTTTTAAAAGAAAGAAAAGAAAATGATCTAGTGATCTTTCTTGTTTCTGGGGGCGGCTCTTCTCTTGTTTCACTGCCTGATGGTATAACTCTGGATGAAAAACAGACTGTTACAAATCTCCTTATCAAAAGCGGTGCTAGTATTGACGAAATTAACTGTGTAAGAAAACATCTTTCTAAAGTAAAAGGCGGGAAAGTTCTGGATCATCTTAAATGTGATGCGATTTCACTTGTAATGTCTGATGTGATAGGTGATGATATTTCATCAATCGCGTCAGGAACCACGTTTTTTGATAACACCACATTTTGGGATGCACATAAAGTGTTGAAAAAATACAATTTATTGCAATCAGTACCTAGTAGTGTTTTAAAACACCTTAATTTTGGTATCAAGAAAAAAATTCCAGAGACACCAAAACAACCAAAAATAAAAAATCATATTATTGCTACAAACAAAAACTGTCTTTACGCAATGGAAGAAAAATTAAAAAGTTTTGGATTGACTGGAAAAGTGATTTATCCAATTTCCGGGGACGTTAGACAAACCGCAAATTATTTGGCAAAATCTGTAGTAAATGCAAAAAACAAATCCTACATTATTTTTGGTGGAGAGCCTACAGTCAAAGTAACAGGTACGGGAAAAGGAGGAAGGAATCAGGAATTAGTGTTATATCTGTTAAGGAACTTGCAAAAAATAAATCAAGAAATCATTATTGCTTCAATAGGGACAGACGGCAAGGATGGAAATACTGATGCATGTGGAGCCTTATTGAGCAGTAAAACAAAGTTTGACCAGGCAAAAAAATTCTTGCAAAATAACAATTCATATTGCTTTTTAAAAAAACAAAAAAACCTTATTTTTACAGGATCGACTCATACGAATTTGATGGATGTTGGAATCTTACTGAGGAGATAATGCTTTTGTTGCAATGTTTTGTTCTGGCTGAATCAGCTCATACTTTATGACCAGTTTTCTTTGATCGATTAGTTGTTTTATAAAACCAGTTCTTCTGTCGATAAAAGAATCTGGACTTGGCGTATTTCCAGATAAATGGTCGTACATTGTTTTTGAATCAAGCATGATTTTTACTGTATCTCCATTTTTTATTATAAACGTGCCAATGCCCCAAAATATTCCAACATGAAGTGCAATGTACTTTGATTGTTCGATTGATACTATGTTTAAAAAATTCTCTGCTTGTTCTCTGAACTGTTCAACATTTTTGTTCTCAGTTTGAATAATCCATGAAATCCGTTTTTGATTACCATCAGAATAATACACATGTTCCATATGTCAATAAACAACATGTTATAGTCTATATTTTATTATTGATTCTAAGATTGTGAATATGCCAATGCAGAGAAAAAGAGATCGGCAAATGTGTTCAGAATGTCCATATTATAAAACCAAATTTAAATCAAAGAGAAATACGGTTAAGTCATGAAGACCAAATTTTACATTATCTTTACAATTTTAGGGGTTTCAATTATTTTGATAAACGCATTTTTTGGTCATTTGATATTTGATTTTGGCCCTAAAGAGGATATTAACAAATATTCTATTTACATTCATCTACTGGACGAATGGAAAAGCTATCCGGGAAATATTATATTTTACGTTACAACTGTATGGGAAAATCCAAAATCTAGTGGTAATGACCCATACTATGAACCAGACATTGATGTTCAACTAAAGACAGAATACAACAAAAATGAAATACAATATGCTGGTGACAAGTCCTTTGTACAATTAAAACATGAATTTAGTGATTGTAAAAACAACTGGAAACCAGTCTTGTATCGACAAATTGTTGATAGATTAAGGAGTCAATATGACCACTTTATGGGAACACAGACAAACTCCGATCCCTATGTTGTAGTTTATCCGAGAATTCCTAACAATTTGTACAACGAAACCAAACAAGAATCTAAACTTGCATCAGGTTATTCTCAATTCATTCCTATATGTACCTCAAAGGAGGTTACAAGCTATGATTATAGTGTAAAAATTGATGACGAAAAATTAGGTTTTGATGTTTATTTTGTGCCATCTGTAGCAGATCTAGATCATTATCGAAATAATATTAATTTTAGTTATTATCACAGTGACGGATGTTTTGGAAAAAATTTTCATATGTTTAGTGGGACATGTGCGGGGATTGGCAAAGATAGTGGTTTACTCATAGTTATGCCTGATGAATTGACTCATTCGTTGACGAAAATTACCGTAAATCTACAAGAGAAAGGCTAGTTTATTCAGGACATTCTGTTTTTTTCTCTAATGAATTCTTCTGGAGATTAGAAAGGCATTGGCTGATTATCAACGGATTTAGGTAATTAGTCTATATATTTTGAATACAGAGCTGAATAACCAAAACAGAAACCTCCTACTGATGCTAGAACCTCACTCTTTCTTCACTAATATGGTGGATGAGCTAGTCGAGTTTTCTGAATATGATCCAGAACTTGCAGACGGCTTAAAATGGATAGACAGCGAGGCACATAAGCGAGGGATAACTTTCTATGAGATGGTGTTTCTAGTCCTTCACAAGTACGATGTAAACGTCAAAGCCAAAGAATGGTTAGAGACAAGAAACTAGTGTAATCTTTTTTCAAGGGGAATGTATTCACACCCTGATGGACCGCAATACTTTCCAACGTACACTGCCTTTGGTCGATAAAGCATAGGCTTTGGTGCAGCTTCTGCAAATTTTTCTTCGATAATATGCGATGCCCATCCTGCTACTCTGGAAATTGCAAAAATTGGGGTGTTCAGATCTGGTGGTATCTTTAGCATATAGTATGTAGATGCACTGTACAAATCGACATTTGGAAAGATATCTGAACCCTTTATCTTTTTCATCTCTTCCGCAGTAATGTCCTCGATTTTTTTTGTGATCTTGTACCATGGCTCACCTGTTTTTTCAGATAAACGTCTAGACAGCTCCCTTAGGACTTCAGCACGAGGATCAAATGTTTTGTATACTGCATGTCCCATGCCCATTATCTTTTTCCCATGCTCTAGTTTTTCCTTAACCCATGGTTCTACCCTATCCTCAGTTTTTATGTCCAGAAGCATCTGCATTACTTGATAATTTGCCCCGCCATGCAATTCACCACTTAATGCACCAATTGCAGCACTGACTGCTGCGTACATGTGTGCTCTTGTGGAAACAACTTCGCGTGCTGCAAAAGTTGATGCATTAAAGCTATGCTCTGCATGTAAAATCAAACAAATGTCAAAAATCCTTGCCAATTCTTCATCTGGCTCCTTTCCAGTCAGCATGTAAAGGAAATTTCCTGCGTGATTTAGCTTCTTTGAAGGTTTGACGATCTCTTTTCCACTACGGATTCTGTCCCAATATGCTACAATGATTGGAATTTTTGCTATAAGTTGAATTGCTCGATTATAGTTAGCTTGACGATCCTCTGCTTTTTTGGTGTCGTATGCTGCAAGTGCGGAAACTGAGGACTGGAGAACGTCCATAGGGTTTGAGCTTTTAGGGAAATTTCTGAGGTTTTTTTCAATCCCATCTGGAATCTCACGAGACAATACAAGGTTACTAAAAAAATCATCCAACATTTCTTGGGTTGGAAGATCATCATTTAGTAGCATGCAGGCAGTTTCTTCAAAGGTGGATTTTTTAACCAAATCCAAAATATCGTATCCGCGATAGATGAGTTTACCATTAACGCCATCAATTGCAGAAATCTTTGTATCGGCTACCTCTATGTTACGAAGACCTATGTTTTTTGTCTCCACTATACTAAGTCCCAAATCTGCATATTAAAATCATACGTAAAAATTGTCTAGACTAGGGCCAAAAATTAATTTAAAAATTAAGCAATTTGTCTAAACTAGCAACTTTGATCCATATAGGACAATTTTTGGACTATTCGAAAATGACAGAATTAGAGCGAGATTTTATCAAACTTGTAGATGAGTTTGTATTAAATTCTACCGATGCAGAAATCCTTGAAGAAATTGGCAAACTTGACGTCGAGGCACGATTGTTAGGAATTTCGTTTTATGATATGTATTGTGTCATATTACAAGATGTTGCAGGACACCCTAATCTTGTTACCAATTTCAAAAATTATGCTCAATCAAGAAAAACTCTGATTCGTTTTTAGTTTAAATGAGGGTGGTTATGCCATTGATTATTCAATGACACGAACCAAAATAATCTGCGTATCACACAAAGAAGACGCAGACGGCGTAGGAGCTGCCTCATTAATCAGACAGGCCTTTGGAGGAGAGACAAGACTGGTAGATTATCCTGGATTGATGAATGAGCTTGAACTGTTAAAAAATAACGAATCATTAAAGACTCTATACCTTTGCGATTTGGGTCTTAGTAAAACGAATCAGGATCAATTTGTTGAATTGCTCTCATCTCTTAGGAAAAAAAGAATCTCTGTGACTTACATCGATCATCATGATTTAGATGAAAAAATTAAAAAGAAAATAGAGGCACTAAAAGTTAAACTAATTCATAACATCAACGAATGCACTACTGTTCAGGTCTATAATGCCTTCAAATCAAAACTGACTGATCACAGCGCCTTTCTTGCTGCATGTTCTGCCATTACAGACTATATGGAAGACCGCCCTCTGGGTTCCAAACTTTTACAAAAATTTGATAGGCAGTTTGCTTTGCTTGAAGCTACAGTTCTTACTTTTACAATAGTTAGTCACCAAAAGGACAACGAATACTTGCTATACCTAGTGGACGAGCTAAGTGAATCAAAATATCCCCATGACATTCCAAACTCTTTTGAATTTGCCAGAATACAGGCAGAGAAAATTTCTGGGGTAATCCAAAAAGTAAAGGACAACATGAAGTTGATGAAAAATCTCTCCTACATGGAAGTGACTGACTCTGGCGCAAGTATGGTAGTCAATTTCGTCCTAGGCATGTCAGGAAAGGATGTTGGGGTGTCGTACAAATTGCGAGAAGAGCATGGCATATACGCTGTTTCAATTCGTGGTTCAAGAAATTGTAAAGTCCATCTTGGAAAAATCGTTAATCCTCTTGCTACTGAACTTGGAGGTTCAGGGGGAGGACATGACAAGGCTTGTGGAGCGGTAATTCCCAAAGACAAAATCCTGGTTTTTCTAAAAAAATTTAATTCAAAACTAAATTAACAGCCGTTGTCATACGATCAAGAGTACTTGATCAAATCTTAAATAATATGATACACATTGTGAATTTGATGCCAAGGATAATTCACTTTGACATTCCAGCTGACGATGTAACAAGAGCACAAAAGTTTTACCAGCAAGTGTTTGGCTGGGAGTTTACCAAGTGGGATGGTCCAATGGATTACTGGATGATAAAGACTGGAGATGAAAAGCAGCCAGGAATAAACGGCGGTCTCTCGATGAGGATGGGTCAGTCTGGCATGACTAATACGATTGATGTACCATCAATAGAAGAATTTTCCAAAAAAATTATTTCGAATGGTGGGACCATGCTAATGCCAAAGACGGCGATTCCTGGAGTAGGATGGTTTGCACAATGCCGTGACACAGAGGGAAATGTCTTTGGAATGATGCAACAAGATGTGAAGGCACAATAATTGCGAACTCGTCTCACCTGCCACTAAAAAATGGTTGAATTGATTGTTTAACCTTGAGCAATAGGCATTTAAACTATCTTCAAATAAAATATTCTCTATGCAAGTTGGGATGCACGTTTCTATAGCAGATGGTTTGGATGGATCAATTGATAATGCTGTAGCAATGGACTGCAGTGCTTTTCAGGTTTTTACAAGAAATCCACGAGGTTGGACAGCAAAACCCCTCTTAAAAAAAGATATAATAAATTTCAAAAAAAGATTGGAGCTAAGCAAGATCGATAGAATTGCAACGGCTGCCCACATGCCGTACTTGCCAAACTTTTCTTCACCTGAGGCAACTCCCTTTATGAAATCCTTACACTCTCTAATTGAAGAAGCAAAAAGGTGCAGCAAGCTTGGAATTCCACATCTTGTAGCGCATCTTGGCAGCCACAAAGGGATAGGCCAAGAAAAAGGAATTGAGACAATTGTAAAGGCGTTTACAAAAGCTGCCAAAGAAACACCAAGTGATGTTCTCTTTCTTCTTGAAAATAATATAGGATTTAAAAATAGTGTTGGTTCTGAGTTTGAGCAGATTGCTTCTATTTTCTCTCAGATAAAACCCAAAAATCGATTCGGAATTTGTTTTGACACTTGTCACGCGTTTG